>SKQW01000279.1 GCA_007118805.1 Rhodobiaceae bacterium | reverse complement strand
GTAGGCGCCGACAGATCGACGGTTGCCGTGCCGTTCATGTGAAGGTTGGCGCCGTCGGTCAGGAAGAAGGTGACGCCATCGTCCTTGACAAGGCTGTTGCTGTTGATGCGCAGGGTGCCCCCCGAGACGATGTATTCGCCGGATTCGACCCCGAGGCCCGCAAATCCCACGAGAACCGGTAAGGACACAGCAAACAGGATTGCGGCATTGCCGCTGCTATTCCCCCTTGCCTGCTTCAGAGACCGCCTCATTGCGTTATTCCCAGCAATGTATATGCAAATTGAAGTGGCATAACGCAGCGTAAGAGGCGGAGGATAAGATTTGGTTGCATTAACCTCGATCAGCGCGTAGTGGCGCTTAACGTTCCATTTGCCAACTTGCCTAGAGCGGGGGAGGACCCAAGCGACGGGCGGGATGTCCTGGAACCATGACGATGAGGCCCCTGTCCGTTCGCTCTACTGTCAGATCAGACCGATCTGGCGCAGGGCGTGCGCTAAGATCGAGGCAACGGTCCGGAAAACCCTCCCGTGATTGATGGTCAGGTCCCAGACAATGAGGCCGAATAGCGAAATTGTAAGAAACACTGGGCGCATAATGGCGTAGATTACGCAAGGGAAATTATCGAATGACTAACATAATGCCGCAGTGTCGAACGACTATGGCGAGGTGATAATGGTGTCGAGCGGCATCGAGAGACAAGCTTACTCCGCTCGCCGCGGGACGGTGCAATAGCCCGATGGGAGCCGCGCTCAGCGGACCGAAAGGGGAGGTCGGGCCGCCGTCCCTACCGCGCCAGCTCCCGCATGGCCCGATCAATGCCGTCGAGCGTCAGGGGAAACATGCGGCCCGAGAAGAGCTGGCCGATCATGCCGATCGACGGCGTATAGTCCCAATGGCGTTCGGGAAGCGGGTTGAGCCAGACGGCGCGCTCATAGATATCGAGGACGCGGCTTAGCCACGCGACGCCCGGCTCCTCGTTCACGTGCTCGACCGAGCCGCCGGGCACGATGATCTCGTAGGGGCTCATGGCGGCGTCGCCGACGAAGATCACCTTGTAGTCCGACGGGTATTTGTGGAGCACGTCCCAGGTCGAGGTGCGCGCCTGCCAGCGGCGGCGGTTCTCCTTCCAGACATTTTCGTAAAGGCAGTTATGGAAGTAGAAATGCTCCATCACCTTGAACTCGGAGCGGGCCGCTGAAAACAGCTCCTCGCAGGCGCGCACATGCCAGTCCATCGATCCGCCGACGTCGAAGAACAGCAGCACCTTGACCGCGTTGCGCCGCTCCGGGCGGAACTTGAGATCGAGATAGCCGCGATGGGCGGTGCCGCGGATGGTGTTGTCGAGGTCGAGCTCGTCCGCCGCGCCGGACCGGGCAAAGCGGCGCAGGCGCCTGAGCGCCACCTTAATGTTTCGGGTGCCGAGCTCCAGCGTGTCGTCGAGATCCTTAAAGTCGCGCCGGTCCCAAACCTTCACGGCGCGGAAGTTGCGGTTCTCATCCTGGCCGATGCGGATGCCTTCCGGGTTGTAGCCCCAGGCGCCGAAGGGCGAGGTGCCGGCGGTGCCGATCCACTTGTTGCCGCCCTGGTGGCGCCCTGATTGCTCCTTGAGCCGCTCTTTCAGGGTTTCCATCAGCTTGTCCCACCCGCCCAGCGCTTCGATCTCGGCCCGTTCCTCCTCGGTGAGGTGTTTCTCGGCCAGCCGGCGGAGCCACTCCTCCGGGATCTCGGCCTCGATGCCCTCGGACACCGTATCCAGGCCCTTGAAGACATGGCCGAAAACGCGGTCGAAACGGTCGAGGTGGCGTTCATCCTTCACTAGGCAGGCTCGGGAGAGATAGTAGAAGTCCTCAACCCGCTTGCCGGCAAGATCGGCGTTGAGGCCCGCCATGAGTGTCAGATACTCGCGCAGGCTGACCGGCAGGCCAGCCTGCTTGAGCTCATGGAAAAAGGTTGCAAGCACCGCTGACGCCTATTGGCGCTGAAGGTGAATCTCGGCCGAGGTAAAGGTCTCCTGGCCGGATGTCGTCCGCGAGTGAATGCGGAAGGCCGATTGCGACTGCTGCGCGATCTGCAGCGTCGACGGCGGCTGGCCGGGATGATTCACCGAAAGCTGCAGGTTGCCGTTCTCGCGGTGCCCGGCGAGCTGCGAGGAACCGACGCTCGGCGGGCCGGCGAATAGCGCCGTATAGGTGTCGCTCGCCGGGTCATATTGGGCCGTGATGCGGAACGTGCCGGTGAAGCCTTCGCCGCCGCAGCGCCCACCGATTTGTAGCTCGTGGGTGCCGTTGACCGAGGCATTGGCCCGGCAGACTACCGACTCCGGCTCGTGGCGGGGCGAGCGCCGGAAGGCGCCTTGCCCGCGCCATTCTCCAGCGAAGGATTGCAGGAATGCGCTTTCGCTCGGCTCGGCCACCGCCGGGGCGGACGTTCCAGGCGCAGCGAGGGCGATGCCGAGCATCGCGGTGGACAACGCTATGGAGGAAAAGTGGGGGCTGTGCGACATGTCTTCCTGATGCTCATTGATGGCGCCCGCCGGACTTCCACACATACGCCGACGGGGCGGCCGGTCAAGGGTTCGAATTGTGAATGCGGCGTTCAGGTCACTGGTTCCTTGGGCATTCTCTTGCCGCCGCCGGTGCCGGCGAGCGTGGCCATGACCTCGCGCAGGCCGGGTGGATCGTTGGCAAGCCAGGGCAGCGGCCGGCACACATCGAGTGCGGCAAGTCCGACGCGCGCGGTCATCAGGCCGTTGACCACGCCTTCGCCGAGCCGGGCGGACACGCGCGCGGCGAGCCCTTGGCCCACCACCTGATGGACGAGGCTGTCGGTCATCGCCAGGCTGCCGGTGATGGCGAGATGGCCAATGGCGAGGCGAGCCAGACGGATGAGTGCGAGGCCGCTTGGCCGGCCGCCATAGAGCGCGCCGATCTGCCGGACCAGGCGCAGGGATTCGAAGGCGACATAGAGGACGTCGACGAGCGCTCTCGGGCTGACGGCGGTGACTACAGAGACGCGCTGAGCCGCCCCGGTCACCAAGGCGCGCGCCTTGCGGTCGAGCGGGGTCATGAGCTCGCGCTCGGCGAGCCGCAACAGGTCGCGCCCGTCGATGATCTCCCCGGCGTGGGCGCTCACATTGGCGCGCCCGCGCGCGCTGTCCGGGCGGGCGGCATAGAGGCGGACGAGTTCGCGGGCAATCAGCCGGGCGGCGTCCCGGTCGTCCCCGGCCGCCGCCGCATCTGCCTCGGCGCGCAGACGGGTGACGCGGGCCAGCCGTATTAGGCCCATAACCTCCCGGACCACGAGCGCAACGAAGCTCAGGCCGGCAAGCGCCGCCACTGCCAGGCCGGTCCAGCCCAGCCACGCGGCCCGGTCGAACAGGGCCTCGATCAGTTCCGATACCCAATAGCCGACCGCCAGCGTAAGCAACGCGCCGGCGGCGGCAAGGAAGAGCCGCCCGAGACGCCAGCCTCTTGCTAATCCGGACCGGCCGTTGCCGAGGGAACTCTCGGCGGGCAGCGCTTCCGGCGTTGCCATCTCCGACACGGGCGCATTGGATTCCTGCACCGGGCGCTCGCCAGCCTCGATCTCCAAGGATGGGTCGTCGAGCCGGAAGGCGGCGGGCTCGCGGCGCTTCTTCGGTGTCATTCGAGGCGATCTCCGATGAGGAATTGGAGGGCACGATCGAGCCGGATGTGGGGCAGCGACAGGGCCGATCCGGTCACGCTGCGCTCAAGCGGCGGCGGCCGGAACCGCACGAAGCGATAGGAACCCGCATCGGCTTCTGAAACGACCTCCGGAACCTCGAAGACGGCATCGGGATTAACGAACACAGCGTCCGGGTCGGCCGGCAAGTCGCCGGGGAAGACGGCGATCTCCTCGGTGCCGTCGAACCTCTCGCCACCGACGCGCTGGCCCTTTTCCGGGGTGCCGACGATGCAGTCGAGCAGCTGACTCTTGCGCTTGACCGTCGCCTCGCGGGTTGCCCGCACCGAGGCCAGCGCCACGACGTCGACCTCGGCGCCGGCGAACTCGGCCCGGGCGATCGCACTTCCGGTAAGTCGGCGCAGGATGGCCTCGAGCCGGTCATGGCTGCGGTGATGGAGATGGTCCGCCTTGGTGGCGGCGAACAGGATGCGGTCGACCCGCCGCGTCAGCAGGCGGCCGAGCCAGGTGGAGCGGCCGGGGCGGAAGCAGGCGAGGATCTCGGCAAGCGCCGCTTCAAGATCGGCGATCGCCGAGGCGCCCGCATTGAGAGCCTGAAGGGCGTCCACTAGTACGATCTGCCGGTCGAGCCGGGCGAAGTGGTCGCGAAAGAAGGGGCGCACCACCACGGACTTGTAGGCTTCGAAGCGCCGCTCCATCATCGCGAACAGGCTGCCGCGGGACCCGCGCGCATCAGGCGCGACGTCGAGGGGGGCGAAAGTGAGGGCGGGCGAGCCTTCGAGATCGCCCGGCATCAGGAAGCGGCCCGGCGGCAGTGCCGACAGGGAGAAGCGTTCGTCCCGGCACGCTCGCAGATAGTCGGTGAACAGCGCCGCCGCCTCGCGGGCCGCGGCCTCGTCCTCCGCCGCATCGGGATCGAGGGTTGCCAAATGCCCGTGCCACGCCGCTGCCAGCTTGCGGCGCGGACCCGTGCGGCTGAGCGCCAGGGCGTGAGCCGACCACTGCGCGTAGCTCTGGCCCAGCAGAGGTAGATCGAGCAGCCATTCGCCGGGATAGTCCACAATGTCGATGTGGAGCCGACCGGGCCCGACATTGCGTCCCCAGAAGGTGGCCGACTCGTAGTCGACGGTCAGGCGCAGCTCGCTCACGCGGCGGGTGGACTCGGGCCACGTCCGGGCCTCGGTAAGCGCGGCGATATGGGCTTCGTAGTCGAAGCGCGGCACGTCGTCGTCGGGCTGGGGATCAAGGCGAGCCCGCGCGAGCCGTCCATGCGCCATGGCGTCGAACACCGGCAGGCGGCCGCCATGGATGAGGTTATGCACGAGCGCGGCGATGAACACAGTCTTGCCGGCGCGCGACAGCCCGGTGACGCCGAGGCGGAGCGACGGCGCCACGAGCCCGCTCGCGAAGTCGCGGAGATTGCCGAGGGCGAGGCGCGACTCGTCGCCGATGGTGGTCAGGCTCAAGATGCGAGGTCCGATTGTCCGTGGGCCCGCAATGTAGGCACTGTCCGCGCTAAGCGGAAGGTATCGCTTTGATCTCCGGGGCGTGGGCGCTCAAGGCTCGGCGGCGCCGATTGTCTTCGGGGTGTTGAAGGAGATCAGCCGCCCCTCGCCCGGTCCGATATCGCGCCAGTGTGCGAGGTCGAAACCAATGATGGCGAGAGCGCAGGTGGGATATTTCGCCTTCATGCTGGCAAGCCCCGCCGCATCGCCCATCGGGGCGAGCACATGCGCGAAATCCTCTATTGCGGGATTGTGACCGATCAGAAGGACGGTGAGGTCAGTGCCGCCATACTCCCTGACCGCGGTCAGGTAGCCCGGCGCGTCGGACTGATAAAGGCGCTGGGCAATACAAATATCAATATCGCCGGTCAGATGGGGCAGCAGGAGAGCCAGGGTCTCCCTTGCCCGTTGCGCGGCCGAGCACAGGATACGGGTCGGGATGAGATCCCGTTCGGCCATGAAGGCGCCCATGGCAGGCGCCGCTTGCTGTCCGCGCGAACTCAGTGGCCGCTCGTAGTCCGCTGTCTCCGGGTTGTCCCAGGATGACTTGGCGTGGCGCATGAGCAGCAGTCGCAGCATTGCGGGACCCTTTCAGAACAGGCCGGAAAAGTCTGGCTTGCGCTTCTCGGCAAAGGCGCGGAATGCTTCGCGCGCCTCGGCGGAAACCATACGCTCGGCGAAAACGTCGGCCTCCCGGCGTATGGCCGCATCGAGCGCCGCGCCGTCCTTCATCAGCCGCTTGGTCTCGCGCATTGCGCGCGGCGGTTTGGCGGCGAGCCGGCCGACGATCTCCGTCGTTTCCGCCTCGAGCGTCTCCGGAGCCACGAGGCGGTTGACGATGCCCAGAGCATGGGCGCGCTCGCCATCGAAGAAGTCGGCCAGCAGGGCCAGCTCGGCGGCTCGCGAGTAGCCTAGTATGCGTGGCAGGAGCAAGGTCGAGCCGGCCTCTGGCACGAAGCCGAGATCGACGAAGGGCAGGCGGAAGCGGGCGCGCGGTGTGGCCAGCACGACATCGCAGTGAAGCAGCATGGTGGTACCGACGCCGACCGCGTCGCCATCGACCGCGGCAACCAGGGGCACGGTATTGGCCGCCAGCGCTCCCAGGAACTGCATGACAGGGGCGCCCGGCTCGGTCGGCGGCGCTTCTAGTAGGTCACCGACATCATTGCCGGCGGTGAAACACCCCTCGGTGCCGCGAAGCACGATCACGCGGATTTCCGAGCTGTCCTCGGCCTCGCGCAGCGCCTCGGCCAGCGCCAGATACATCGGCGCGGTAATCGCGTTGCGCTTCTCGGGCCGGGCAAAGCGCAGGCCGAGACTGTGACCGTCGCGGACCACCTCGATATGCTCGCTCATCGCCTCTCCCGCGGGTCGATCATGACTTGCGGGTGCGAATGCTAGCGGCACATCCTGGCGCTTCCAACCGAGAAACCGAAGGTCAGTGGGAAATTCGGTCAGTCGCCATGCTCGCCGCCGCGCGCCCTGACGTCCGGCCTGTGCGATTTGCCTGCTTGAGATGCAGCCCTTCGGGCCGCACTCCGGATCAACTCGACGGGTCGGGGGAAGGCTTCCCGTGGTCCTAGCGGGATTCGCGCCGGCTCATGAAGGCCAGCCGCTCGAAGAGATGGACGTCCTGCTCGTTCTTGAGTAGGGCGCCGTGCAGCGGGGGGATCAGCCGCGCCGGATCGCGCTCGCGCAGCACCGCCTCGTCGACGTCCTCGACCAGCAGCAGCTTGATCCAGTCCAGCAATTCCGAGGTCGAGGGCTTCTTTTTGATGCCCGGAACCTCGCGCACCTCAAAGAAGATCGTCAGCGCCTCGTGCAGCAGCCGCTTCTTGAGGCCGGGGAAATGCACCTCGACGATCTCGGCCATGGTCTCGGGATCGGGAAAGCGGATGTAGTGGAAGAAGCAGCGCCGCAGAAAAGCGTCCGGCAACTCCTTTTCGTTGTTCGATGTGATCACGACGATCGGCCGGTGGCGGGCCGAGACGGTCCGCCCCGTCTCGTAGACATGGAACTGCATGCGGTCGAGCTCGAGCAGGAGATCGTTGGGGAATTCGATGTCGGCCTTGTCGATCTCGTCAATCAGGAGCACCGGGCGGGTGTCGGCCGCGAAGGCCTCCCACAACTTGCCGCGGCGGATATAGTTGCCAATGTCGTGAACGCGTTCGTCGCCGAGCTGGCTGTCGCGCAGGCGGCTTACCGCATCGTATTCATAGAGGCCCTGGATCGCCTTGGTGGTCGATTTGACGTGCCATTCGATCAGTGGAACCTCGAGAGCCGCCGCGATCTCGTGGGCCAGAATGGTCTTGCCGGTGCCGGGCTCCCCCTTCACGAGCAGCGGGCGCTCCAGCGCGATGGCGGCGTTGACCGCGACCCGCAGATCCTCCGTCGCGACATAGTTCTGGGTACCTGAAAAACGCATGGATTGCCTTTCCACTCGACGGCGCCGGCGCGTCTGGTAGCGCAGATCGCCGCCGCCTTCCAGCCTTCTGGCTCGCCGGATTACCCGGCAGGTTTTTCCGACGCCGGCGATTTTTCTGCCGGGTTCGGCCTCCGCCGGCACTGCAATCTTCCCGTTAACGCCTTGGCCACAAATGAAAATGAGGATTGGCACGATCCTTGATTGCGGGTTGTCCGGTAGAGTTGCGTCCGGACCGGGTCCGGCGATCAGGAGGGCTGACCATGGGCATCTATTCTGCGATGGGCATCGCGATTTCGGGCATGAAGGGGCAATCCTTTGCCCTCGGGCACATCTCGGGCAACATCGCGAATTCCCAGACCACGGGTTTCAAGCGGACCGAAACGTCCTTCGCCGACCTCGTGCCCGGCTCGACGCCGAACCGGCAGATTCCCGGAGGTGTGAACGCGTTCACGCGCGGCACCAACGATATCGGGGGGGATGTCAGCGGCTCGTCGACGCCGACCCATATGGGGATCAATGGCGACGGGTTCTTCATTGTCGGCCAGCGCACCGGACAGGCCGATGGCGAGCCCATCATAGGGGAGGGCAACCTATTCACCCGGCGCGGCGACTTCGCCTTTGACAGAAGCGGTCATCTCGTCAACGGCGGCGGCTACTATCTCAAGGGCATTCCGATGGACGCGGCAACTGGAAACCCGGCCGGCGGTGAACCCGAGACGGTACGCATCTCCAACGACTTTCTCGCCGCGCAGAAGACGACCCAGGTCACGCTGCGGGCCAATCTGCCCTCGACGCCCCACACCGCGCGCTATGATCCCGATGACCCGGGCTCCGAACTGATGGACGTGGTGAACCCCGGAGACACCGTGACGGGTGACGACAAGGACGCGTTCCTAGAGCAGTCGATCTCCGGCGGCGCGATCACCGTCTACGACGATGCCGGCGATGCGCACAACCTTCAGCTTCGTTGGGCGAAGGTGGATGACGATCCCGATGACCGCTGGAACCTGTTCTATCTCACTGATCCCGACGCGGGAGCAGGCGAGGAGGCTTGGATCAATGCGGGACCGAACAACGAGTACGCGTTCGACGAGAACGGTCGGCTGACCGAGCCTGCCACGGGCATCGTCGAGCTGGAGGACGTGACGATAAAGGGCGCGGTTGTCGGCGATATCACCATCAATCACGGTCAGAACGGGCTGACCCAGTTCGCCGATTCAAACGGGTCGGCCAAGACGACCGAGTTCCGCCAGAACGGCTTCGCCGCCGGCGAGCTCGTCGACGTCTCGATTTCCGACAGCGGACGAATCGTGGGCACGTATTCCAATGGCAACACCATCGACCTCTACGATGTCCGGCTCGCCAGCTTCAACGCGCCCAACCGGCTCGAGAAGCTGGACGGGGGCGCCTTCCGGGCGACAGCGGACTCCGGCGAGGCGATCCTCGGTGCCGACGGATCGGTGCTCGGATCGGCGTTGGAGAGCTCCAACACCGACATTGCGGAGGAGTTCACCAAGCTCATCGTGACCCAGCAGGCCTATTCGGCCGGAACCCGCGTGGTGACGACTGGCAACGAGATGATGACCGAAGTCCTGAACATGATCCGCTAGTCCGGGGGCAGATTCGGCGCCGTAGCGAGAGGGCCTAGGTCCCAATGGGGATGTCCAGCATACTGAGCTCGGCCTTGTCGGGCATGCGCACGACACAGGCGGGGCTCGACCTCGTCTCGCGCAACGTCGCCAATGCCGACCTGCCCGGCTACACGAAGAAGGCGCTCGACCAGTCGGCGATGATCGCCGGCGACAGGGTGGTCGGCGTGCGCACTGGCGACATCAACCGCCAACTCGACACCTTCGTGCTGCGCCAGATGCGGCGGGAGTCGTCCGGAGCGGGCTATGTCAACACTCTGTCGCGCTACTTCACCCATCTCGACACGACGCTGGGTTCGCCGGGCTCGCCGGCGGGCTTGGATTCGCTCTACAATTCATTTCTCGGCTCGCTCGACGCGCTGACCACAAGCCCCGATTCGGCGACGGTCCGCGACAAGGTGCTGCGCGATGCCCAGGCCCTCGCCCAGACGCTCAACCAGACCTCGGCCGAGATCCAGGAGATGCGTCAGGAGGCCGAACGCGGCATCGCCGGCGCGGTGAAGCAGATCAACGAGCTGCTGACGCAGATCGCCAATGTCAATCTCGACATCTCGTCTCACGCCGCCGGCGGCAATCCGCCGGCCGACCTGCTCGATATCCGCGACAAGCACATTGCGGAACTCTCCAAGCTGATCGACCTCAAGGTGCTCGAGCGTGATGGCGGCGAAGTGGCACTGTTCACGCAATCGGGAACCTCGCTGCTCGACGGCAAACCGGCGGAGCTCATCTTCGACGAGCGCGGGGGGCTCAATGCCCAGACCACCTATAGCACGGACCCGCAGGAGCGCGGTGTCGGCGCGGTGCAGCTCAAGTCGCCGAGCGGCCTCATCGTCGACCTGATCGCTGACGGGACGGTCCGCTCTGGCGAACTGGCCGCGCTGATCGAGCTGCGCGACGATCACCTCGTCCAGGCCCAGTCGCAGCTCGACGCTTTCGCGGACGCCATGGCGCGCGCCCTGTCGGCGAACGAGGTCGAGGGCCGCATGATCAGTGGCGGTGTCGCGATCGATCCAAGCGGCATGCAACCGGGCGACCGCATGTCGCTCGTTTATCTGGATGGCAGTGAGCAGAGGACGATCACCTTCGTCAGCGGCGATCCCGACAAGGTAGATCCGTCGGACTATTCGAGCCCCGCCCCGAACGAGGACGTCGTGATCATCCCGTTCGGGGAGTGGGATGCCGATCCCGCCGGGGTCAGGCAGGTCGTCGCCAATGCGCTGACCGACCGCGGGCTCGATCTTGATGTGGAGGTTAGCTCTGAGGGAGATCTTGAGTTCCTCGAAGACATCAACCATGGCGTCCAGAGCCTCGGAATGCAGATCACCGCCACCGATTTCGAGTCGGGGCTCGGCCTGCCGGTCTTCGTGGATGGCGACGGTGACAAGCCCTACAGCGCCAGCCTCGACGGCACGCCGCAGCAGACCGGGTTTTCCGGCCGCATCAAGGTCAACCCCAAGCTCCTTGCGGACAATTCGCGGCTCGTGCGGTTCGCCGAGGACACGCCGATGGGCGATGCGACCCGGCCCACGGAAATCCTGCGCCGGCTCGGCCAGGACCAGCATCATTTCTCCTCCGAGCTCGGCGTGTCGGGCACCACCGCCTATTCGGGAACCGTCGGCGGCTATCTCCAGCGCGTGATCTCGATGCAGGCCAACAAACAGGCCGATGCCACCCGCGCCCGCGAGGCCCAGGACGTGGTCGTCTCGCAGCTCGAGGAACGGTTCAGCCGGGAATCCGGCGTTAACATCGATGAGGAGATGGCCCGACTCATCGAACTTCAGACCGCCTTCCAGGCCAATACGCGCGTCATCCAGTCCTATCGCGAGATGTTGGCGATGCTGATGCAGATGTGAGGTCGCGATGACCGGAGTGCCCCCGCTTTCCAAATCGATCGGCTGGACCCGCGGCATCGCCGATGCCCGCAACACGATGCTCGATCTCCAGCGCCAGCTCGCCACCGGCAAGAAGTCGGCCACCTGGGGCAGGCTCGGCGCAGACAGCGCGCTGTCGTTGCATTCGCGGGGCCGGCTGTCGGGGATCGAGGCGTTCCAGTGGAACAACCAGCAGCTCGATCTGCGCCTGAAGACGATGTCCACCGCGCTCGAGCGCTATGTCGAGATCGGCCGCGAGGTGCATTCGGACGTCGTCATGCCGACCTACGATCTGAGTGGTGGCGACCGTACCAGCCAGCAGATCCGCGCCGAGAACGCCCTGGACGAATCGCTTTCTCTCCTCAGAACGGAAGTGGCCGGGCGATACCTCTTCGCCGGCACGGCCACCGACAAGGACCCCGTCGCCACGACCGACGCGATCCTCAACGGTGCGGGCGGCAAGGCCGGCTTCACCCAGGTTATGCACGAGCGCAAGGCGGCGGATCTGGGAGACCAAGGTATAGGGCGCCTCGAACTCTCGGATGACGGGGCCGGCGAGGTCACCGTTGGCGAGGATCACGACGGTCCGTTCGGATTCAAGATCGCCGGGATGCGCACCACCACCGACTCAGTGGTCACGACCGACCTTGATGCTCCACCACGCGAAGCAAGCATCGATTTCGCGGGCGCAGACCTCCAGCCGGGGCAGACGGTAACCCTGACGCTTCGGATGCCGGACGGCACCGAGACCAGAGTGGAGATCGCCGTCGTCGGGGAGGGCGGAAGCACCAAGGAGGTCTTTGACGAGGAGACTCAGACATATGAGACGGTCGCCGTGCCGAATGTGTTCGAGGTGGGCGACACGGATCAGGAGACCGCGGAGAATTTCCAGACCGCGCTTGGCAGCGCTCTTCAGCGAAGCGCGGATGTCGAGCTCGCTGCCGCTTCGTCCTACGCGGCAGCCGACGATTTCTTCAACTTCGACGCCGACAATCCGCCGCGCAGGGTCGATGGGCCGCCCTTCGACACGGCCACAGGGTTCCGTGACCCGCCAGAGGATGCCCTCGAAGACACGGTGCTCTGGTATCGGGGCGAAGCCGGCTCGGGCGATCCCCGGCAGACCGCGATAGGCCGTGTCGACGATCAGATCCAGATCAACTACGGCGCCCGCGCCAACGAGGAGGCGCTGC
>SKQW01000165.1 GCA_007118805.1 Rhodobiaceae bacterium | reverse complement strand
TCAACTGGTCATCGACTACGCCGCTTCGGTCGAATGCTACCGGGTGGTGGTCAACGCGCCGTGCAGCCAGGGGGCCGCCGGCATCGGCACCAATCTGGCGCCGACCTACACCGTGGGAACGGGGTTCTTTGGGCGCTCCTCGGTGGGCGAGAATATCGGCCCGATGCATCTCGTCCACTGGACGAAAATCGCCTATCCCGCCGACTCTCGCCAGGATATGAGCGAGTATGTGGGCGCCCGGCTGACACTGTCCGGGCCGCTGCTGCCGGCGCCAGCCGACGGCGTGCCCGGCATGGCGGCGCCAACGCCACCGGGGCTGCGGCCCGTCGGGCCCGAGGAGCGCGACGCATTGCGCGACGAGATCCGGCGCATTATCGCCGAAGAGCTGCGCGCGGCGCTGAAGGAATAGGGCAATGGCCGAGCTGCGCTCCTTCATCTTTATCGATCAGCTGCAGCTGCAGACGCTGTGCTACATTGCCACCTGGATGCGCGGGCGGCTGCCGCGCTCCAATGTCGCCGCCCAGATCATCGAGATCGCGCCGGGTCTCGACATCGAGGCGCTGACCGACGTCGCCCTCAAGCATACCGAAGTGGCGGCCGGCATTCTGGTGGTAGAGCGCCAGTTCGGCTATCTGGAATTCCATTCCCGCTCGACGGCCGCCGTGAAGGCCTCCGCCCAGGCGGTGCTGGACGCACTCGGCGCGCGCCCGGAGGATGCCGTCCGCCCGAAGATCCTCGCCTCGGAAATCATCACCCGGGTCGACCACCACCATGCCTTTCTCGTCAACCGCAACAAGCTGGGCTCGATGCTCCTGGGCGGAGAGTCGATGTTCGTTTTGGAGATGCAGCCGGCTTCATACGCCATCATCGCCGCCAATGAGGCGGAGAAGGCGGCCAATATCCGCATCGTCGACTACCGCATGATTGGCGCCAATGGCCGAGTCTATCTGTCGGGCGACGAGGCGGAGATCCGCAATGCACGCGAGGCCGCCGAAGTCGCCCTGCGCGATCGCGGCGTGGCATGAGGGGGGTGCCCAGGGATGAAGTCTGAGACCATCCGGCTGCTGGTGCGCGAGGCGCTCGCCGAAGAACTTGCCCGCCTCAAGGGCGGAACCGGCTTGCGCGCCCAGACGACGCCGCAGCCGGCGGTGCGCGAGGAGGTCGTCTCGATCCGCAATTCCGCCGAGCTGATGCAGTTCGTGCTCCGCCTGCTGAAGGTCACCAAGGACGGCCGGGGGCGCCAGGAGATCGAGGAAGGACGCTGGGTTTTCCGGCTGGCCGGCGGCGGCTCCGGCATGGGCACGGTTGGCACGAGTGGCCCGCGGGCAACGCCGGGAGGCGGCAGCGTGACCATCGAGCAGGGGTTGATCAGCGAGCGTCAGATTGATGGCCTGTCCAAGGACACGCGGCGCCTGGTGCTTGGCAAGCGAGCGCGCCTGACGCCGCTCGCCCGCGATCGGGTGCGCCAGCGCGGCCTCGAGATCGAAAGGATCGGCTGAATGGTACGAGGACGGGTGATCGGCCGCTTCTGGGCCACCAAACGGGTCGACACGCTGCCCCAGGGCGCGCTGCTCGAAGTCGAGCTCGACACTGGCTCGCGGCTGATCGCCTTCGATCCGCTGGGCTGTGCCGAGGGCGAGCAGGTGTTGATTACCCAGGGCTCGGTGGCGGCCGCCTATTTCGAGCGTCACCGCGCCCCGGTCGATGCCCTGATCATCGGCTCGCTCGACGAGCCGGGCAGCGGCGCATGAGGGGCCGCACGACACCAATCCGTAGCTTCGGTTGCAAGGAGGACTGCAAATGGCCAATCAGGCACTGGGAATGATCGAGACGAAGGGCTATGTCGCCGCGCTGGCGGCCGCCGACGCCATGGTCAAGGCCGCCAATGTCACCATCGTGGCGCGCGAACAGGTCGGCGACGGCCTAGTGGCGGTGGTCATCCATGGCGACGTCGGCGCCGTCAAGGCGGCCACAGAGGCCGGCGCCGAGACGGCCAACCAGGTCGGCGAGTTGGTATCCGTGCATGTCATCCCGCGGCCGCATGGCGATCTCGGCAAGCATTTCGCCGGCGCGCCGGGCAAGTGATTTCAGCCATGATGCACGCGCGGGCCCGGACGGGACGTCAGCGAACACCGGGAGGAACGCGGCGTCTGAACCAGCAGTCCGCTGTCGCGCCAGATGGCCGGCGAGCGTTGGGGGAGGAAACGGCACGGATGGCGAATGCGCCCGCCAAGCCGAGGTCCCAGGTCTTGCGATGATCGGATAGGCGGAATGACCGAGCTCAGAGTGTATCTGCCAATCGAGGACCTGCAGCCGCAGTTCGCCGCCTATCTGGCGACGCCGATACGGGCGCGCGGCTATCCGCCCTTCGAGGGCGAGCACAGCCTGATCATCGAGGTGGCGCCGGCGCTGGCCATTCACCGCATCGTCGACCTCGCCCTCAAGGCGCAGCCCGACATGGAGCCCGGCATCCTATTCACCGAACGCCAGTTCGGGCTGCTGGAACTGCACAGCCAGGACAGCAAGCTCTTGACCGATGCCGGCCAAGCGATCCTCGCCGGCATCGACGCCAAGCCGCGCGATCAGCTTGCCCCGAAGACGCTGTTCTCCGACATTATCGACGACATCGCCGATCAGCACGCCATCATCCTCAACCGCACGCGCACCGCATCGATGATCCTGCCGGGACAATCGCTGCTGCTCTATGAAATGGCGCCGGCGCTGTTTGCCGCGATGGCGGCCAATGAGGCGGAGAAGGCGGCGCCCGCCGCTACCCTGGTCGACGTTCAGATGATCGGTGCTTCGGGCCGCATATTCATGTCGGGGCCCAGCCAAGACCTCGCAAAGGCGCGCCAACGCATCGACGATACGCTCAAGGTGATCAAGGGACGCAAATCCTGAGCTTCTGACCGTGGGAGAGCTGGATGATTTCGCGTCAAATTGCTTGGCTGATGCGGGTCCCTTCGAAAACAGTCGCTCAGTGCTGGATTCCTCGTCGGGTTCGATCCGAGGAAGAGGTGGGAGGAGCGTTCGCAGCTGGCTCGGCGTGAAATCATCCTGCTCATCACGTTCGGCGCTGAACAGACACAAGCGTTCAGGGCGCACGAAACCGGGACAACTCCAATTTGGCTGCTGGAGAGGTTTGAGCGGGGAGTTCTCCTCCCTCCACCGGAGAGCCGCAAGTGGGCCCGGATGCCGGACAGGTCGACGAACCGGTCGATCGAGCGCAGCAGGTGGCCGGATGGCACGTCCCGTTCGAGGCTGAACTCGTAGAATAGCGCCTCCTGCACTGCGCTCTGCTCGCCCATCATCGCCCTGTCCCCCAGCTGCCCGGTAGGAGTGAATCAGGACTTCACGCCCAAAGCAACTCCGACCTTTTCAACGAAATCGGCGCCCAGCGGAAATCATT
>SKQW01000092.1 GCA_007118805.1 Rhodobiaceae bacterium | reverse complement strand
CCGCACCGCGGGGAATTATCGCGCCTATTCCGACCGGCATATGGGGCGTCTGAGCTTCATTCGGCGGGCCCGATCCCTCGGCTTTCCGCTCGATCAGGTCCGGCAGCTGCTGGCGCTTGCCGATGACGAGGAGCGCTCCTGCGCGGCTGTCGATGCGCTCGCCCGGCAGCATCTGCAAGACGTCGAGGCCAAGCTCGCCGATCTCTCGGCCCTGAGGCGCGAGCTCGATCGCCTGATCCGGCAGTGCCGTTCGGGGACCATCGCCGATTGCCGCATCATCGAGGCGCTAACGCCCCGCAAGGACAGCTAGTGGAGTGAATTTGACATTTGATACTCGGTCAGCGGTGCGCGCTCGATCAAATGTGGAATTCAAAAATTCCACTATAAAACAATATCTTGCCTGACATTGCCTGACCGGCGCATCGAACAGGCGATGGCGTGGTCGGCCAGCGGATTCAGTTATCGTTGGATTTTCCGGCGTTCCCCTCCGTTCAGACGGGGTAGGCGTTGCGGGGCGCGTGACAAGTGTCTGCCGAATGACGTGCGAGACAAGGAGGCGGCCAGTATGCGCGGGAGCGTTCTGACATTGGCGAGTGTCGCGGCGTTGACGGCATCGCTTGCCATGCCCGCTCACGCGGATATCGAGAGGGCCTATGACCACGCGGATATTCCCCGCGTGGCGGGCACGAGCATCCTCCATGTCGACAGATCCGAATATGGCCGGGTCACCATCATACGGTTCAGCACCACGAACCATGCTACAGCGCAACATGAGGAGAGTGCGAATGCCCATCGCAACGGCGATCCGTTCAAGGTCCACCACCCTGCGTCCCCTGTCCCTTGTTCTGTCGCTGACGCTCGGCCTGACCCTTGCCGCGTGCACTAGCGAGGATAACGACCAGGCCGCATCCGACGCGGCGGGCGAGGCAGCATCTGTTTCGGGCGAGCCGTTCGATGTCGCCGTCGCGGGAATGCGGGGGCGCAGCTATACCGGACAGGCCGTTCTGCTCGACAGCGGGCTGGCCTTTCCGGACTCCGAGCTCGAAATCTCCACTCGGGCCATCACGCTCATGACGTCGGCCATCGACCTTGGACAGTGGGACGACCCGGCATTGGAGTTTCGTGACGAGCCGGCCCTCATGCGGCTCCATATTCGAGGATTGGTAGAGGACCACGAACCCGGCCGCATCACGGTGAACATCGAGGGGATCTCCCCACGGCTGACCGATCAGGACGGATCGTCCCTCGGCACGAGCGAGCAGGAGCGCATTCTGAATGCGCTTGCAGACCATGACATCGTCATCCCGGAGGCATCGTCCAGCGCGCCCCTGGCGGTTGTCTTCGACATTGTCGCCGGAGAGGATGAAGGGCGCGAGGCGCTGCGCTGGACGACGGATCATCCCGCCTTGCAATCCTTTGACGGGGGCGACGGTCGGCGCGCACCGCTTTAGCTGCGTCGCCTCGACAGGCGGTCCTTCCCCACGCCGTCATCAACCGGGCCCGGCCTGTGCTATAGTGCCCCGGAGGCTGTACCCCTTATGGGAATAGTCAGCTTAACGGCATAGTCAGGTTAAGGGAGGAGCTGATCATGTTCGATGACGACGCCCGGCCCCCGGCTGCCGCGCCGGTCGAGATTGGCGCCGATCTGTCGTCGCTGTCCATCGAGGAGCTCAAGGATCGCGTCGAATTGCTGCGCGCGGAGATCGGTCGGATCGAGGCTGAGCTAGCGGCCAAGGATTCAAGCCGGAACGCTGCGGAAAGCCTGTTTTCGTGGCGCTGAGCGCCGCGATGAGGAGCGTTTGTTTTCCGCGCGAAAAATGCACGCGTTAACCATTTCTTAAGCTTCGCAGGGTAAACGTGACGTTATCCAGTCATCTGGATTTCGAGTGGCTCCTGTCCACTCTGTTTGACGCCTCCCTGTTAACCAACTGAGCCGCTTCTTGGGCGGCTCTTTTCTTTTCGCCATTGCATCCGCCCCGAACTCGACCGAGAGTCGGCCGCCTAATAGCAGGCAGGCGGGCAACGGCCCGGCCGCCCTCGGCCCAATGCCGGGTGCCAGGCGTGGCGGGCTGGCGATCTCGGTGCGGGCCGTGCACCAACAGGGAAGCCGATGACAGACGACACCTCTACAGCGCAGGATCGCGCCGCCGACCGCGGCGACGCGGTCGACTTCGCCGAGCGCATGGCCGCCTCGGAGCAGTTCATGAGCCTGTTCCGGGAGGGCATGGGGCTGCTTGAAAACACCGCCAACTATCTCGACGGGCCGGGGCGCGCCGATTCCCACGAGCTGAGCCGGATCGGCGCCCTGGCCTACGCCACCGAAAGCATGAAGCTGACAACCCGCCTGATGCAGCTCGCCTCGTGGCTTCTGCTTCAGCGGGCGGTCAATAACGGCGAGATGTCCGAGGATCAGGCGAGCCAGGAAAAGAGCAAGGTGCGCCTCGATCATGTCGAGGACAGGGAGCAGTCGGCCGGCTTCGAGGAATTGCCCGACACCATGAAGGAGTTGATCGCGCACAGCCTGCGGCTTCAGGCCCGCATCCGCCATCTCGACGGTCAGCTGCGCGGTGCGGCGCCCAACACCCCGGACAGCAATCCGGTCGCCGAGCAGCTCTCTCTGGTGCGCACGGCCTTCCAGGGCGACAGCGAATAGCCAAATAGCGGACCGCGGGCAGGGCCGGCTGCCCTGGCCCTCGGCCGCTGTCGTCAGCGGCGCATCAGCGGCTCAGATGAAGCCTTCATACTTCTTCTTGAAGCGGCTCACCCGGCCGCCGCGGTCGACGAGATGCTGACTGCCCCCGGTCCATGCCGGATGCGTGTTGGCGTCGATGTCCAGCGTGAGCGTCGCTCCTTCCTCGGCATAGGTCGAGCGCGTCTCATATTCGGTCCCGTCGGTCATCACCACCTTGATGGTGTGATAGTCGGGATGGATGTCCTTTTTCATGGATCGAACCTCGTCTGGGATTGGCCGGGCTTGCCGCCGGGCCGTCCGGCATGCTGAAAGAAGATTGAGCCGGCATATATCGCCTTCCCGGCGACGATACAACCGGCCCCGGCAGGATGGGCTTTGCGCGCCGCCGTTCCCCTCGCGGGTCGCGGCGCGGCGCTGTGTTGAACGATTTGCGTGCCAGATGGCGACCGAGTGAGCGATGTGACACCCCGAGGCAAGACACCTGAGAGCGATCCGGCCGCCATGCCGCGCCGCGGCCTGCGTCCGCTGGTCATGCTGGCGCCCTATATCGCGCGCTACCGGGTGCGGGTCGTATTGGCCATCGCCGCTCTCATCGCCGCCGCCGGCGCCATGCTGGCCGTGCCGCAGGCGGTGCGCCGGATGATCGACTTCGGCTTCGTCGGCGACGATACCGGATTCGTCAACCAGTATTTCGCCATGATGGTCGTGGTCGTGCTGGT
>SKQW01000048.1 GCA_007118805.1 Rhodobiaceae bacterium | reverse complement strand
GCCGGAACGCCGCAATAGATCGCCGTCTGAAGGAGGACCTCCTTGATCTCTTCCTCGGTCAGCCCGTTATTGAGGGCGCCGCGCACATGCAGCCGGATCTCGTGCGGCCGGTTGAGCGCCGTGAGCATCGCCAGATTGATGATACTGCGGGTCTTGCGATCGAGCCCCGGCCGGCCCCACAGCTCGCCCCAGCACCATTCGGTGACCAGCTTCTGAAAGTCGGCGGTAAAGTCGTCGGCGTTCTTCAGGGATCTGTCGACATGCTCCTTGCCGAGAACGTCGCGTCGGATTTCCAGGCCCTTCTGGAAAAGTGGCGTGTCGAAACCGGCTCTGTCACTCATCGCATCCTCTCCATTCTTCACTCGTCATGTCCTAGCCCCTGACGCCGCCAGGCGCCGTGGGGCATGCGTCAATTTTCCGACGGCTCAAGGGAGACCCCGGCCAGGCGTTCGCTCAGCAGCGCGACTGCGGTGTGATCCTTTTCGCCCTCCAGCGCGGTGCCGGCGGCGGACCACATCTCCCGGCACAACGCCGAAAAGGGCACCGCCACGCCCGAGGCACGCGCCATGTCGAGGGCGATCGAAATATCCTTGTTCATCAGGCCAAGGGAGAAGCCGGCGTCGAACCCCCTGGACAGCACATACTGCTTGAACTTGTTCTTGGTGCTGTTGTTCATCCCGGTCGACGCGTTCAGGACATCGACCATCGTGTTCGGGTCGAGCCCGAACCGCTTGCCGATCAGCAAGGCTTCTATGCCGATGAGGAAGCCCCCGGCGGACACCAGATTGTTGAGGACCTTCATCGCCTGGCCGGCGCCCAGCTCGCCGACCTGCATGACGGTTCCCATGGCCTGGAGCACGGGGAGCGCGTCCTCGATGTCCTCGGGGCGTCCGCCCGTCATGATGGATAATTCGCCCCGCTGCGCCCGCGGCACGCCGCCGGATACCGGGGCATCGATGATGCGGATTCCGCCTTCGCGCAGTCGCGTCGCGATGTTCCGGGTCTCGTCCGGCACACCGGACGTCATGTCGATCACGAGGCTGTCCGGCGCCAGTGACGGGGCCAGCGGGTCAGCCTCGCCGAACAGGACGGCCGTCACCACCGCGCTGCTCGGCAGCATGGTGATGACCATGCCGGCTTCCTCGCCGACCTGGCGCAGCGAGGCGGCATCCCTGCCCCCCACCTCCTCGCAGAAACGCTCCACGCGGGCGCGGTCGGAATCGAAAACCAGCACGTCGTGGCCCGCCCCGTGGAGACATGCCGCCATCGGCCATCCCATCATACCGATACCGACAAAACCGATGGTTTGCTTGTTCGACATAGCCTGTCCCGGACGTCTGCCGGCCGTCTTGTGGGGGTGCGCTGGCGATGGCATTGCAGGCCGAATGCGCACCCGCGTGGGCAAGCTCGGCTTGCCGATGGCGGGAGCCGCGCGGCAAAACGCGACCCCCGTGTTCTGCCCCGCTCAACCGCGCGGGCTTGGCGCGGCGCTCACTTGCCGAGCACGTCCCGCACGCGGTCGATATAGGCGTGACCGTCGATACCGAGCTCCTCGGCACGCGCGTACCACGATTCGTAGGCCGCCTCGGCGAATTCCGGTGCCAGGATCCGGTCACGCTCGGCCTCGGAGGCCGACCAGATCTGGGCGCCGGCGGCATCCATCTCGGCGATTGCCCGCTCGACATACTCCTCGTACTGCCCGAAGGCCTCCGCTTCCAGCTCCGCCATCACTTCCTGGATCTGCTGGCGAAGGTCGTCCGGCAGCGCTTCCCATTCGTCCTGGTTGACGAGGATCGCCCAGCCCGTGACCGGCCCGAGCCGCCATTCCTGGACATGCGGAGCCTCGCGCCAGACTTCCATCACATTGGCCACGCAAGCCGAGGTGAACAGGCCGTCAATGACCCCGCGCTCAAGGGCCGGAATGAATTCGGCCACCGCCGTCGGGGTGGGACGGGCGCCCAACGCGTCCATCAACGCCGCCGTCTGGGGATTGTGGACCCGCAGCCGCTTGCCTTCGAAATCCTCAAGCGAATGGATCGGCTCCTTGGAGAACAGATAGTTGTAGCACCACGCCCCCTCGGCCAGCACGATGGCATTCCAGCGGTCGAGCCAGATCTCGGCGACATCGTCGGCCCAGAAGGCATCGCGCACCTGCTCGTATTCCTGAATGTCGTTGATCAGGTCGGGCAGATTGAAGATGCCCATGCGGGGCTCCTCGGCCGCGAGGTAAGTGTGCAGGGCGGCCGACATGGGCAGGCGCCCGTCCCGCACCGCCGAAGCGATCTGGTCTGCGGCAACCAGCGAGTCGCTGACCGTGATCTCGACGCGGCCGTCGGTCGCTTCGCGCACCCGCTCGGGCACGCTGCCGGTCACATGGGAGTAGAGGTCTCCCGGGGCGACGATGATGCCCATGGTCAGGTCGACCTCCTGGGCCTCGGCGCTCAGCCCCCAGGCGCCGCCAGCGATGGCGACGGCGAGCGGCAGCGCCATCCAGCGCCCGGCCCCGCCTCTCGATCCAATCCAAGCTTTCGACATGAACTCCTCCCATGTTTCGGCGGTCCGTCTTGGGATGCCGCCTTGGCCCATCCGCGCCCGCCTTGGACGGCCCTAAACGAGGCCGGACCCGCCTTGCGCAGGATCAATATGTAGATCATACAATATGACTGACCGATTGCGGTCAAGCTCTGTGCTGTGCTAGCCGGTTGAAAATCGGCGAACGCGGCGCCGCGAGGTGGGCTCCAGAATCTGCCGCAGCCAGAAGGATGAGGGGACAAGTGGAAGATCCGCCAGGTCTGGACAGATCGCCGCTTGTCCGCGGCATCGACGCCTTGACCGACACTGCCGGTCTCCTCAGCGCGGCCGCCGTGATCGGCATGATGGGGATCATCTGCTACGAGGTCATCTCCCGCTACGTATTCAATGCGCCGACCTACTGGGTTACCGAGGTCGCGACCTACGTCTTCGTGGCCATCGTGTTTGTCGGCCTTGCGGTCGCTCAGCGCGGCGGTCGCCATATCCAGGTGGAGATTCTCGTCAGCCGGCTGGACGCCGACCGCCGCCGGCACTTCGAGCTGGTGGCACTCTGGGTGGCGGTCGTCTTCGTCACCTTCGCCGCCTGGCAGATGGGCGCCTTCAATTTTCAGGAATATGTCCATGACACGCGCGACTGGGGCCTGCTCTCCACGCCGCAATGGATTCCGCAGCTTCCCGTCACGCTCGGCTATCTGCTCTTTGTGATCGCCATCCTGCGCGACATCTACCGCCTCGCCCCACCCGCGGCCAAACTCGCCCGCTGGACCGTTCCGATCGCCGCCCTGGTGCTGGCCGGCGCTCTCATCGCGCTCGGGCCGCGGCGCGTCGCCATTGACGGCACGCCGCTCGACTGGGGAACCATTGCCATCTGCCTGGCGATGCTGGTTGCCATGTTTGCCTGGAGCGGCGCCCGGGTCATGCTCGCGGTTGCGGCGATCTACGCCGCGATCGCATTGCTGTTCCACTTCGGCGGCGGGATTTCCATGCTGTGGACGGGGATCCTGCTGATCGCGGCGCTGCTCGGCCTGCTTCTGATCGGCATTCGCGTTGGCGTGGCGATGGGCGTGATCGGCCTGCTCGGGCTGGTTTTTCTCCTGTCCCGGCCGCAGCTCGCCATCCTCGCAGACCGCTCCTGGACCAGCGTCAACTCGTTCACCCTGACCGCGATCCCGATGTTCGTGCTGATGGGCACCTTCCTGATCCGCAGCGGCATCACGACGCGCCTGTTCGACGCGCTTGTGTGCTGGTTCGGGCGCACCTCGGGCGGCCTTGCCAATGCCAGCGTCGGCGCCTCTGCGATCTTCGCGGCGGTCTCCGGATCGAGCCTGGCCACGGCGGCGACGCTCGGCCAGGTCGCGGCTCCGGAAATGACGCGCCGCGGCTACAGCGCGCGCCTGACCTATGGCGTGGTCGCCGCCGGCGCCACCCTTGGCATTCTCATTCCGCCGAGCATCGCGATGATCATCTACGGCAACATGGTCGGCGTCTCGATCAGCGTCTTGTTCATGGCCGGCATCGTGCCCGGCCTCATGCTGGCCGGCCTGTTCATGCTGACCGTTCTGGTGTGGTCGATGACGATCCCCGGCGCCACCCCGCGCGGCGAGCCGTTCCCGATCCGCGTCAAGCTTGCCTCCCTGGTCAGCGTCCTGCCGTTCCTGCTCCTCATCCTCGCCGTGCTGGGCTCGCTCTATGCCGGCATCGCCACCCCGACGGAAGCCGGCGCGATCGGCGCCGGCATCGCCATGCTGCTGTGCCTGGCCTATGGCCAGCTCAGCCTGCGGGCGCTTTATGAATGCGCTATCGAGACCGTGCGCGTCACCGCATTCTTGATGCTGATCGTGGTCGGCGCGGCGATCTTTAGCTGGGTGTTCGACTTCCTGCGCCTGCCGCGCGCCATGGTCGCCTTCGTCACCGAGGCCGAACTGGCGCCATGGATGGTCATGCTGATGATCGCGCTCGTCTATGTCGCGCTCGGCACGATCATCGAATCGATCTCCATGATGGTGATGACCCTCGCCGTGACATTCCCGATCGTCGTGGCGCTCGGCCTCGACCCGGTATGGTTCGGCATCGTGCTGGTATTGCTGATCGAGATCGGCCTCGTCACCCCGCCGGTCGGCATCATCCTGTTCGTGCTGCGGGGAATCAGTGGCGATGTACCCTTGCGCGAGATCGTACTGGGCGTCCTGCCATTCGTGCTCATCATGCTGGGCTTCATCGTCTTCCTCTACCTGGTCCCGGACGTGGTCATGTGGCTGCCCAACCGGATGATGTGACGGGCGCGCCCGGCGACGCGACGACAGGCACCGCGAATATCGATAAGCTGATCAGGCTGCGGCTAACCCGTGGCCAGCATCGGCCCGGCGCCCTGCCCGGCGGCGGCAGTGTTGATGAGTGTGACCGGGCCGGAAGCCTACTTTGACGGCACCAGCGTCTGGTCGTCTTCCACCAGCCGGTTCAGGGCCGCGTCCGCGGCCATCTGGACATGGTGGCGGGCGAGTTTGCTTGCGCGCGTTGCATCGCGCTCCATCAGCGCCTCGACGAGCTCCGACAGTTCGGCAATGCTCTGCTTGATTCGCCCCGGCGCGTTCATCGAGGTTGCCCGGAGCAGCGTGATGCGAGAGTTCAGCATGTAAAGGCAGATCCCCAGGGCTTCGTTCTGCGTGCCCTGGATAAGGCAATCGTAGAAGTGATTCTTGGCCCGCAGGCGCTCACGCGGGTCGGAACGACGCACGACGGTCTTGAGGTCGTCGAGCGCGTCCTTGAGCGCTTGGCGCTGGGCCTCCGTCGCGTTCTCGGCGAACAGCGTGCAGGCCAGGCCCTCGAGCTCCATGCGGACTTGATAGATGCCCGACGCCTGTTCGCGAGTCAGGCGGGCAACGAACGGCCCGCGATGCGGCTCAACCTTGATGATCCCTTCTGACTCCAGCTGCCGCATGGCTTCGCGTACCAGGGTCCGGCTGACCCCGGTTAGTTCGCAAAGCTCGCGCTCCGGCAGATGGTCTCCGGCCTTGAAATGGCCCGTCGCGATGGCGTCGCGAATGCTCTCCGTCACTCTGTGGCGCAAGGGCACGGCAACGCGATCAACCCGAAAGGGATTCTCAGATTGGCTCATTGGGGCTCCGATTTGCTCCGATTCGCGGATCGCCGGCAGGGCCGCCTGATCATTGCGTTCAAGGGACGCGAGAATGGGACGGTCATGCGGCCAGCCACCCGCCGTCGATGGGAAGGACGGTGCCCGTGATGTTGTCGCTTGCCGGGCCGCATAGATAGACCGCCATCGAGGCCACATCCGCCTCGGGCACGAACCGCCCGACCGGGCTCCGCTCCTCGGCGTATCGCTGCGCAACCTCCTCCACCGGCAGCCCCTGCTCCTTTGCCAGCCCTTCGATCCGGCCCTGGATCGCCGGGGTCAGCACCGTGCCCGGGCAGATCGCGTTGCAGGTCACGCCGGTTCGTGCCGTCTCGATTGCGATCGCGCGGGTCATCCCGATCAGCGCCGTTTTCGTCGTTACGTAATCTATCCGGTTCTCCGCGCCGCGCCACCCATAGTATGATGAAATATTGACGATCCGCCCCCATCCTTTTCGCTTCATATGCGGCAAGGCAAGACGCACCGCATGGAAGGGGGCGTTGAGGTTTACCGCGATCGAGGTGTTCCATTCTTCGGGGGCGAACTCGTCAATCGGGGAGAAATGCCGAACCACGGCGTTGTTCACCAGAATGTCCACCGCGCCGAACCGCGCCGCGGCCGCGCTGATCATGCGTTCTATCTCATCATGCGACCTCAGGTCGGCCGGATCGAAGACCGCCTCGATGCCGTGCTCGCTGGCCAGTGCCTCGGCTGCCTTGTGGCCGGCCTCGGCCTCGCACAAGCCATTGACGATGACATTGGCGCCGGACCGGGCCAGGCCGTCGGCCAAGACATAGCCGAGTCCCGAAACGGACCCGGTGACAAGCGCGCATTTCCCGTTCAGCATCTGATTTCCCCACCGATCTGGGCGCTAGCCTGCCCGTCGCATCAGGTCGCTTTGGCGCTCTTGCCTGGCTGGGCCGCCGCAAGTCGCATCAGCTCTCCGGCATCCTCAAGGTCCTCGATCCGCCAGATCGTCTCGGCGATGCGGCGCATGTCTCCCGAGAAGCCGGCCCACCGCCCCGATTCCATGAGCTTGGTTTCGAGCTGGGCGTCGCTCAACGGATTGGCCCGCGACCCGATGGCGCTACGGATCTCGCACCGCAGCGTTTCGCCGCTGCGCCGTCGCACCTCGAGATCCACCGACGCGATATCGCGCGCCGGATCGGCCCGGAAGACGACCGCCGGGCGGCCGGCCTTGAGGGTTTCCTCGGCGGCCTCGTCCGAAAACTCGTCCAGTCGCGCCTGGCCCCGCAGCAGCACGATGGCCATCGCGTGCTGGGCGCTGACCTGGGACTCCCGCCCGGTTGTGACGTCGGGGCGATCAGTGCGTTCGCGCAGCAGCGGGTGCCCCGTCGCCGTGACCGAGTCTACATCGGCGAGCGTCAGCCCGGCTTCCTCACGCAGCTTCATCAGCGCCTCGATCACCGGATTGAGCACCACGCCGACCGGGAAGGGCTTGTAGGTGTTCGCCGCCGCCTGCCAGTCCGAGCCCAGGCCCTCCAACATGAGCTCGGGCTGGGGCCGGTCGGCGCAAACGCGGAGCCAGCCACGCTCGCCGCTGAGCGGACGCGGCGGCCCGGTCAATCCGTCTTGCGCCAGCAGGGCCGACAGCAGCCCGTTGCGCGCCGCGCCGCCGACGCTGAGGCTCTTGGCCATCGTGCCCAGCGCCTCGACAAGGCCCGATGACTGGACCGCGGCGGCCGCCAGGGCGTTGAGCATCTGCGGCGGCGTCAAGCCGACAAGCGAGCCGGTGCCGGCCGCCGCGCCGAACACTCCGCAGGTCGAGGTTATGTGCCAGCCGCGCGCGTAATGGCCCGGCGAGATGGCGTTGCCGATCCGGCACTCGACCTCGATGCCGACCACAAGACTGCGCAGCACGGCCGCGCCCGACAGTCCTGCCTGCTCGGCATGGGCAAGCAGGGCCGCAAAGACCGGGGCGGCGGGGTGGATGATCGTGGCCTCGTGGGTATCGTCGAAGTCGAAGATATTGGCGCTCATCGCATTGACGAACGCCGCCAGGGCCGCATCGCCCCGTTCGGCCCGGCCGATCATGGAGGCGGTGGGCGCACCGCTGAACGGCGCCATGGTCTTCAGGGCGACATCGACCGCCGTCTCACCGCTGCCTGCAAGGGCGGTCGCGAACACGTTCAATAGCGCCCGTTTTGCCTCGTGCAGAACCGCCGGCGGGATGTCGTCCAGGGTGAGGTCCGCGGCGAACTCCGCCAGCCGGGCCTCGGCCGAGCCGGGAGCCTTGTCGATTTTCATCCAGCCTGCTCCTTGCCTCCGGCCGTTTCGCGGGGCGCGCTCGCCTTGCCCCGGACCTCGACCTTCGCCCACTGCTCGACGACGCGGATGACACTCGTCAGATCGCTGTCACCGCCGAGATGATCGCGGGTGATGTTGAGAAGCTGGCGCACCGCGCTTCCCACCACCATCGGAACCCCCAGGCGATCCGCCTCCTCCAGACACAGCCGAGCATCCTTTGTCGACAGGGCGATCGGAAAGCCGAAGTCGAAGGAGCGGGTGAGCACGTGCTTCGGCACTTTGTCTAGGGTCGCGCTGTTCCGTCCGCTGCCGGCATTGATCGCCTCGATCATGATATCGGGATCGAGCCCCGCCTTGACGCCGAGGACCAGCGCCTCGGAGCTGATCGCCAGGGCCGCCGTCGACATCAGATTGTTGATGATCTTCAGAGTCTGCCCCTGCCCCGGCGCATCGCCGACGACGAAATGGCGGCCGAAATGCGCCAAGCATGGCTCGACCTCCGGCCGCGCCTCGGGCGCGCCGGCCAGCATCAATGCCAGCGTGCCCTTCTCGGCGCCGGCCGGGCCGCCGCTCACCGGACAATCGAGCAACCGCTTTCCCGCCGCCTCCAATTCGCGACCAATCTCCTCGGAGACTTTCGGGCCGGTGGTCGACAGATCGACCACGGTCTTGACCCTGCGGCCGCCGATCAGCCCGCCGTCCCCGACCGCGACCTCGCGTACCACCTCGGGCCTGGGCAGGGACACAAAGACCACATCCGCCCCGTCGGCGACCTCGGTGACTGAGCTTGCCGCCGCCGCTCCCTTGTCCACGACGCGGGCGACGGCGCGCTCGTCGATATCGAAAACCATCAACCGGTAGCCGGCCGCCTGCAAACGAGCGGACATGGGGCCGCCCATATTGCCGAGACCGATGAAGCCATAGGTGAGGCTGCCTGCCTGACGCTCCTGCAATCTTTTGCCTTTCCCATTTATGAGACAATAATCTCATCATACAATATTTTCCGCGCCGGGCAACGGCTCGTCGGGGCCGGTCGAAACCGCCGATTGTATGATTAGATGATTGACATTCCCGGACACCCTCCCTAGGCTGCCGGGAAGGTCAGCGTAGCACTGTGGCGCGGCCATACTAATGAATACCTCGATGATCGCGTTCATACGAGGATTGGGGAGCAAACAGCGCAAGGATCCGCGCTATGAACAAGGTGGATCTGATCTGTGGTGCCGGCCTCTCCGTGATCGGCATCCTGCTTATTTTCATCGTGATTCCGGTCGGCACGACAGCCGGCGGCTATTTCGGCCTGGCGCCCACGGTATTTCCGACGATCCTGGCGTCGGGACTGACGATCTGCGCGCTGGCGCTGACGGCGCAGGCGTGGATGCGCCTGCGCAGGGAGGGCAATATCCGGCCGGTGCCCATTCGCCCGTGGAACCTCTTGATGCTTGCCGCGTCGGCCTCGCTCGTCCTCGGCGGCATCATCGCGATCGATTATCTCGGCATGATCATCGCCGGGCCGGTTCTGATTGCTGCCCTGATGCTGTTTCTGGGCGATCGCAACGTGATCCGGATCCTTTTGACCGCCACCCTGCCAGTCGCGGCGATCTATGTCCTGGCGCTCCACGTGCTCCGTACGCCGCTGCCGTGAGACAGGGCGATGACTGAGCATCTGGCCACCGCCGCTGGCGAGATATTCACGCCGATTGTCATCGCCTACATCGTGCTCGGCGTGCTGCTCGGCTATGTGGTCGGCGCCCTGCCGGGGATGAACCGGGTCACCGCGATCGCCATCGCCCTGCCCTTCACCTTCACCATGTCGCCCGCGGCGGCGATATCCTTCCTCATCGGGATCAATAAGGGCGGGGCCGCCGGCTCCGCGGTATCGGCGATCCTGCTCAACATTCCCGGCGAGCCGTCCTCGGTAGTCACCACCTATGACGGCTATCCAATGACCCAGCAGGGCAAGGCGCAGAAGGCCTTGAAGGTGGCCATCCTCGCCTCGGTGGCGGGCGACGTCATCGCCACCATCGTGCTGATCCTGCTGGCCCAGACCATCGCGCGCTTTGCCGTCGGGCTGGGACCCATCGAGCTCGCCTCGATCCTGATCTTCTCGATCACCTTCATTGCCGCGGTTTCCGGCGCCTCCTTCTTCAAGGCGCTGATTGCCGGCTTCGCCGGCCTGCTGCTGTCGGCACCGGGGATCGATATGGAGACCGGGCTGCCGCGGCTGACCTTCGGGATGGTTCAGCTCTATGACGGCATTCCGCTCCTTGCCGTGGCGATCGGCACGCTCGCCCTGTCCGAGATTCTCGTGCAGATCGACGAGGGCTGGCGCGGCCAGCACCAGTATCCGCGCCCGCCGGCCACGAGCGGCGCCGCCGAAGACAGTCGAATCACCGGCCCGGAAGCCAGGCGGATCGTCCCCGCGATCCTGCGCGGATCATTCATCGGTACCGGGATCGGGCTGCTTCCGGGCCTCGGGGCGACGCTGGCCTCATTCATGGCCTATACCTGGGTGCGTGGCCGCTCAAAGACGCCGGAAGCGTTCGGCAAGGGCGCCCCGGAAGGGGTCGCAGCTTCCGAGGCGGCCGACAACTCGACTGTGCCCGCCTCGCTCATTCCGGTCTTTGCGATCGGCGTGCCCGGAAGCCTGTCCACGGCGCTCTTGATGGGCGCGTTCATGCTGCACGGGCTGACGCCCGGGCCGTTCCTGTTCTCACAAAGCGGCGACGTCGTCTATTCGATCTATTTCGGCATGGTGCTGGCATCGGCCGGGCTTTTGCTGGTCGGCCTGTTCGGCCAGCGCATCTTCAGCTTGATTATCCAGGTCCGGTTCACCGTGGTCCTGCCGGTGATCGTCTTCCTGTGCATTATTGGCGCATACATGGAAGGCGGCGGCATGTTCAGTGTATATCTCATGTTTATATTCGGACTCGTCGGCTATTTTATGAAGAAACTGGATTTTTCTTTCGTAACATTCGTTGTCGGCTATGTCTTGGGGCCAATGATGGAGCTAACCTTGCGCCAGTCATTGATCATATCGGACTCCAATCCCGCTGTTCTTCTCAACCGCCCCATCGCCATAGCTTTTCTGTTGCTCGCCGTAATTTCCGTCTGGCGTTTCGTCGTCGTGGGCGTGCGCTCCATGGAGCTCGATCGGCCAGACATTGCACCACCACAAGACCCAAGGAGAAAGGGAGACAACTCATGACCAACAGCTTGCCGAAATGCCCGCGCCTCAGCCGGCGCACAGTGGTTGCCGCGGTCGCGGCGGCCGGAATCGGCCTTGCAGCGGGGACCAGCGCGCCCCTTCATGCCGACGAATTCCCGTCGGACTCGATCACAATCGTCGTCGCCTATCCGGCCGGCGGCGGCACTGACATCTCGATTCGCGCCATGACCGATATCCTCAGCGAGGAGCTCGGCCAGACCATCCTGGTCCAGAATGTCGGGGGCGCCGGGGGCGGCGTCGCCGCCCAGCAGGTCGCCCGTGATGCGCCGGACGGCTATACGCTTCTGGCGACCAACTCGACCTCGATCACGCTCGCCCCGCTGGTGCTGCCCTCGGCCTATGACATGGACAGCTTCGAGCATGTCGCGATCCTGGGCGAGTTCCAGAACGCCGTCTTCGCGAATATCGACATGCCTTATTCCGACCTCGACGAACTCGTCGAGTTCATCCAGGACGAAGGCCGTCCGATGACCTTCGCCAGTCAGCTTGCGATCGACCGGCTGCTGATGGAATACATCGCCCAGGAGCGTGGCTTCGACCTGCGCCCCGTGCCGGTCGACGGCGGCGCCGGAGCCGTCCAGGCCGCGTTGGCGGGCGACGTCGACGTGACTTTCTCGGGCGGCTCGTGGGCGCCCATCGTCGAAGCCGGCGATGCCAAGGCGCTGTTCGCGGCCTCCTACGAACGCCTCAAGCTCGCCCCCGACCTGGTCTCCATGAAGGATCTCGGCTTCCCGTTCGGCGTGACCAGCCATATCTCGCTGCACGCCCCGGCCGGAACGCCGCAGGAGGCGCTAGACATCCTCGGCGCCGCGTTCGAAAAGGCGGTCAATGGTGAGCGGGCACAAGAGGTCGGCCAACAGCGCTTCATGGACATGACCTTCCAGGCCCCCGCGCAGGCGGTCGCCACGATGGAGGGCGAACGGGAGACCTATGAGGCGCTCCTGGAGATCGTCGGCGGGATCGACGACGACGACTGAACTGCCAATCCGGTCCGGGGGCAACGCTCCCGGACCGTTCTTCCCCCTTCCCGCCATGAGCCCCCTGTTCCGTCGTCAGGCAGCGCTGAGCACGGTCCACTTTGGCTGCAGGTAAGGTCGAACAAGACCAAAGATAGTCTGGCGATAGGGAAGTGCCGCAGGGACGGCCCTGCCGTACTCCGCCCATCCCCACGAAGGCGGGAATCCAGAACCGGTAGGCAAGACGGAACCCGGCCTCCGCGCCTCCCGGTGCGGCCTCTCCCCACCCGCTCATT
>SKQW01000350.1 GCA_007118805.1 Rhodobiaceae bacterium | reverse complement strand
GATCTCCTGAAGGACGCGCGGATTGTCGAAGTTCAGGTCAGGCTGATGGGAATAGAAGCGGTGCCAGAAAAACTGCCCGGCGACCGGGTCCCAGGTCCAGTTCGACTTCTCGGTGTCGATGAAGATGATGCGGGTGCCCGCGTAGCGCTCGTCCGTGTCGCTCCAGACGTAGAAGTTCCGGGACACGGTGCCGGGGCGGGCCCGTCGTGCGCGTTCGAACCAGGGGTGCTGATCGGAGGTGTGGTTGATGACCAGCTCGGTGATGACGGCGATCCCGCGCCGATGCGCTTCGGCGACGAAGAGTCGGAAGTCGCGCAGGCTGCCATAGGCGGGATTGGTGGCGCGGTAGTCGGCGATGTCGTAGCCGTCATCGCGTAGCGGCGACGGGTAGAAGGGCAACAGCCAGATGGCGTTGACCCCCAGCTGCTCGACATAGTCGAGCCGCTGCATAAGCCCGGCGAAATCGCCGATCCCATCGCCATTGGCATCCTGGAAGGCCTTGACGTGCAGCTGGTAGATAACAGCGTCCTTGTACCAGTCGGTCCCGGCTAGGCGCGGCGAGCCGCCGCGCGGCCTGATGCCGATTTCCGCCACCTGTGTGGGCATCCCCGTCGTCATCGCCCCCTCATCGATTTCCGGCCGGCCCAAGGAGCCGCCATGCCATGTAGGGGCGGCTATGGGGGTCGAGCCACATGTGCTGGAACTTGCCGTGCCAGGCGAAGGGCTGGCCGGTGACCAGGTCCTCCGCCTCGATGGTTGCGTCGTCGTTGAGGCCGAACTCCCACAGCGGCACCTCGAACTGGGCGCCCTGAGGATGAAACGGATCGAGGTTGACGGCGAACAACAGGAAATTCGATAGATCCTCGGTGCACTTGCCGTAATACAGGATCGAGTCGTTCCAGACGTTGTAGAATGTCAGGTTGGTGAAGCGCTGGAGCGCACGGTTGTCCTTGCGAAGCTGATTGACGAAGGCAATATCGGCGCGGATATGTCCCGACCGGTCCCAGTCCCAGGCACGGATCTCATACTTCTCCGAGTCGAGATACTCCTCCCGCCCGGGGATAGCCGCCGCTTCGCAAAGCTCGAAGCCGTTGTAGACGCCGTAGTTTCCGCCGAGGGTGGCGGCCAGTAAGAGCCGTACGCGAAAGCCCGGCCGCCCGCTGGTTTGCAGGTAGAATGGATTGATGTCCGGCGTGTTCACGAAGAAGTTCGGCCGCATGTAGTGACGGCACTCCTCGGTGGTCAGCTCGGTCAGATACTCGGTCAGCTCCTGCTTGGTGTTGCGCCAGGTGAAGTAGGAATAGGACTGGTTGAACCCGACCTTCGCCAGGCGCTTCATCATCTTCGGCTTCGTGAAGGCCTCCGAGAGGAAGATCACGCCGGGGTCCACCGTTCGGACCTCCTCAATCAGCCACTCCCAGAACGGCAACGGCTTGGTGTGCGGATTGTCGACCCGAAAGATGCGCACCCCCTTGTCGAGCCAGAACAGGACCACGTCGCGCAGCGCGTACCACAGGTCCGGGAAGGCACCGCGATAGAAATGGACGTTGACGATGTCCTCGTATTTCTTGGGCGGGTTCTCGGCGAACTTGATGGTGCCATCGGGCCGCCAGTCGAACCACTCGGGGTGCGCCTTGATCCACGGATGGTCCGGCGAGCACTGGATGGCGAAGTCGAGGGCAATCTCCAGGCCGTGCTCCCGGGCCGCCGCAACGAGGCGGGCAAAATCGTCAAAGGTGCCAAGCTCGGGATGGAGGGCGTCGTGGCCGCCCTCTTCCGCGCCAATGGCGTATGGGCTGCCGGGGTCGTCCTTGTCGGCGATAAGACTGTTGTTGCGGCCCTTGCGGTTGGTCCGGCCGATGGGATGGATCGGCGGGAAGTAGAGCACGTCGAACCCCATGGCGCTGACGTAGCCGAGCCGTGCGATCACGTCATCGAAGGTTCCATGGCGCTGGGGTGAGCCCGACTGGGAGCGGGGCATCACCTCATACCACGCGCTGAAGCCGGCGCGTTCGCGATCAACGAAGAGCGGATAGACCGTCCCATCCTCGGTGTAGCTCGTGCGTACACCGCAGCGGCGCATCAATGCGGCCAGGTCTTCGCTCATCAGCACCGAGAAGGCATCGCCCTGGGCCGGCGCCGCATCGAGCGTGGCGAGCGCGGCCTTCAACTCGGCCCGGTCGGCCGCGGCGATTCCCTTGGCAGCGGCCAGCGTCTCCTCGACAAGCTTGCGTCCTTCGATCAGTTCCAGCGAGATCGGTTGGCCAGCATCATATTTCTTGACGAGGTCCGTTCGCCAGCCGGCGAACAGATCGCGCCAGGCAGCGAGCGTAAACTGATGCTCGCCGATCTCGTCGAAGGACAGGCTGGCCCGCCAACGGTCGTTGTCGATGAGCCGCATCGGCACGTCCCGCCAATTCCGCCCGCCGCGGGGGCGGTGCATCACCACCGCCTGCAGCGGATCGTGACCGTCGGTGAAGATGTCGGCCTCGACGACGAAGGGCTCGCCCACGATCGCCTTGGCCGCGAAGCGGCCGCAATCGATCGCCGGATCCACTGCCTGGATGGCGATACGTTGCTCCGCCAAGCGCTTGAGCGAGGGCCGGCCGGGTCGTCTTGAAGCCATATTGGGAAAATGCCGTTGCCTGGTTCCGAGTTCCGTCCCTCCGCGGCCATGCAGGGGGCGCGTTCGCGCGTAGCCGGATTCCAATTAGAGCTTTCGGCCGGTTTGGCCAAGGTTCCTCGACCCCGGCAAAGCCGACATGGGCGGTGCCATGATCCTGCCGCAGTCCCGACTATTGAGTGTAGCGCGCGGCGCGACGCGATTCGCTGTCGGCCGGCCGCCCGTCCCTCGGACACCCGTCGCAAGGAGATACCGATGCAGCACATGTCGATCCGCCCAGTCGGCCTGGCCATGCGCGCCGGTATCGTCCCGTTCGCCCCCTGGTGACCTCGACGGCCTTACCTCAAGCGCGGATCGCGGATCAGGCAGAGCTCAACCGGACCGGTTGAACTTCCGGCCCCTGAACCGCCCTTCTTTGACCGGCCTCGTCGACCGCCCGGCGCCGTTTGCCCGTGGGCAGACCGCCCGTCGTCTGCGTGCCTCAGCTTTTTCTGACCATCCGGACTTGCAGCCATGTTCCGCCTGTTCGAACGCCTGATCGATCCCTATCCCGCCGGCGAGCCGCGAACGCCGCCGAAGGGCTTTGTCGCCTTCTGCTTGCATTTCTCGCGGCCGATGATGCCTTGGCTCGTCGTGATGTCGGTCCTGACCGCGGCGATCTCCATCATGGAGGTCGTGTTCTTCAGCTATCTCGGACAGCTCGTCGACTGGCTGGCTGCGGCCGAGCGAGACACCTTCCTCCAGACGCACGGGGGCGGCCTCGCGCTCATGGCCGTGGTCGTGCTCTTGGTCTTTCCGAT
>SKQW01000142.1 GCA_007118805.1 Rhodobiaceae bacterium | reverse complement strand
GCCCGCGCTTCTGCCTCGCGGCCAGGCTTGAGCACCATGAGCATGCGCTCCTGGCTCTCCGACAGCATCATCTCGTAGGCCGACATGCCGCTTTCCCGGCACGGCACGGCGTCGAGATCGAGCTCAATGCCAAGATCGCCCTTGGCGCCCATCTCAACGGCCGAGCAGGTCAGGCCGGCGGCCCCCATGTCCTGGATCGCGATGATGGCATCGCTGGCCATCAGCTCGAGGCAGGCCTCCAGCAGCAGCTTCTCCGAGAACGGGTCGCCGACCTGCACGGTCGGACGCTTCTCCTCGGCGTCGTCGCCAAACTCGGCCGAAGCCATGGAGGCGCCGTGGATGCCGTCGCGGCCGGTCTTTGACCCGAGATAGACGATCGGATTCCCGACGCCGCTGGCCTTGGCGTAGAAGATCCCGTCGGCCTTCGCGATTCCGGCAGCGAAGGCATTGACCAGAATATTGCCGTTATAGGCCGGGTCGAACGAGACCAGCCCGCCCACGGTCGGCACCCCGAAAGAATTGCCGTAGCCGCCGATGCCGGCGACGACGCCGGAAATAAGGGAACGGGTCTTGGGGTGATCCGGCGCGCCGAAATGCAGCGCGTTGAGGGCGGCGATGGGCCGAGCGCCCATGGTGAAGACGTCGCGCAGAATGCCGCCCACACCGGTGGCCGCCCCTTGATAGGGCTCGATGAAGCTCGGATGGTTGTGGCTCTCCATCTTGAAGACCACGACCTCGCCATCTCCGATATCGACGACTCCGGCGTTCTCGCCGGGTCCCTGAATCACGCGCGGGCCGTCGATCGGCAAGGTCTTCAAATGCAGACGCGATGACTTGTAGGAGCAGTGCTCGTTCCACATCGCCGAAAAGATGCCGAGCTCGGTAAGGCTCGGTTCACGGCCGATGAGATCGAGGATGCGCTGATACTCGTCCGGCGTCAGGCCGTGCTCGGCAACAAGATCCGGCGTGATCGGAATGTGGTTCGGGATCGTCACGCGGCCGGCTCCAGGGCGGCGGCTACACTTGTGAAGAGCCCCAGCCCGTCAGTCGAGCCCTGGATCGGATCGACGTGGTTCTCGGGGTGCGGCATCAGACCCAGCACGTTGCCGCGCTCGTTGACTATACCGGCGATGTGATTGATCGAGCCGTTGGGGTTGGCGCTCGGGTCGAGGGCGCCGTCGGGCGTGGAATAACGGAACAGGACACGTCCGTCCCCTTCCAGTCGTGCCAGCGTATCGCCGTCGGCGAAATAGTTCCCGTCGCCATGGGCGACCGGCACCCGGATGACCTGTCCGGCTTCGTAGCGGTTGGTGAAGCGGGTGTCGCTGCGCTCGACCCTGAGAAAGACGTTGCGGCACACGAAACCGAGCCCTTCATTGCGCATCAGCGCACCGGGCAGGAGGCCGACTTCGGTCAGGATCTGGAAGCCGTTGCACACGCCGAGCACGGATATACCGGCTTCGGCCTTCCGGACAACATCGGCCATGATCGGCGACCGGGCGGCGATCGCGCCGCAGCGCAGATAATCGCCATAGGAGAAGCCGCCGGGCAGCACCACGAGGTCGGCCGCAGGCAGGGTGGTTTCCTTATGCCAGACGAGATCCGGCGCGTTTCCGGTGGCAAGCGTGATGGCATGGGCCATGTCGCGCTCGCGATTGACGCCGGGAAAGACGACGATGGCGGATTTCATCACCCCACCCCGATTCCGCCCCGCCTGCGCTTCACCCGCCGATCTCCACGCGGTAGTTCTCGATCACCGTGTTGGCGAGCAGCTTCTCGCACATCGCCTCGACCTCGGCGCGGGCCTTGTCAGGATCGCTCTGGTCAAGCTCGAGCTCGATCAGCTTGCCTTGACGGACATCCTCCACCCCGCCGAAGCCGAGCGCGGCCAAGGCATGCAGGATCGCCTTGCCCTGCGGATCGAGGACACCGGACTTGAGCGTAACGGTGACGCGGGCCTTCACGGGGAACAGGGCTCTACTGAACCAGAACGGGGCCGCGCGGCGGAGACTGCTGCTCGCTGCCGCTGAGCACGCCGAGGCGGCGCGCGACCTCCTGATAGGCCTCGACCAGCCCGCCCATGTCGCGCCGGAAGCGGTCCTTGTCGAGCTTCTCACCTGATTCCATGTCCCAGAGTCGGCACGAATCGGGGCTGATCTCGTCGGCCACGACGATGCGCATCATTTCGCCCTCGAACTGGCGGCCAAATTCCAGCTTGAAGTCGACCAGCCGGATATTGCAGCCCAGAAAGAGGCCCGTCAGGAAGTCGTTGACGCGCAGCGCCAGCGCCATGATGTCGTCGATCTCCTGCGGCGTGGCCCATCCGAAGGCGGTGATATGCTCCTCGGAGACCAGCGGATCGTCGAGCTCGTCGGACTTGTAATAGAACTCGATGATCGATCGGGGAAGCTGCGTGCCTTCCTCCATCCCGAGGCGCTTTGCCAGCGAGCCGGCGGCAACGTTGCGCACCACCACCTCGAGCGGCACGATCTCGACCTCGCGGATGAGCTGCTCGCGCATGTTGAGCCGGCGAATGAAATGGGTGGGCACGCCGATCGCGTTGAGATGCTGGAAGATGAACTCGCAGATGCGGTTATTGAGCACCCCCTTGCCTTCGATCTGGGCGTGCTTCTTTCGGTTGAACGCGGTGGCGTCGTCCTTGAAGTGCTGGACAAGCGTGCCTGGCTCCGGGCCTTCATAGAGGATCTTGGCCTTGCCTTCGTAGATTCTGCGGCGGCGACTCATGCGCGTGTGACCTGTCATGAAAAGCTGGCGTCTGGTGACGGCCGCACCCCTTGGTCGCGGCGCGTCTGCAACACGATCGGTTGCCAGACGGATTCGTTGGTCGAAATGCGGGGGCACCCTAGCTTATCCGCGAAACGGTTACAACGCGTTGCGCAGGTGGCAGCGGCCGGCCCGTCGCGGTTGATTTGGGTCATGCCCGCCGTTATGCAAGATGCGCATCGCCCGAGGAGGAGGCATCCGAATGTCCGAGCTCGACAGGCGCAAGAAAGCCTTCGAAGACAAGTTCGCGCATGATGAAGAGTTGCGTTTCAGGGCGACGGCCCGTCGCAACAAGCTGCTTGGCCTGTGGGCGGCGGAGAAGATAGGACTGACCGGCGACGAGGCCGAAGCCTATGCCAAGGAAATCGTTCTGGCCGACTTCGAGGAAGCCGGCGATGAGGATGTCTTCCGCAGGATACGCAAGGACTTCGACGATCGTGGCGTCGACCAGTCGGATCATCGTATACGCCGGACGATGGACGAGTTGATGGCAACCGCCGTCGACCAGCTCGAGAACGAAGCCTGAGCCTCGTTGGGGCGGACGGCTGCCGGATCGACCAGGCAGTTAACTCATCTCATGTCGCGGCCGTATCATCGCCGAAGACGCGCGCGAAGATGGTGTCGACATGGCGCAGGTGATGGTCGAGGTCGAACAG
>SKQW01000292.1 GCA_007118805.1 Rhodobiaceae bacterium | reverse complement strand
GTCGGCCACGGCCGCACCGTTCGTCATTGCCACGGCCATCGCCACCGCCGCCGAAGTTAGAAATAGAGCCTTCATGATGTGTCCTCCCTAGTCATCCATCTATCCGGAGGGGTTACCCCTGTTCGGAACTTTTTGCGTCGAAGCACCGCTCGCCATCCTAAGAGGGCTGGCCGCTGGCGGTGGCGCGAATTTCCAGCATCTCCTCGAGATCGATCAGCGAGTCGGCCAGCAGCTTGACCATGGCGCGGCGCGCAGCGGCGGCATCCTCAGCCTCGATCGCGGTCAGAATGGCCCCGTGAAGCGGCACCGCGGCACGGCGCCTGTCGTCGTCGACATTGACAATGGCGAAGGTGTGCGTGAGTGCCGGCTTCAGCAGATGCCCGAGGGAAGTCAGCAGTTCGTTGCCGGTCGATTCCAGGATCGCCTGATGGAACTGCAGATCGGGCCCGATCCATTCATCCCGGTTATTCGCCGCCGCCATTCCGTCCAGTCCCTCGCGCATCCTCGCCAAGTCGGCCTCGCCGCGTCGCTCCGCGGACAGGGCCGCGGCCGCCGGCTCGATGATCTGGCGCAGCTCGAACAGAGCGCGCCCATGCCCCCGCTCGGGCCCTGACTCGAACGCCCAGGTCGTTACGTCCGGATCGAGCATGTTCCATAGGTTGCGGCGCCGCACGCGTGTCCCCGTGCGTGGGCGCGACTCCACCAGGCCCTTACCGGCGAGCATCTTGATCGCCTCGCGATAGGCGGTGCGGCTGACGTCGAGGAGCGCGCTGTAGGTCCCTTCGGTCGGCAGGATACTGCCAGGCGGGTAATCGCCCGACACGATGCGGCGGCCGATTTCGTCGGCCACCTGCCCGTGAACGCTACGGCTGAGGCCGCGCGGCAGCATTTCGATGCGCTGACTCATCAAGTCCGGCCCTGCTCACTTCACCAGCCAATTATCATACAATAGCACTATACTTATGCGCGCATCAAGAGTGCCAGAACGGGCCGACCGGGCGATCGGGTGACCCGCAAGCATTCCGGGAAAATTTGGCGTCAACGATGGCGATTCGGCCGCCGGGCGCGTCGATAATGCGCACCGCCTTCTCCACAAGCGCGCCGTTGCCTGGCGTCTTGATGCCGTTGGCGAGACAGACGGTGTCCCCATGCCGATACGGGAATGCCTGCCCAACAGTAAAGTCAGTCCGCCGCGCCGAAAAACATGCCGATCGGACCGGGATGACGGAGGTTTCTTGGCCTGATCCGCCCAAATCCGGGCGCCCGCCCGGAGATGGCAATTTGGCTATGTGTCACTTTGAATCAAAACCGACGTCACCCCGAAGAGAAACTAATGCAGCGTAAGAGATACTGTCGAAGGAGCACTTGCTCGCCGGCAGGGATCACGCGATTGCCGTCGACCGGCACGCCAATCGGGGAATACCGGGATAAGCAAAAGGGGGGCAGCTCATGCTGAAAGTGGCGTCTGACTTTCTTGGAATCGGCAGCGGTTGCGATGGTGGCCATCTCTGCCACACCCGTCGCCGCGGGCACATGGCGGATCTGCGAGGCCGACCGGGGAGTCATTACCATCCCCGGCCTTGATCCGCGCGCGCCATTCAGTAAAGCCCGCTCAACTGCGGGCGATAATCCTCCACATAGGACGACAAGAGCTCGGACTTTTTGGCCGGATCGGCAAACTCCCACAACCCGCTCTCGATGCCCTCGAGCAGCAGCGCATAGACAGCAAGTTGGATCGCTTCACGGACGGCGAGGGTCGTGGGGTGGTTGCGTGTGACCCCCGTGTCGATCTCAAGAAGGTCGTCTACGGCGACGAACTTGAAGGTCGTCCCCTGCAGCAGGGCTGAATAGATCGTCTTGGTTGTGGTCACCGAGGCCAGCACCCGTCCTGTCTGGACACTGACCGCCCGCAGGGCGACAGTCACCACGTCGCGGCGAAACTGGGTGTGCCCGCCAATGCCGAGAAGCCTGGCGCCAAGACCACCCGTCGTCTCGTTTGTGTCATACCCGACGATCCCGCCCTCGAGAAGCAGCCCGGCGACCCGGAGAGACTGGATCTTGAGCGGCTTGCCCGCGGCCTTGTGCATGACCTCGATGATCTCCCGTTCCTGAAGCAGGGAGGGAAGGCGCCGCCGTTCCACCACATCGAACCAGGTTCCCCCGCCCGCTTCTCGCAGGACGTCGATGAGAATGTCCGCGCCGCCCTGCGTAACCGCCCGCGAGAACTCCGCGTAGTGCTTGTCGCCGCTTGGCTTGTGCTGGCCGGTCTGGTCGGGGAACTCGTAGACCGCGACTTCCAGTTGGCGCGCGGGCGGCGGAAGCTTCTGCAAGACGCCAGTGGTCTTGGTCGGGGCCTCGAGCTTGGCCGGCGCCGCCAGGATATCCTTGTCTGCCCCCGCCATCGTCTGGCAACCGGCGATCATCACCGGGATGGCCGCAATGGCCAACAGTCTCGCAAACCCCTCGTTAAGCATAATTGCCCCCGTAAGCGCCGATGCTTCGCCATCCGCGAAGCGTTATGAGATAAGTGTGCTCCGCGCCCTCCCCCGGACGCGGGAGCCTAATCAACTTGTGGAGCTGTGGTTTCCGCGGCTGTCGCCTCGGCGCCTGCCGGCGGGATGACAATCACCTCGGAAAATTCCGGAATCTCGATGTCGGGAAACTTGTCGTCTTCATGATACTTGCTCTGCGACAGGGCGGTATCCATGAGAAACGCGCCGTTGAAAGGATCGCCCCCGAAGGCGGGATTTATCGGCTTGTAGACCAGGTCCGCATTTGCCCCAGCCGGCATCGCGGCAATCGCCGCGACGAAACAGGCGCCCCCGAGGAGGGCGGCAAGCATGTGTTGCTTCATGTTCATTGTGTCGTCTCTCCTGTTGAAGTCTGAATTGGGCGCGTGGGAGAGGCCCGGTTACCGGGCAATCATCAGTCCTCCGCCCGGCAGTCCGATCGCCAGGACATTCACGGGGACATTGTTCGGTCCCTGAACAACGATCACGCCCACCCGGTTCGTGTTCACCATGCCGACCGTTGACTGGAGCCCGTCGCCGGCCTGAAGCACGTAGGCGCCGCTGCTCTCGCCGCCGAAGATTCCGACGTTCGACTGATTGCCGCGCCCATACTGGGCCTGCACGACAGTGTGGTTCCGCCCCACAGTGATGGAGCGGGCCACATTGGCGTTCGAATTCGGATCGCTCGTTGTGCTTACTCCACTGCCAAGGTTCCCGGAATTAAGTTCATCGAAGGAACCGGTTTCGACGGAGCTGTATTGACCGGGGGAATACGAAACCTCTACCGAGCCATCGGCCTGAGATACGAAGACTTCGCTGGCACTCACCGGGCCGAACGCAAGGCCGGTCGCCGCCAGTCCAGCGGCCAACCCGCTCCACCAGCGCCAGGATCGCGCGCGGCGGGCCCCCTGCGGAGCCGGGACCCTGTTGAGCG
>SKQW01000195.1 GCA_007118805.1 Rhodobiaceae bacterium | reverse complement strand
TGCGATCGCTGCCCCCATGGCGAATCTCCTCTGCTCCCATACCCAGGGAGTCAGAATTCGCCAGCCTTGGGAATCCCCGAAGAGTCGCCCTCAGCGCAAATCGGTATTACACCCAATAGCCCTGCCGATCCCGGTCAGATACGTCCGCTCCGCCCGGCGCATGCCCCCCGCATCGAAGCTGGATGTCTCACGCGGCCGAGCGAACTCGGCGCCGCGGCAATGACTCGGGACAGATCTTGGCGGTTCATGCCCCGCCACCTGCCAGGCGCTGGCTCGACGTCGGCATGTCGGGTCAGGATTCTTGCCACCCGATACTCGCCAAGCCCCCATGTCGGGACTATCATCTGCACTGTGGCATCCGCTCGGCAAGACTATGGGGGGTGCGGGCGACCTTCGCCACGGCATCGAAAACCAGATTCGGCGGCCGCTATCGGCCCCGACACAGCCGGGAGGTATATCAAATGAGGCGGGCCTGCTTGTTGGCCAGCGCCGCTATGCTGGCGTTTGCTTTTCCGGTTTCTGCGCAAGAATTTCCGCAAACTATAGACGAAGTGGCTCATCCCGATGGTCAACTGCCCGGCGACCCGAGCATCGCACTGGTTCAGGTGGCTGACGGATTTAACGATCCGGTGAACGTGACCTCGGCCTATGACGGCTCGGGCCGCATCTTCGTGGTGGAGCGCGTCGGCCGCGTTGTGATCGTCGACCAGGACGGCAATGTGAACGACGAGCCGTTCCTCGATCTCACCCAGATCAACCCGCTCGGCAACATCGTCCAGCACCAGTTCGTCGAACAGGGGCTCTACGCCATCACCTTCCACCCCGACTTCGAGGAGAACGGCCACTTCTTCGTGCACTATGCGTCGCTGCCCTTCAATGGCGACGGCATCATCGCGCGCATCACCGTCGATCCCGACAGCCCGGACGTGGTCAGCGCGGACCGGGTCAACGAGACCCTCAAGGTCATCATGCGGATCGAGCAGCCCTACTACAATCACAATGGCGGCGACATCCAGTTCGGGCCGGACGGCTATCTCTACATCACCTCGGGCGACGGCGGCTGGGAAGGCGACGTGCTTCAGACCGGCCAGGACCTGGCGACCTGGCTGGGCAAGATCCTGCGTATCGACGTGGATGTCGACGAGGATGCGCTGGTCCCCTATCGCATCCCCGAGGACAATCCCTTCCGCGACGCGGTGCAGGAGCGCGAGATGGTGCTCTTCGGCATCACCGAGGAGGAGTTTGCCACTATCCGGCCAAACGCCAAGCCGGAGATCTGGCACTACGGCGTGCGTAATCCCTACAAGATCGCCTTCGACCCGGAGAACGGCGATTTGTGGATCGCCGATGTCGGCCAAAACCACTGGGAGATGATCAACTGGCAGCCGGCGGGTGAAGGCGGGCTCAATTTCGGCTGGCCCATGCGCAACGGCACTTGGACCCACCCGCTGACCGGACCCGATCAGCGCCAGGACTGGCCCGGCACGCTCCCGGTTTCGGAGTATCCGCATCCCGAGCCTTGGCCCGGCGGCAGCACCGACCTGCCATCCGGCTGCTCGGTGCAGGGCCTCGGCGTGGCTTATTATGGCGGCATGGAAGGTGTCTTCCTGACCGGCGACTGGTGTTCCGGCCGCGTCTTCGGCACCGGCTGGGACGGCGAGGCCGGACGGTGGGTGATGCAGTCTCTCGTCCAGACCGATCTCCAGTTCACCGCCGGCGGGCGCGACGAGGACGGCACGATCCTTGCGGTCAACTGCAACTGCTTCTATCTCGCCGATCAGGGGCCGATGGAGAACCCGCCGGGGGCGCTCTGGCGGATCGTTGCCGAGGACGACGTCCCTGAGGGCGCCGTGACCGCCCGCACCGTCGACTGACGACCTTTCCCTGAGGGCTCCGGGCCGAACACGGCCCGGAGCCCCGCCATTCTCATTTGCGCAACCTCCCCCTCCCGCTCAATCCCGGACACCGACATGCCCCATCGCCTGCTTGCGCCCGCGCTCCTCCTCACGGGCGCGTTGCTCCTGACTCCTGCGGCAACCGCCAACGACAAGGCCGAGGACGGCCCCCTAAAGTTTACCCACGCGCTTGATGATTCCGAGCTTGCCGTCCACACGCCGCGGCCGGACGAGGAATTCAGCCCGGCTGTCGAGGAATTCCACGTCACCGGCGAAAATCCCTATCGGGGCGACGAAGAGGCCGTCGCCGATGGGCGGGCCGTATATAATCGGTGGTGTCAGGCCTGCCATATGCCGGACGGCTCCGGCCGCATCGGGCCGGCGCTCAACGACGACACCTTCCTGCGCTCCCGCGCCGCGACCGACATAGGGGAATTCGAGATCATCTATGGCGGCTCGGCCGGGGCCATGCAGGCCTTCGGCGACCGGATCGACCAGGATGACATCTTGCGCGTGATGGCGTTCCTCGACACTCTGCGGCCGGATTGAACGGGCTGGGCCAAGGGGGCGCCGTGACACCTGTACTTGCACTCAATGTCGTCGGGCTGTCGCCGCGCTTCATCGGCGAGGCAACGCCCAACCTTGCAAAGCTCGCTCACCGCGGCAGGATGCAGCCCCTGCACACTGTGACGCCAGCCGTCACCTGCTCGGCCCAGACCAGCTATTTGACCGGGCTCATGCCGCGCGATCACGGCATCGTCGGCAATGGCTGGTATTTCCGGGACCTCTCGGAAATCTGGTTCTGGCGCCAGTCCAACCACCTGGTCTCGGGAGACTATGTCTGGGACGAGGCGCGCCGGCGCGATCCCGACTTCACCGCCGCCAACATGTTCTGGTGGTACAACATGTATGCCTCGGCCGATATCGGGGTGACGCCGCGCCCCATGTATCCGGCCGACGGGCGCAAGATACCGGACTGCTATGCCGCGCCGTCGGACCTGCGCGACGAGCTGACCGAGCGCTTCGGCCGCTTCCCGCTGTTCACCTTCTGGGGGCCGGCGACCGACATATCGTCGAGCCGCTGGATCGCCGATGCGACGATGCATGTGCGGGCCACCCGCAAGCCCACCTTCACGGCCTGCTACCTGCCCCATCTCGACTACAATCTCCAGCGCCTCGGGCCGGACGATCCGGCCATCGCGAAGGACCTCGGCGAAATCGACGCGATCTGCGGCGAGCTCATCGAGGATGCCGAACGGTCCGGCGCGCGGGTGGTCGTGCTGTCGGAATACGGCATCACGCCGGTCAACCGACCGGTCCACGTCAACCGCGCGTTGCGCGAGGCCGGGCTGATCCAGGTGCGCGAGGAGCTCGGGCGCGAGCTGCTCGACCCCGGCGCCTCGCAGGCCTTCGCCGTCGCCGATCATCAGATCGCCCATATCTATGTCCGCGATCCCCAGCGGATCGGCGACGTGAAGGCCCTGGTCGAAGCGCTGCCGGGCGTTGAGCGCGTGCTCGACGCGGACGGCAAGCGCGAATTCGGCCTCGACCATCCCCGTGCCGGCGAGCTGGTGGCCATCTCCGGCGCCGATGCCTGGTTCACCTATTATTACTGGCTGGACGACGACCGCGCGCCCGACTTCGCGCGAACCGTGGAGATCCACCGCAAGCCCGGTTACGATCCGGTCGAGCTGTTCCTCGACCCGGCTTTCGCCTGGCCGAAGGGGGCGGTCGCCTGGCGGCTGTTCAAGCGGAAGCTGGGCATGCGCACGCTGCTCGACGTCATCCCGCTGGATGCCAACCTGGTCAAGGGATCGCATGGCCGGTTGACCGACGATCCCCAGGACGGGCCGGTGCTGATCGCCTCTCATCCCGACCTGCTGCCGGACGGCAAGATTGACGCCACAATGGTGAAGCAGCTTCTACTCGATCAATTATTCCGTTAGCGCCTCGGCGCTTTGCACGAGCCGGTCATCGGCCTATGGTTCCTCGATTGATCGGTTGGCGGCGCGTGGCTGGAGTACTGGAGTATCGTGATGGCGGAAGCTCGCAACAGACTGAGCGTGCTCCATCCCGCGGGTGAGGCGGCCATGGTATACCGCCAGCGCTTCGCCATCGAATACGACTTTCCCGTCTGTTTCACCGAGAACCTGTTCGATCCTGCCAACCCCACCTTTCGCGACGTCGTCTGCCGGCTGGAGCCCGACCGTCGCCACCGCATGGTGGTCTTCATCGATGACGGGCTGGCGCAGGCCAATCCCGCCCTTGCCGGCGCCGTGGAGGCCTATACCCGCCATCACGGCGACAACCTGGAGCTGGTCGCCCCGCCCCGCAACGTGCCGGGCGGCGAAGCGGCCAAGAACGACCCCTCGCTGATCACGCGCCTGCAGCAATACATCACCGAGCTCGGGATCGACCGGCATGCCTTCGTGACCGCCATCGGGGGCGGTGCCGTTCTCGACGCGGTCGGCTACGTCGCGGCGACCACCCATCGCGGAGTTCGGCATGTCCGGGTCCCGTCCACGGTCTTGTCGCAGAACGATTCCGGCGTCGGCGTAAAGAACGGCATCAACGCTTTCGGGATCAAGAACCTGGTCGGCACCTTCACGCCGCCCTTCGCCGTGTGCAACGACTTCGCCTTGCTCGCCGGGCTCGCCCATGACGAGAAGATCGCCGGCATGGCGGAGGCGGTGAAGGTGGCCCTGATCCGCGATGCCGGCTTCTTCGTCTGGCTCGAGGAGTATGCCGCGTCGCTGGCAGCCTTCGAGACGACCGCAGTGCGCTATCTGATCCGCCGCTGCGCGGAGCTGCACATGCGCCAGATCGCCCATGGCGGCGACCCGTTCGAGGCGGGCAGCGCCAGACCGCTCGATTTCGGCCACTGGTCGGCCCACAAGCTCGAGGTCCTGACCGGGCACGCCCTGTCCCACGGCGAGGCGGTGGCGATCGGGATCGCGCTGGATGCGCGCTACTCGGTCCTCGCCGGCCTGCTGACCGAGGGCGAGGAGGTGCGGATCTGCCGGCTCCTGAGCCAGCTCGGCTTCCGGCTGTGGCATCCCGCCGTCCGGATGGCGGCCGAGGATGGCTCGCTCGCCCTCCTCGCCGGTCTGCGCGAGTTCCGCGAGCATCTTGGCGGCGAGCTCACCGTCACCCTGCTCGACGGTATCGGCCAGGGCGTAGAGGTGCACGAGATGGACGAGGCGCGCATCCTGTCCGCCATCGACTGGCTCGAGGCGGAGTGGGCCGGGCCATGAGAATCGGCGCCGACCCACCTGTCGAGCTGACCTATTGCACCAACGTCCATCCCGGCGAAAGCTGGGCCGACACCTTGGCCGCGCTCGCCAAACACCTGCCGGCAATCAAGCAACAGGTGGCCCCGGACCGGCCGTTCGGCGTCGGATTGCGGCTCTCCGCGGCCGCCGCGCAGTCGCTCGCCGAGCCCGAGGCGCTTGACAGCTTCCGGGCATTCCTCGCCGACCACGATCTCTATGTCTTCACCCTGAACGGCTTCCCCTTCGGCCAGTTCCACGGAACGCGCGTCAAGGAAGCCGTCTACCGGCCCGACTGGCGCGACCCGGCGCGGCTTGCCTATACTAACCGGCTCGCCGACCTCCTGGCCGCCCTCCTGCCGGACGGCATGGCCGGCAGCATCAGCACCGTGCCGGGCGCCTTCAAGGCCGAGCTGCGCGACGACGCCGACGTCACGCGCATGGCCGACGGCATGCTCCGCCACCTCGCTCATCTCGCCCGGATCGAGGCGGCGAGCGGGCGGACCATCCGGCTGGCGCTCGAGCCCGAGCCGTGCTGCTTCCTGGAGACGATCGAGGAGACCATCCGTTTCTTCGAGGACCACCTGTTCTCATCGCGCGCCGCCGGCCTGCTGGCGAGCGAGGCCGGCCTGCCGCCAACCGCCGCGCAAGTCTTTATCCGCGAGCATATCGGGGTGTGTTTCGATGTCTGCCACGCCGCGGTCGAGTTCGAGGCGGAGGATGTGTTTGACCGGCTGGCGGCGGCCGGCATTCTGATCCCCAAGCTCCAGCTTTCCTCGGCACTCCGGCTGCGCGCGGTGAACGGCGATGCCGGCCGGCTCCTCGCCCCGTTCGATGATGGGGTCTATCTTCACCAGGTCGTCGAGCGCCGCGCCGGGACGCTGCGCCGTTTTGCCGATCTGTCCCCTGCCCTCGCCGCCCTGGACGCCGAAGAGGGCGCGCGCGAGTGGCGGGTTCACTTTCACGTCCCCGTCTTCCTGGACGAGCTGGGTGACTTCTCGACGACCCAGGACTATCTCAAGGCGGTCATCGCCCGCCAGCGCGACGCGCCGATTTCCTCGCATCTGGAGGTTGAAACCTACACCTGGAACGTGTTGCCTGAGGCCTATCGGCAATCCGATCTGGCCGCCGACATCGGCAGGGAGCTGGCATGGGTGAGGCGGGAACTCGCGGCTTAACCTTCGGCACCGCGCTGCGGCTCGGCCGGGTCTCCAACCTGCCGACGGTGTGGACCAATGTCCTCGCCGGCCTGGCGCTGAGCGGGGCCGCCTTCGGGCCGGCGCTGTTCATCGTCCTGTGCATCGCCTTTTCCTGCTTCTACATCGCCGGCATGTATCTCAACGACGCCTTCGATCGCGAGCTGGACGCGCGCGAGCGGCCGGAGCGGCCGATCCCGGCCGGCGCGGTCAGCGCCCGCACTGTGTTCGCGGCCGGCTTCGGCCTGTTGGCGGCAGGCTGGCTCATCCTGCTTGGGCTGTGCTACGGGACGACGGACGGCGCCGGCTGGCGATTGCCGGTCATCGGCCTGCTTCTTGCCGGCGCGATCGTGCTCTACGATGTCTGGCACAAGGCCAACCCCTTGAGCCCGGTGCTCATGGGCATCTGCCGCATGCTGGTCTATATCGGCGCCGCGTTGGCGGCCGCATCCACGCTTCCCGCCGATGTCGCCCTCGCCGCCGCCGTCGCCCTTTGCTATCTCATCGGGCTGACCTATGCCGCCAAGCAGGAGACCTTGAAGCGCGTCGCTAATCTGTGGCCGCTGGGCTTTCTTGCAGTGCCCGCCCTCTATGCGCTGTGGGTCGCCGCCTCCGGCATGGCCGGCCTGGTCGCGGCCCTGGCCTTCCTGGCCTGGGGGGGCTATGCGCTCAGCTTCCTGCTGCGGGAGCGCGCCGACATTCCCCGCGCCGTCGTCTCCCTGATCGCCGGCATCTGCCTGCTCGACGCGGTCTTCGTCGTCGGCGCCGGCCACGATCTGCTGGCGCTTGTCGCGCTTGCCGCCTTCGGCCTCACCCTTGCCCTTCAGCGCCGCATCGCCGGGACCTGACGGATGACCGCGCCAACCGCTTCGCAACTCCTGCATGGCTGGCTCGCCCGCGACGTCACGCCCGAGGCCCTCGCCTGGCTCGACGAGGCGGCCGGCCGGATCGCCTCGGGCAGCCCCGACCGGGAGGTCTACATGGCGATCTCCTTAGTGCCGCGCAAGGTCGGCAAGGCCGACCTGGTGCTCGGCGAAGCCGACCTGAAGGCCGCCGACGCCGCCCGGCCGGGCTGGCGGCCGGCCGGGCTGAGCGCCGACCAGGCCGCGCGGGTCCTGCTCGTATTGAGCGTCGATGATCCCTCCCGCATGGCCGCGCTAGTCGAGAAGCTCTGCGTCACCGCCGATGTGGCGGAATTGATCTCCTTCTATCTAGCCCTGCCGCTCTATCCGGAGCCGCAGCGCTACGCCGCGCGGGCCCGCGAGGGCGTCCGCAGCAACATGAAGGCGCTGTTCAACGCGGTAGCCCATCACAACCCCTACCCAAGCGAGGAGTTCGACGAGCCCGCCTGGAACCAGATGGTGCTGAAGGCGCTGTTCATCGGCGCTCCGCTATGGCCGGTCCAGCGCCTCGACGAGCGGGCCAATCCGCCGCTTGCCCGGATGCTGTGCGACTATGCCCATGAGCGCTGGGCCGCCGGGCGCACGGTCAGCCCCGAGCTGTGGCGCTGTGTCGGGCGCCATGCCGATGCCGCGGCACTGCGCGATCTGGAGCGGGTGCTGGAGTCCGGCGGCGAAATGGAGCGCCGCGCCGCCGCGCTGGCCCTGTCGGACAGCGCCGATCCGGCGGCGACCGCCATCCTTGAGCGGGCGCCCGAATTGACCGCCGAGATCGCCGGTGGTCGACTGGTCTGGGACGACATCAGGCCGGCGTGACACGGCCGGCCACGACTATGCCAAGGGAGACGCCCATGCGGTTCATCGACCCGCACGCCCACATGATATCGCGCACCACCGACGACTACGAGGCGATGGCCGCGGCCGGCATCGTGGCCGTCATCGAGCCGGCCTTCTGGGTCGGCCAGCCGCGCACCCATGTCGGCAGCTATATCGACTATCTGTCGACCCTGGTCGGCTGGGAGCGGTTCCGCGCCGGGCAGTTCGGCATCCGCCACTATTGCGCCATCGGCCTCAATGCCAAGGAGGCCAACAATGAGGCGCTGGCCGAAGCGGTCATGGAGATCCTGCCGCGCTACCTGCTCAAGGAGGGCGTCGTCGCCCTGGGCGAGATCGGCTATGACGAGCAGACCGAGCTTGAGGACAAGTATTTCCGCGCCCAGCTCGAGCTTGCCAAGGAGCTCGAGATGGTGGTGATGATCCACACCCCGCACCGCGACAAGAAGGGCGGCACCACCCGCTCGATGGATGTCTGCGAGGAGCACGGTCTCGATCCGACGCGGGTGGTCGTCGATCACAACAACGAGGAGACCGTTCAGGAAGTGCTCGACCGGGGCTACTGGGCGGCCTTCACCATTTATCCCCACACCAAGATGGGTAATGAGCGCATGGCGGCGATCGCGGCCCACTACGGCACCGAGCGGGTGATCGTCGATTCGGCCTGCGACTGGGGCGTGTCGGATGCCCTCGGGGTGCCGAAGACGGCCCATCTGATGCTGGAGCGCGGCCTCAGCATGGACGACGTCCATCGCGCCACCTACGCCAACGCACTCGCCGCCTATGGCCAAAGCGGCCAGATGAGGGAGGCGGACTGGCTCGACCCGCCAGCCATCGATCAGCGCACCCTGTTCGAGGGCAATTCGGTGCTGCGCGGCGGGCAGGCGCCCCGCGTCGAGGGGGATACGCCGGCGACAACGCCGCCGGCCAAGGACAGGCTGATCATCGAGTAGGCGCGTCGAACCAGTCGGCCTGCGAATAGAGCCGGAACCAGGGGGTATAGCGGCCGGCCTGCTCTGCCATGCCGGCCCGGATCTCCGAGGGCCGGCGCCAGGCGATGTCGGCGACCTCGTCGGGATCGGGGTGCACCTCGCCGCGGTGCTCGCCGACGAACACATGCACCACCTCGTTCTCGCAAAGGCCGTTGCCGACCTCGGCCTGATAGGCGGTTCGCCCGACATGGCGCAGCGGACAGGCGAAGCCGAGCTCCTCCTCGAGCCGGCGCGAGGCCGCCGCCGCCGCCGCCTCGGCCGGGCGCGGGTGGCTGCAGCAGGCATTGCTCCACAGCCCCGCCGAATGGTATTTCGCCGCACTGCGTCGCTGCATCAGCATGCGGCCGGCTGGGTCGAAGATCAGGACCGAGATCGCCCGGTGCCGCAGGTTGCGGGCATGGGCGTCGAGCTTGTCGGCCCGGCCCAGTGGCCGGTCCTGTTCGTCGACCAGCACCACCTCTTCCCTCATGGCCGGGCCGCGACCGTCCGGGCGGCTTCCAGCAGCGCGTCGATCTCGGCTTGGCTGAAAGTCCGCTCGGCGCGATTGGCGATGCCCAGCGCGCCGACCACCTCCTGGCCGCGAAAGATCGGCACCACGATGGCGCCGGCGAGTTGGGTGGCGCGGGCGCCGGGGCGCACATCGCCGCTGTCATCGGTCTGGATGTTGCAGGCGTCAACCGGCTGGCGCCGTTGCACGGCGAGCCCGGCCATGCCCTTGCCCACCGGGATGGTGCGGATGGTGTCGAGCACCTGGGGCGGCATGCCGGCGCTCGCCGCGGAGAGATGCAGCAGACCGTCCTCGCCGAGCATGTGAATAGTGCCGCTGTCGGCGCCGAAATGGCGCACGACCCGCTCCAGGACGGCATCCTCGTTCGGGGCGGCGGCGATCTCTTGCTCCAGTTCTGGCACAGTTTGCCCTTTCTCGTGCTGGTGACTTGATGAGCTTACGGCAAAAGTGATGGTCATCGCTGCAGCGTTGCAGCCGCTTGCAATGGCGCAAGGTTCGCGCCACACTTGCGGATAGTCAAGATCTCGGAACCTTGAGAAACCGAAACAATATATGGCAAATCGGGCACGGCTAAGGGCAGCGTGATCTTGGCGGCACCGGTAGATTCACCGGAGGAAACGTCAACCAGGCCCGCCTTGGCGGGTGACAAGGAGTAGACGGCATGATCAGGAGGGTAACCTCAGGGCTTTGCTCTGCCATGATGGTGGCGGGGGCGGCGGCGCTTGCCACGACGCCGGCCACGGCCCAGCAGGACGAAATCACCGAGTCGGTGTCGATCAACCTCGAAGTCGCGGCGGAAGGGCTGACGGCGCCCTTGGCGCTGCGCTCGGCGCCCGACGATACCGGCCGCAGCTTCATCATCGAGCAGATCGGTAAGATCCGGATCATGGAGGAGGATGGCACCCTGCGCGGCGAGCCATTCCTCAACATCCGCCACAAGCTTGTCGATCTCAAGCACGACTTCGACGAGCGCGGGCTCCTGGGCCTCGCCTTCCACCCCGATTTTGCCGAGAATGGCCGCTTCTATGTCTATTACAGCGGGCACATTCCGGACGATGCGGGCCTTGATCGCTATCTGTGGTATTCCCACACCAATTACGTCGCCGAATACACGGTGTCCGAAGATGACCCCAATGTCGCGGACCGCAACTCCTCGCGGGTGCTGTTGACGATCGACTGGCCGCAGTTCAATCACAATGGCGGCTGGATGGACTTCGGTAATGACGGCTACCTCTACATCTCGACCGGCGATGGCGGCTATGCCGACGACTACGGCATTGGGCACAACAAGGAGATCGGCAACGGCCAGGATCTCATGTCGATGCAGGGCAAGATCCTGCGCATCGACGTCGATGGCGGCGAAGGCGATCAGTATTACGGCATCCCCGCCGACAACCCCTTCGTCGACGATCCCAACGCCCATGACGAGATCTATGCCTACGGGCTTCGCAATCCGTGGCGCTGCTCGTTCGACCGCGAAGATGGCCGCCTGTTCTGCGCCGATGTCGGCCAGAACGCCTTCGAGGAGGTCAACATCATCGAGGCCGGCGGGAACTTCGGCTGGCGGGTCAAGGAAGGCACGCACTGCTTCGACTGGATGAACCCCAATCAGCATCCCGAAGACTGCGACGATGAAGGGATGATCGATCCCGTCATCGAGTACAACAACTGCAACGTCACCCGCGACTGCCTCGGCATCTCGGTGACCGGCGGCTACGTCTATCGCGGCGGCAATGCCGACTGGAACGGCCTCTACTTCTTCGGCGACTGGAGCCGGACCTTCGCGCCGGCCGCCGGCCAGCTCTATGCCGCGCGCGACAATGGCGATGAGATGTGGGAGATCCTCAACATCGACGTCGAGAACATGGACGAGTTCTCCTCCTATGTCCTGTCCTTCGGCGAGGACGCCAATGGCGAGATCTATGTCCTGACGAGCAACTCCACCGGTCCGGTCGGCGGTCTCGACAAGATCTACCGCGTCTCGGCGCCCTGAGTTTCGATGACACGGCGTTGGATGTCCCGGCGCCGCGCGGGTCATCGAGCAGACTACAGACGGCCGGGCGACAGCCCGGCCGGCCTTGTTTGACGTAAAGCCGGTTTGACTTAGAGCTGGTTTGACCTAAAGCCCGTTTGCCACGAATGGAGTCACAGACCGTCATGTTGCGTTTCGCTCTTGCCCTGTCCGCCGGCCTGTTGATCGCCGCCAGCGCCGCGCCGACGCTTCTGGCCGAGGAGCCGGAGCGGCCCGACCTCAGCGCGGAGGCGCTGTCGGACCGGGACCTTATCGCCCACGGTCAGGAGCTGTTTCAGGACCAGTGCACCCTGTGTCATGGCCGCACCGCCTATCCGGGCAAGGCCCCCATGCTGCAGCCGCGCCGCTACGATGCCGAGTTCGTCTATGACCGGATCGCGTTCGGCTTCCGCGACATGCCGGCCTGGGAGGACATGTTCCCCGAAGAGGACATCGTGGCCATGGTCGCCTTCATAATGAGCGACGGCTTCTCCCATTGACGTGGCGCCGGGCCCGGCCTGGCAAGGTCTGAGCCGAAAGCGCGGCGCGCGATCGCCCAGCGCCCCCCGCTCAGCGGGCCGGCCTTGCCGGGTTGATCGATGTCGGTAGCCGTTTGCGGCGGGCCTCCGCCACCGGGCGGGATGCGGGCAGGAACAGCAGCCGCCCGTCATCGGCCGCGGATCTGTCGGCCCCGGTCCTGTCGCCATGGGCTTTGCACGGGGCCTTGGCGCGTCGGTCGGCGCCGGTGATGAACGCCGCCACCTCGTTCCCGTCAATCGGCTTAGCGAAGTGGTATCCTTGGAACTCGTCGATACCGCTGATTTTGGAGAGTGCTTTGAGCTGCTGCTTGTTTTCGACGCCCTCGACGACGACGCGCATGCCGAGGTCGCAGGCCAGGCGTGCGATGCCCTTGAGCAGGGTTCTTGCGGAGCTGTCGGC
>SKQW01000275.1 GCA_007118805.1 Rhodobiaceae bacterium | reverse complement strand
TGAACCCGACCAGGTAGTCGAGCGCCCGGCGGGCGAGATAGGCATCGACGAGCGGCGCGTCGATGTCGCGCGGATGCGCCATCGCCTCCTGCACCGCGTCTTGGGTGACCGCATTGAACACCACGCGCTGGACCGGCTTGTCCTTGAGGGCGCCCTTGCGGCGCAGCACTTCGAGGACATGCCAGGAGATCGCCTCGCCTTCGCGGTCGGGGTCGGTGGCGAGGATCAGCCGGTCGGACTCGCGCACCGCGCTCTCGATGTCCGACAGGCGCTTCTTCGCCTTCGGATCGACTTCCCAGTGCATGGCGAAGTCGTCCTCCGGCTTGACCGAGCCGTCCTTGGACGGCAGGTCCCGGACATGCCCGAAGGAGGCAAGGACCCGATAGCCGGACCCGAGATACTTGTTGATCGTCTTCGCCTTGGCCGGCGATTCGACGATGACCACATCCATGTTCTTGCTTTCCGTGTCTGGCCCTGACCGGGCACGCCGCCGCTTCCCGCGCGGCAAAATGGTCAAGCCGGCAGCGCAAGTCAAAGGGGAAGGGCGTCACGGCGTTGCGATTCCCGGTGGCGCCGCTCGCCGCTGGCGGCCCGCATTGCCTGCCGGTGGGCCTGGTGCTAGTGGTCCGGTTCCCGACACGTTTCCCCTTGCCGTACCCCGCGCGGCAAATGTCGGACTCACTGGAACCGCACGCAATATATTGCTTTTCGTGGAGTTCTCGAATTCGACTCTTGATTGAGCGCGGGACGCGGAACACCAGGCTCCCATCCCTACGGGCTCCGCGACAGGGAGGTCAAGGCGGTGAGCAGTCCAGCCAGCTCCATGCAGGAGGCTGTCGTGCTGGCCGATATCGGCGGCACGAACGCCCGATTTGCCTTGTATTGCGAGGGGCACCTGGGGAAGAGCGAAAGGCTGCCGGTGGCCGAGTTTACCACGGCGTCGGCGGCGCTGTCGCATTTCGTCGGGGCCAAGGGGGTAGCCGTCAGGGGCGCCATCCTGGCAGCGGCCGGGCCGGTTGAGGCGGGGCGGGTGGCGCTGACCAACAGCCCCTGGGTCATCGACGGCCCGGTGCTGGCGTCCGAACTCGGCGCGCCGGTGCGCGTCGTCAACGATTTCGCGGCGGTGGCCTGGTCCCTGCCGGCGCTCACCGCGGGCGACCTTGTCGAAATAGGCACCGCGACGGCAGAGCCGGGCGCGCCGGCCGCCGCGCTCGGCCCGGGGACCGGGCTAGGCCTGGCCCACTTCGTGCCGGATGCGGGGGGGTTGGTGATCGCCACCGAAGGCGGCCATGCCACGATGGCGGCGGACAATTCTCGCGAGGAGGCCGTCATCGCGCTTCTGCGGGGCCGGTTCGGGCATGTCTCCGCCGAACGCGTCCTGTCGGGGGCCGGGCTCGTCAACCTCTACGAGGCGATCGCCGAGCTGGACGGTGCGGCGGCGCCGCCGCGCACGCCGGAAGAGGTCACCGCCGCGGCGCTGGCGGGCCGGTGCGAGGTTTGCCGGGCCGCGCTCGACATGTTCTGCGGGATGCTTGGCGGGTTTGCCGGCAATGTCGCCCTGATGGCGGGCGCCCGCGGCGGGGTCTATATCGCGGGCGGCATCGTTCCCGGCCTGACCGGCCATCTCGCCAAGAGCGACTTCCGCCAGCGCTTCGAGGCGAAGGGGCGCTACCGGCGCTACCTGGCGGGCGTCGCCACGCGGGTGATCGTGCATCCGGACCCGGCCTTTGTCGGGCTGCGCAGCCTGGCCGAGCGTCTGTTCGACCCGGACGGGCGGTGACAGTCCGGCGCCCTGAGGGCCGGCTGGTCAGGCTGGGCGCGAGCGTGTATAAGGCCGCCCCATGGCGGCGCGGTAAGCCCTCCAGCGCCGCCTGCTGATGCGTGAATTTTAGGCAAGGCGTGACGAGGCGTGGTGCGTGCGATGTCCAATGGCTGGAGTCCCGAGAGCTGGCGGTCGAAGCCGATCGTCCAGGTGCCCGACTACCCGGATGCGGCGGCGCTGAAGGAGGTCGAAGCGACGCTCAACGGCTTTCCGCCGCTGGTGTTTGCCGGCGAGGCGCGCAAGCTCAAGGCCATGCTCGCCAATGTCAGCCGGGGCGAGGGCTTTCTGCTACAGGGCGGCGATTGCGCCGAGAGCTTCGCCGAGCACCAGGCCGACAATATCCGCGATTTCTTCCGGGTGTTCCTCCAGATGGCAGTGGTCCTGACCTATGCTGCGGCGATGCCGGTGGTCAAGGTCGGCCGGATCGCCGGCCAGTTCGCCAAGCCGCGCTCGGCGCCGACCGAGAAGCTGGGCGAAATCGAGCTGCCGAGCTATCGCGGCGACATCATCAATGGGCCGGATTTCACCGAGGCGGCGCGCCAGCCAGACCCGCACCGCATGATCAAGGTCTACCGGCAGTCGGCAGCGACGCTCAACCTGCTGCGCGCCTTTGCCACCGGCGGCTATGCCACCCTCGAGCACGTCCATCGCTGGACGCTCGGCTTCGTCACCGACTCGCCGCAAGGCCATCGCTATCGCGAGATCGCCGACCGGATTTCCGAGACGCTCGATTTCATGCGCGCCTGCGGCATCGATGCGGAGTCCACGGCGCAGCTGCGCACGACCGATTTCTACACCAGCCACGAGGCGCTGCTGCTGGGCTTTGAGGAGGCGCTGACGCGGGTCGATTCGACCAGCGGCGAGTGGTACGATACCTCGGGCCACATGCTGTGGATCGGCGATCGCACGCGCCAGCCCGACCATGCCCATGTCGAGTTCTGCCGCGGCGTGCGCAACCCGATCGGGGTCAAATGCGGCCCGACGCTGGACCCCGACGAGCTGATCCGCCTGATCGATACGCTGGATCCCACCAATGAGCCGGGCCGGCTTACCCTCATCTGCCGCTTCGGGGCGGACAAGGTCGAGGACCACTTGCCGGCGCTGATCCGCGCCGTTGAGCGCGAGGGCCGCAGCGTGGTGTGGTCGTGCGACCCGATGCACGGCAACACCATCAAGGCCGGGACCGGCTACAAGACCCGGCCCTTTGACCGCATCCTTCAGGAAGTCGAGCGCTTCTTCGCCGTCCATCGCGCCGAGGGCACCCATGCCGGCGGCATCCATATCGAGATGACGGGCCAGAACGTCACCGAATGCACCGGCGGGGCGCGGGCGATCAGCGAGACGGACCTGTCCGACCGCTATCACACCCATTGCGACCCTCGGCTCAACGCCGACCAGGCGCTCGAACTGGCGTTTCTGGTGGCCGAGGGGCTGAAGAAGGAGCGGGCCGATCGCGCCCGCCCCGCGGAAGGCAGCCCGCCGGCGGTCGCCGTCGGCCTTTAGCCCGCGCCGCCTGTCGCCCGGTGTCGAACGCCGCTTGTCCGGCGTTGCCGCTACGCATGCCCGCCCCGCTCGAAAATTTGCAGCGATCACAAGCTAAATTCAGCATTAGGTCGCGTAAATTTGGGGCGTTTTTGCGAAACCGCAAGTAAGCGGGAGGCGATAGCACATGACCACCTTTGGCGATGGGGGTGGTCATGACGCGACGGGGATTTCTCAAGACACGCTCTTTCCTGCGCTCCGAGCGGGGCGGCATCCTGCCGCTGTTCTCGGTCCTGCTGCTTCCGCTGCTCGGCACCACCGCGGCGGCGGTCGATTATGGTGTGTGGCTGCAGAAGAAGGCGCATCTTCAAGGGGTGGCCGATGCCGCGGCCACCGCCGGTGCCCGCGAGTTTCGCATCTCGACGTCGGCGGCGGTGACCCAGGCCGAGCAGTTCATTGCCGGCAATGTCCGCCTTCCGGTGAGCACCCAGGTCACCGTCGAGGAGTCCGGCAGCGCCCTGAGCGTCAGGCTTGAGCACGATGCGGATGCCATCCTGAGCGGGCTCCTCGGCTCCGACGGCAGCCGAATCGCGGCGGCAGCCACGGCCCTCGCCAATTTCTCGGGGCCGCCCTGCATGGTGGCTCTGGAGGAGGGGACGGCAACCGGAATTCTGGTCCAGGGGTCATCAAGTCTGATCGCGGAGGGCTGCATCCTGTGGTCCAATTCGACTGGGCACGAGTCCTTCCGCAGCTATCCGTCCACGAGGGCCTGGGCCGACCTCATCTGCGCCGTTGGCGCCGTCCACGCGCGCGGCGATGTGAAGCCGGACCCGCGGGCAGGCTGTAAGTCGCGCGAAAACCCGTTGGCCAACTGGACGCCGCCCGAGGTCAAAGGGCCGTGCGTGACGCTTCCGAAGACGACCGGGAACAGTGCGATCACGTTGGAGCCGGGCCGCTACTGCGGCGGCCTGACGCTCGAGAACGGGCCCGTGGAGCTAACCGAGGGGATTTACATCATCGAGGATGGGCCGTTCGCCCTGCGTGGCAATGTCGAAGTGACCGGCCGGAATGTCGGCATCTATCTGACCGGTGCCGGGGCCCAGCTCGACCTGGCCGGGACCGGGCGGCTCGACGTGACGGCGGCCTATGACGGCGGGGATATGCACGGCCTTGTCATCGCCCATGACCCGGCAGCCCCAGCCGCCGAAGAATCCCAGGTCGGCGAGGAGTCGACGGTGATCGGCAATTTCACGCTCGCTTTCGAGGGCACAATTTATCTGCCCAAGCAGACATTCCGCTTCTGGGGCAACAGCGACACTACCGTGAAACCGCCGATATCCTACATCATCGCCAACCGGATCGCGGTGGGCGGGAACGGCACGCTTCGGCTGCGGTCCGACCCCAACGCGGAAAACCGGCCGCCCTGGTCGGAGCCGATGGAAACGGTGCGCCTGACGCGGTGAGCAGGCTGGATACATCCGGATTCACATGGAGTTGCCAGGGTCTGTGGACATTCACCGCGTGGCTCTCGTGCTGAAGGTCGACGGGCCCTGGCGAGCCCGATGCGTGGTGCCCGGCAACGAATGGCTGGAGGCGACCCCGAAACCCATTTCACGCCGGAGCGCGGACATTCGGTGCCCGCTTCGTCCACGATGGGGCCGGCCAGCGGCTCACCCTTGTTCTGCAACCAAGAACCATTCTAGGCCTTGGTCGGGTAGAACTGAGCTCTTTGCCAGGATCCGCCGCAAGCAGAAACGCGCTATGTTTTCAGACAATCCGGTGCTTCTCGGAAGCGGGGTCAGTTCGACGGCGAAGCATGCCGCAGGCGGAAGCGCTCGCGATAGGCTGCCGGCGTCAGGCCGCAACGACGCTTGAAGACGCGACGGAAGAAGGCCGAATCCTCATAGCCGACCCGTACGCCGACGTTCTGCACCGAGCGGGCCCCAGCCTCCAGCAACTGACGGGCTGCAGCGACCCGCACTTCCTGCAGATACGCCCCTGGCTGGCTTCCGGTCGCCGCCTTGAAGCGGCGGACCAGGTTGCGTGCGCTCATGCCTGCGTGAGCGGCCAACTCGTCGATCGTGATGTTCCGTCGGAAATTGCCGTGGAGATACTCCTCCACTTCCCTGATCTTGACGTCCGAATGGGGCCTCGAGGTCGGAAGGAAGGCATAGCCGGATTGGTGCAGGCGAGGCATATCGAGGATCAGCGCCTTCGCGCAGTCGACTGCCACCTCCCGCCCGCAGAGCCGGCTGACCAGATAGAGGCTGAGATCGGTCGCGGCATTCACCCCGCCGCCGCAGAACAGTCCACCATCCTCGGTAATAAGCATGTCGGTCCGCCAGTCGACGCGCGGATAGCGCTTCCGGAAGCCGTCGGCCACGCCCCAGTGTGTGGTGGCGCGGCGCCCATCAAGCAGCCCCGCTTCGGCAAGGAAGGCGACGCCTGAACACACGCCCGCAACCATTGTTCCTCTTTTGTGCCATTCCTCCAGCCAGCGCAGCAGGCGACGGTGACGCTGCATCCATTCCGATGGCAAGGAGCCCGTGGCAGAGACGAACACGACGTCGGCCTCGTCAACCTCGTCGATGGCTGCATCGGGAGCGATACGCAGCCCGTAGGCGCTCTTCACTGGCGCCCCGTCGATGGATGCCATGGTTACCCGAAAACAGGGATTGGGATTCCGCCCGCTCATTTCGTTCCACATCGCACCAGCGGACGAAAAGACTTCGATCGGACCCACCGCAGTCGAGATGTAGCCTCCGTTGACGAGCACAATCGTCACATCCAGCAAGCCACCGTTTTCAGTCATTGCCTTGATCCACCCTCGGCTCTGTCCGGCATCATTTCAATAAATGCTCGTCGTTTCCAGTATGGGAGACGCCGATGACACGATGGCAATACTGTCCCCCTCAAACGGCAGGATCGCCAGCTTCAAGCAGAAGGGTCTTCGGCGCATCCTGCAAAGGTCAAGCCCTGTCTCAATTCAACGGGGCGCATGAATTCGTCTTGTGGTTGACCTCGAACCAGGATGTGGAGGCATCGATGCCGGAACTCAAAGTGATCTCCCGCGACGGCAGCAGTACCGTCACCATCGGCGCCGAAACCGTTGACGCCTTCATCGCCGGTCATCGTGGATCCTGCCTCACCCCAGCCGATCCGGAGTACGACGAAGCGCGCGTCATCTGGAACGGTTCGATCGACAAGCGCCCGGCGATCATCGCCCGATGTACCGGTACCGCCGACGTCATCGACGCCGTCAACTTCGCCCGCGAGCATGGTCTGCTAGTTGCGGTGCGCGGCGGCGGCCACAACGTCGCCGGCAACGCGATGTGCGATGGCGGTCTGGTCATCGACCTCTCGGCGATGAACAGCGTGCACGTCGACGCCGAGGCACGAACGGCGCGCGCCGGCGGCGGCTGCACGATCGGAGACGTCGACCGCGAGACCCAGGCCTTCGGTCTCGCCACACCGTTGGGCGTCGTTTCGCTGACCGGCATTGCGGGCTTGACACTTTGCGGCGGGCTCGGCTGGCTTCGACGCAAGCTCGGCATGGCTTGCGACGCGCTGATATCGGTGGATATCATCACCGCCGACGGCAAGTTGGTGACCGCCAGCAAGGATCGGAACGCCGATCTCTTCTGGGCGGTGCGCGGCGGCGGCGGCAACTTTGGCGTGGTCACCTCGTTCGAATACCAACTCCACCCCATCGGGCCGACGGTGACGCTCTGCGCGCCCTTCTACCGGCTCGGCGACGACGCCGCCGACATCGTGCGCGGCTGGAACTATTTCATGGCGACGGCGCCCGAGGACATCTCGTCGACCTGTCTCTTCTGGAATGTCCCACACCATCCGGCCTTCCCCGAGGAGTATCACGGCACGCCTTTCGTGCTGCCTGCGGCGATCCATTCGGGCCCGCCGGAGGACGGCGAGGCCTTGGTCAGGCCGCTGCGCGAACTCGGCGAGCCCTTCCTCGATCTTTCGGGACAGTTGCCCTATGCTGACGTTCAGAGCGCTTTCGACCCGCTGTTCGCCAAAGGCGAGCGCCGCAACTATTGGAAATCGCTCTATCTGAACCGCATCGACGACGACGGCATTGCCCGCATCGTCGCCCGTGCGCATGGCCGGCCGAACCCCTGGGCGCTGATCGCGTTGTATCACCTGGGCGGCGCAATGAACCGTGTTAGCCCGGCCGAGACTGCGCTTGGCGTGCGCGACGCCAAGTACCTATACAGCCTGGAGACGTCCTGGACCGATCACGCCGATGACGAGCGCGCGACCGGCTGGACACGCGAGGCCTGGGCCGAGATGCAGGACTATTCGAATGGCGGCGCCTACCTCAACTTCCCGGGTCAGGGCGAAGAGGGCGAGACGCTGCTGCGCGCGTCCTACGGTAGTGACAACTACGAACGGCTGGTCGCGATCAAGACCAGGTACGACCCGGCGAACATGTTCCGCCTGAACCAGAACATCAAGCCCAACAGTGGCTAGGTGAACCCCAGCGCATCGAGCCGCGCGCTCAGGTCGGCGTTGCTCGCCATCAATTGGATTCGTTTCAGATACGATCTGCCGCGTGAACGTCAGGTTCGTCTACTGTTGCTGCCGTTGGCAATCGAACATTGGCATGACCGCTTCCCACCCAAAGTGGGCATCCAGTCTCAGGCATCATCTGTTGGATTTTCACCACCAGCGGGTGCCGCCGGGGAGCCGGCCAATGTCGCCGCCGGACGATCGCGTCTTGACCGATCCGCGCTAGTTACTGAACCGGGTGGCCAGCATCCGGGCAGGCACATGTTCCTCAGCGTCTTCGAGTTGTTCAAGATCGGCATCGGGCCGTCGAGCTCGCACACCGTCGGCCCCATGGTCGCGGCGGCACGGTTTCTCGATCTCCTGCGCGGCGGGCGGGCGGCGGCGCGCCTTCAGGTCACCCTGCACGGATCCCTCGCCTTTACGGGCAAGGGTCATGGGACCGATCGCGCGCTCATCCTCGGCCTGTCCGGCGAACGGCCGGATACGGTCGACCCCGACAAGGTCGACGGGATGATCCGCCAGGTGACGGAGGACGGGTGGGTCGAGCCGCCGGGCCACGGGCGCATCGGATTCAGGCCGGTAGAGGATATCGTATTCGACTTTGGCGCCCCCTTGCCCGAACATTCCAACGGCATGACGTTCGCGGCCCTCGACGAGGCCGGCGGCCGGGTGGCCGAGGAGCGCTATTTCTCGATCGGGGGCGGCTTCGTCGCCACCGCCGGCGAGCTTGCCGCCGTGGCGGACGACGACTCGCCGCTGACCGATCAGCGTGACGTCCCCTTTGCCTTTGCAAGCGCCGCCGAGATGCTCGCCATGGGCGGGGCCGCGGGGGCCAGCGTCGCGGAGATGAAGCGAGCCAACGAGCTGACGCGCATGACGGCTGCCGAGCTCGACGGCCGGCTCGATGCCATCTGGCAGGCCATGGATTCCTGCATGGCGCGCGGGCTGCGCGAGGAGGGCGACCTGCCGGGCGGCCTTCGGGTGAAACGGCGCGCCGCCTGCATCCATCGCAAGCTGGTGGCCGAGCGCGGCGCGAACCGGCCATTCGAGCATCAGGTGATGGACTGGCTCTCGGTCTATGCGATGGCGGTCAACGAGGAGAACGCCGCCGGGGGGCGCGTCGTCACCGCGCCGACGAATGGCGCGGCCGGGGTGGTCCCCGCCGTCATCCGCTACTATCTCGACCATTGCCCCGGCGCCGATATTCAAGGCGTGCGCACATTTCTGCTGGCCGCCGCGGCGATCGGCGGCATCATCAAGCACAATGCCTCGATCTCGGGCGCGGAGGTCGGCTGCCAGGGCGAGGTGGGCTCGGCCTCGGCGATGGCCGCCGCCGGGCTCGCCGCCGCGCTGGGCGGCACCAACGCCCAGATCGAAAACGCCGCCGAGATCGCGCTGGAGCATCACCTCGGCATGACCTGCGACCCGGTGGGCGGGCTGGTCCAGGTGCCGTGCATCGAGCGCAACGCGCTCGGCGCGGTCAAGGCGGTGACGGCGACCTCGCTGGCCTTGCGCGGCGACGGCAGCCATTTCGTGCCGCTCGACACCTGCATCGAGACCATGCGCCAGACCGGCGACGACATGAACGCCAAATACAAGGAAACCTCGACCGGGGGCCTGGCGGTGAACGTCGTGGAGTGCTGATAGCCCTCTCGGCGATTGCCCGATTCGATCCGGCGCGCCATAAGGGCAGCATGTTCGGATCGCTTCTCATTGCCAATCGTGGTGAGATCGCCTGCCGCATCATGGCCACGGCAAGGCGCATGGGGCTGCGGACGATCGCGGTCTATTCCTCGGCCGACGCCAATGCGCGCCATGCCCGGCTTGCCGACGAGGCCCATTTCATCGGCCCGGCACCAGCTGCCGAGAGCTATCTCGACGGCGAACGGATCATCGCGGCGGCGAAGGAAGCCGGCGCCGAAGCGATCCATCCGGGCTATGGATTCCTGGCGGAGAATGCCGCCTTCGCCGAGGCCTGCGCGGCGGCCGGGATCGTCTTTGTGGGGCCGCCCCCGGCCGCGATCAGCGCGATGGGGCTCAAGGACGGCGCCAAGGCATTGATGGAAAAAGCCGGCGTGCCGGTCGTGCCCGGCTATTACGGCAGCCGGCAGGAGCCGGAATTCCTGCGCTCGAAGGCATATGAGATCGGCTATCCGGTGCTGATCAAGGCGGTGGCCGGCGGCGGCGGCAAGGGCATGCGCCGGGTCGACAAGCAGATCGCCTTCGACGACGCGCTGGAGGGCGCGCGGCGCGAGGCCGAGGCGGCGTTCGGCGACGGCCGGGTGATGATCGAGAAGTTCGTGCAGCGGCCGCGCCATATCGAGTTCCAGGTCTTTGCCGACGGGCACGGCAATGCGGTGCACCTCATGGAGCGCGACTGTTCATTGCAGCGCCGGCACCAAAAGGTGATCGAGGAAGCGCCGGCGCCGGGCATGAGCGAGGCGCTGCGTGCGGCGATGGGGAATGCGGCCGTGGCCGCCGCCCAGGCCGTCGGCTACACCAATGCCGGGACCGTCGAATTCATCGTCGATTCGGAGCGGGGGCTGCGTCCCGACAGCTTCTTCTTCATGGAAATGAATACGCGCCTGCAGGTCGAGCATCCGGTTACCGAGGCGATCACCGGGCTCGACCTGGTGGAGCTGCAGCTCGGGGTCGCCGCCGGCGAGGCGCTTCCGTTCGGACAGGACGAGGTCGCCGTCAACGGCCACGCCATCGAGGCGCGCCTCTACGCCGAGGACCCCGACAACGGGTTCCTGCCGTCCACCGGGCGCCTGGAGGCCCTCTATCTCGCCGAGGGTGAGGGGGTGCGGATCGACAATGGGGTGCGCCGGGGCGATGCCATCTCCCCCTATTATGACCCGATGATCGCCAAGGTGATCGCGCATGGCGCCACGCGGCAGGCCGCGATCGATCGCCTGGCCGGCGTGCTGCGCGACAGCCTTGTCGCCGGGCCGAGGACAAATATCGGCTTCCTGCGGCGGCTGCTCGGGCTCGAGGAATTTCGCGCCGGACAGTTCGATACCGGACTGATCGATGCGCAGCTCGACGCGCTGACCGCCACGCCGGCCGGCTTTCGTGACGCCGCCGTGGCGCGCGGAGCGCTGCGGCTTGTCGAACGGGAGCAGGAGGCGGCGAAGGCGGTCTGGCGACGGATCTCGAACGAGCCGGCCAGTCCCTGGAATGCCGAGGACGGCTTTCAACTGGGCCCGGCCCGCCGGCGCCATCTCGATGTGGTTGTTGAGGGCCAGCGCAGGTCGGTGGAGATCGAGTGGCGCAACGGGCATGCCTTGGTGCTTGCGCCTGAGGGTGAGGAGTGGCCTGAAATCGACACTCATGTGGTCGACATCGATCGCGGGGTGCTGGTGCTAGCCGATGGGCGCCAGCTTGGGATCACCCTGCGCGATTTCGCCGAAAGCGAGGCCGACGCGGCGCTGGGCGCGGCTGTGCTGCGCGCGCCGATGCACGGGCGGTTGATCTCGCTTCACGTCGCCGAAGGCGAGGCGGTCGAGAAGGGGCGCAAGCTCGCCGTGGTCGAGGCGATGAAGATGGAGCACACGCTGGTGGCGGTGCGTGAAGGGGTGATTGGCGAAGTGTCCGCGGCGCCGGGCGATCAGGTGGCCGAGGGCCAGAAGCTGATGGTTCTGGGGCCTGTAGTACCGAGCGAGGACGGGAGCAGCTAGCGGGCGACCAGCTCGACCTCCCGGTCGCGCCCGGCGATCACGTCGAAATTGCGGTCGAAGGTGCGCCCATTATTGCGGGCGACGAGCGTGTAGGCCCCCTCAAGGAGGACGATCGTGGGAAACGCGCCGAAGCTCTCCGTCACTGTAGCGCCATCCTCGTCGAGGACCGTCCAGGCGGTATCGGCGAGCGCTTCGCCGCCGGGCTCGTTGACGAGCTTGAAGGTCACCGCGGCGGCGTCGTGCAGGACGCGGGCGTCGGTCAGCTCGCCGGGCTTGACCTCGACGTCCGCGCGCACGACGGCGTTGGCGTCGCCATATTGGCTGACGATATGATAGGTGCCAGGATTGAGCCGGATGACCGTGTCGGGCGCGGCTTGTTCCATGATCGGCTGGCGCCGCCCCTGTTCGTCCTCCAGGGTCGAGTAGATGGCCAGCGAGAGCTGCCGGTGCGGAATCGGCGCCTGGCCGCCATCGACATTGGTGATGCGCAGGCCACCGGCCTCGACCGTCACTTCCTTGTCGATCGGGCCGTTCTTCAGCGAGACGCGCTCGGCCGCGTTGGCCAGCCCGTAGGAAACATGCACGATATAGTCGTCCGCCGGCAGCAGAAAGGAGGGGGTGGCATCGGTGCTTTCATCGACCAGGTCGAAGTCCCCGCTGCTGTGTGGCTGGGCCCGGAAGACCCGCCAAACAAGACCGTCGGGTAGCCGCGTCCCGTCCGCGGTCAGGCGGGCGGAGACGCTGAGCGGGAAGCTCGGATGCGGGCCGACCTCGAGCTCCTCCTGAATGGCCCGTTCGGCCTCCAGCATCGGCTCCAGCCCCTCCAGCAGGAGACCGCTACCGCCAAGCTGCGCCGCGGGACGCTCGTCCTCCGGATCGCCTTCAAGGACGGTGCCGGGGGAGGGCATCGGCGTCAATGGCTCGGAGGCGTCTTGGGCCATGGCGGCGAAATAGCGCGCGCCGCGCTCGCCGCCGGCATCCGCCAGCGCGATGGCGGCCAGGATGCCGATCGCAAGGCAGATCGCACTGCGCCCAAGGGCGCTTAAGGACGAACGGAGCGTGGTAGGCATCGACTCGGCTGTTCCCCGTATTCGCGCAACAGACTACGCGATCCCCCCGGCCGGAGGCCAGTCGCCGGCTATGATGAGCGCGATTGTGGCAGCGATGGGGCAGGCGATCGTTGAAGGGCCGGGCCGGTTTGACAGCGCGGAGCCACAGTGTAGGTATCGGGCGTCCTGCCCGGTGGAGAGGTCGTTACATGCCTGAGGCGCAGTCGGCGTTGCTCGAATATCTTCTGACGCGAAGAACCATACCCGCCAAGCGGCTGGTCGAGCCGGCGCCGACGCCGGACCAGCTTGCTACGATGCTCAAAGTGGCGGTCCGGGTGCCCGATCATGGCAAGCTGGCGCCCTGGCGCTTCGTCGTCCTGGCCGGCGCGGCGCGGCAGAAGTTCGCCGACCGGTTGATGGCGGTGTGGCGCGCGGCGCATCCCGAGGCCACCGGTCAGGCCGAGGAGATCGAGCGCGGCAAGCTCGACGGCGCGCCGCTGCTGGTCGCGGTGGTGAGCCGGGCCGGAGACCATCCCAAGATCCCCGAATGGGAACAGATAATGTCGGCCGGCGCGGTGTGCATGAACCTGATCCATGCCGCCCACGCGCACGGCTTCGCGGCGCAATGGCTGACCGGCTGGCCGGCCTATGATGCCGGCGCGGCGCAGATCATGGTGCTGGCCGAAGGCGAGCGGATCGCCGGCTTCATCCATGTCGGCACGCCCGACGAGGCGCCGGTCGACCGCGACCGCCCGGACCCCGCCGAGCTGACGACCTGGTGGCAGGGCTGAAACGCAATGGCGATCCGCGGCGTTCTGCTCGACAAGGACGGCACCCTGATCGACTGCGATCGTAGCTGGGGGCCGGTCATCCGCCGTCTGGCATGCGAACTCGCCGCCGATCGCGACGCCGACCTGTTGCTCGACCAGGCTGGCCTCGATCTCCGCACCGGGCGGTTTCGGGCCGGGTCGGTCTGGGGGGCCGGCTCGACGCGCGATCTCGTCGCGCTGTGGTGGCCCGAAGCGGATGAACGAGCTGCGGCTGGGCTTGCCGCACGGATCGACGCTGTCTGTGCCGAGATGGGGCCGCGCTGCGCCGTGCCGCTCTACGATCTCGATCGCCTGTTCCGGGATCTGGCCCATCGTGACCTCGTCGCCGGCGTGGCGACCAACGACTCCAGCGCCTCGCTTAGCGCGTTTCTGGCTGCCCGCGGGCTGACCGGCCATCTGGCACACCGCTACGGCTATGATAGCGTAAAGCGGGCCAAGCCCGCGCCGGACATGGTGCTGGCCTTCGCCAGCGATTGCGCATTGGCGGCCGCGGAGATTGCCGTGGTCGGCGATAATACGCACGACCTCGAAATGGCGCGCGCCGGGGGCGCTGTGGCGGTCGCGGTGCTGAGCGGCAATGGCGGCCGCGCCGATCTCGAACCGCTCGCCGATATCATCCTTGATGGCGTCGGCGACCTCGTTGCGTGGCTCGACAATCACCAACCGGCCAAGGTGAGCAAGCATGTTCTATGACGCCGTTGAGAACCGGCACGGTCTGAAACACGACCCCTTCAAGGCGCTTGTCGTGCCCCGCCCGATCGGCTGGGTGACGACGCTCGCCGAGGACGGGCGCGTCAACCTCGCCCCCTACAGCTTCTTCAATGCCTTCTCTTCCAATCCCCATATTGTCGGCTTCTCAAGCGAGACCCGCAAGGATAGCGCCGCCAATGTCGAGGCGACCGGCGAGTTCGTCTGCAACCTGGCGACCTGGGCGCTGCGCGAGCAGATGAACCGGACATCGGCGCCGGTGGGGGCCGAGGTGGACGAAATGGAGCTCGCCGGGCTGACGCCGGCGCCGTCGCGCCTGGTGGCCCCGCCGCGGGTGGCCGAAACGCCGGTGGCACTGGAATGCCGCTACCTGCAGACGGTGGCGTTCCGCGATGTGGACGGCGCACCGACCGGGGCACTGCTCGTCATCGGGCAGGTGGTGGGCATTCACGTCGCCGACGATCTGATCGCGGACGGGCTTGTGGACATCACCAAGGCGCGCCCCATCGCGCGGCTCGGCTATCGCGATTATGCCGTTGTCGAGAAAGTCTTCCAGATGACGCGACCGGAGACGTGATGGCGGTGAATCTGGTCAAGCTCTGCGTCGGCGCGGAGTCGCTCGCCGATCTTGAAGGCTGGATCGCCAAGCGCCTTGAGGATCGGCGCAGGCGCGGCGAACCAGCCGAACACATCCATGTAACGCGCATGACGCCGAAACGCCGCGACGAACTGCTCGATGGCGGGTCGCTCTATTGGGTGATCAAGGGCCTGATCCAGTGCCGCCAGCGGCTAACTGACCTTCGGCCAGTGACCGACGCCGAGGGCGTCGCGCGCTGCGCGTTCGTCCTCGAACCGGCCCTGGTGCTGGTCGAGCCGCGACCGCGCAATCCCTTCCAAGGATGGCGCTATCTTCTCGCCGACGACGCCCCGCCCGATCTCGGCGAGGGGCCGGGCGAGGCGGCGGATATGCCGATCGAGATGCGCCGGGAACTGGCGGCCCTGGGGCTGCTGTAACGCCCGGTCCCAAAGGATTTTCCCCAATCGCAACTACAGCCGGCCCTTCCGGGGGCTCCGGGAGGCCTGTCCTCAGGAGCGCATCCTATGGCCTTCCGGGTCGAACAAGGGGGCCGGCTGAATGCGCGCCGGTCGGCGTTCGCCGATGACCTCGATCTCGAACCCACCCTGCGCATCGGCAAGGTGGGCGGGCACATAGCCCTGGGCCAGCGAGGCATCGACGAAATGGCCGTAGCCGCCGGAGGTGACCCAGCCGACGACCTCGCCGTCATGCCAGATCGGCTCGTCGCCGATGACGTCGGCGTCGTCGGCGTCGACGACGAAGGTCACCCGCCTGAGCTTCGGTCCATCGGCCTTTTCGCGGGCGGCGGCTTCGCGGCCGATGAAGTCGTTCTTGTCGAGATCGACGAAGCGCTCCAGCCCCGCCTCGAAGGGGCCGTAGATGGGTCGCAGCTCGCGAAACCAGGTGGGGAAGTTCTTTTCCAGGCGCAGGCACAGTAGGGCCCGCATGCCGAAATTGGCGATGCGGTAATCGGCGCCGGCCGCCATGATCCCGTCATAGAGCCGGCGCTCATATTCCGGCGCCGTCCAGATCTCGTAGCCGAGATCGCCGGTATAGCTGATCCGCGCGATTTCGGTGGGCACGCCGGCGATTTCCATCTCGCGGAAGGCCATGAAGCGGAAGGCGCCGTTGGAGACGTCCTCGGGCGTGAGCTTCTGCAAGACGTCCCGGGCCTGAGGCCCGGCAATCGACAGGCCGACGCGCTTAAGGCCCAGCGACTCGATTCGCACCGAGCCGTCACCCGGCAGCTGCGCCTCGAACCAGCGCATGTGGTAGATCTCGGCCTGTAGGGAGCCGAACATCAGGAAGCGCTCATCGCCGAGCCTGGCGATGGTGAAGTCGCCGATCAGCTTGCCCTGGTGGTTGAGCATCGGCGTCAGCACCATGCGGCCGGCGCGCGGCATGCGGTTGGTCATCAGCCGCGAAAGCCAGCCTTCCGCGCCGGGGCCGGTGATCTCGTATTTGGCGAAATTGGCGATCTCAGTGACGCCGACGCGCTCGCGCACCGCCTTGGCCTCGGCCTTGACGTGGGGATAGTCGTTGGAGCGATGGAAGGAGACGATGTCGACCGGCTCGACGCCCTCGGGCGCAAACCATAAGGGCGTCTCCAGCCCCCAGGAATCGCCCATCACGGCGCCCTGGCCAATCATCCGGTCATAGAGGGGCGTCGTCTGCATGGGCCGGGCGGCGGGCAGTTCCTCATTGGGAAAGCGGATGGAGAAGCGCCGGGCGTAGTTCTCGCACACCTTCTCGTTGGTGTAGCCAAGCGTCGCCCAGGGACCGAAGCGCGACACGTCCATGGCCCAAACATCGAAGCCGGGGTCGCCGTCGCTCATCCAGTTAGCCAGCGCCAGCCCGACGCCGCCGCCCTGGCTGAAGCCCGCCATCACCGCGCAGGCACACCAGAAATTGCGCACACCCCGGACCGGCCCCACCAGCGGATTGCCGTCGGGGGCGAAGGTGAAGGGGCCGTTGATGATCTGCCTGATGCCGGCCTTCCCGAAGGCGGGAAAGTGCCTGAAGCCGAGCTCCAGCGACGGGGCGATGCGGTCGAGATCGGGCGGCAGGAGGTCCTGGCCGAAATCCCAAGGGGTCGCGATCGGCGACCATGGCCTGCAATCCTTCTCATAGGTGCCCATGAGCATGCCGGCGCGCTCCTGGCGGATGTAGATCTCGCCCTCGAAATCGATGGCGTGCACCACCTCCTTGCCGGTTTCGCGGTTGATCGCGTCGACCTCGGGCATGTCCTCGGTGAGGATGTACATGTGCTCCATGGCCAGCACCGGCAGCTCAAGGCCGACCATGCGGCCGACCTCGCGCGCCCATAGCCCGCCGCAATTGACCACATGCTCGGCGATGACGGTGCCCTGCTCGGTGATGACCTGCCAGGTGCCGTCGGGGTTGGCGATGAGCTCGACGACGCGGTTGCGCAAGCTGATCTCGGCGCCGCCCATGCGGGCGGCCTTGGCGTAGGCGTGGGTGGTGCCGGCCGGGTCGAGATGGCCTTCGATTGGATCGTAGAGCGCCCCGACGAAGTGGCGCTCGTCGATCAGCGGCAGGAGTTGCTTGGCTTCCTTGGGCGATATGATCTCGAGGTCCATGCCGAGATAGCGGCCGCGCGCCTGGGCCATCTTCAGCCATTCCATGCGCTCCGTTGTGCCCGCCAGCTGCAGCCCGCCCGTCAGGTGCAGGCCGCAGGACTGGCCGGATATCTCTTCGATCTCCTTGTAGAGGTCCGCCGTGTAGGCCTGGAGCTTAGCCACGTTGGGATCGCCGTTCAGGGTGTGGAAGCCGCCGGCGGCGTGCCAGGTCGAACCCGAGGTCAGCTCGGCGCGCTCGATCAGCAGGACGTCGCGCCAGCCGGCCTTGGTCAGGTGGTAGAGCACGCTGCAACCGACGACCCCGCCGCCGATGACCACTGCCTGGGCATGAGATTTCATCGGGTTCGTCTCCTCTTTGTCAGGCGGCCGCGACGGCCTCGATTTCAAGCAGCCATTTGGCGGCGTAGATGTCGCAGAGGATGATCGTCAGGGCTGGCCGGCGCTCACCCAGCACGTCGTTGCGAATCCGGGTATTGGCGGTGCGGAACGTGGGATGGGACAAAAAGGTCGTGACCTTCACGAGGTTGTCGAGACTCATGCCGGCGGCGTCGAGCTGGGCGGATATGTTGCGCCAGACGAGCCGGCACTGCTCATCGAAGTTGTCCGGCACATTGCCGTCCGTGTCCTCGGGGATCTGGCCGCTGATGTAGAGCCATCGGATGGGCTGATCGACAAGTATCGCCTGAGCGTAGCCGCCGGCCGGCTGGGGCGCGTGCGGGGAATTGATTTCGACTCTGTGCATGGATGCGCTGCCCCTCCTGATGATCGAGCGCCCGTCAGAAGTCCGTCGGCGCGCCGCCTTCGGCCTTGCGCCGCTCCACGAAGGCGTCGAGCTCCTCGGCGATCGCCGGATCGAGGGGCGGTTGCTCGTAATTTGCCAGTGCCTCCTTCCAGAGGGTGCCAGCCTTGTCCGCCGCGGAAGGCGAGCCGGCCTCCTGCCAGGTCTCGAAGTTGCGCCAATCGGAGATCAGGGGGGCGTAGAAGGCATCGCGGTAGCGCGCCTGCGTGTGCTCTGCGCCGAAGAAATGGCCGCCCGGCCCGACTTCGCGCACCGCGTCGAGCGCCAGGGTCGACTCGTCAACCGTGACCTGATCGAGGAACGCTGTCACCATCTGCAACAGATCGACATCGACCATGAACTTCTCATAGGAGAAGCACAGGCCGCCCTCCATCCAGCCGGCCGCGTGCTTGATGAAGTTACCGCCCCCCATGATCGCCCCCCACAGCGAGAACACGGACTCATAGCCGGCCTGTGCATCCACCGCATTGGCGGCGCAGGCGTTGGAGGTGCGATAGGGCAGGCCATAGCGCCGGGCGAGCTGGCCGCCGATGATCGCCGCCTTCATGTATTCGGGCGTGCCGAAGGCCGGGGCCCCAGACTTCATGTCGACATTGGAGGTGAACCCGCCATAGACGACCGGCGCGCCCGGTCGCACGAGCTGCGCGAAGGCGAGCCCGGCCAGGGCTTCAGCGTTCTGCTGGGCGAGGGCGCCGGGCAGGGTCACCGGGGCCATGGCGCCGGCCAGGGTGAAAGGGGTGACGACGATGACCTGGTTGCGGCTCGACATCTCGATAATGCCCTGCAGCATGGGATTGTCGAGACGCAGGGGCGAGCTGGAATTGATGATCGACAGAATGGAGGGCTCGCGCTCGAACTGCTCGGCCGAGATGCCGCGGGCGATCCGGGCGATCTCCATTGCATCGAGGTTGCGCTCGCGCCCCAGCGAGTAGCAGTGAAACACCTTGTTGGTCAGTGTCGCGAAATCGCGCAGGCATTCCAGATGGCGGATCGAGCTGTGCACGTCGACCGGCTCGACCGGATAGCCGCCGGTAAGGTGGATGACGTTGAAGCATTGCCCCAGCTTGATCAGCTCGCGGAAATCGGCCTGGCTGCCCGGCCGGCGCCCCCGCTCGCTGTCGGCGCAATTGGGCGCGCTCGCCATCTGGGCAAAGGCGATCCAGTCGCCCCCGAACCGGATATCATGGTCGGAGTTGCGGGCGTGCAGCGTGAACTCGGACGGGCAGGTGCCGATCGCCTCAAGCACCAGCGCGCGATCGAGCCGCACCCGATCGGAAGCCGCGTCCACATCGGCGCCGGCGTCCTTCAGTATGGTCTTGGCCGCCGGATTGAGAAAATCGATCCCGATCTCTTCGAGGATCGTCAGCGAGGCTTCATGGATCGCTTCGAGCGCGTCATCGCTGACTGCCTTGAGCGCCGGATAGCCGAGCCGAGGCTGGCGAAATGGCCGCTGCTCGACATGGCGCGCCCGCCCGCGCCGGCCGGCGCGGGCGGTCCGGCCTTGAGCGCCTTCCGCGGCAGCGGTGCCGCGATCCCTGACCATCGCCTTGCCTCCCGAGAGTGACGTGCAGCCCAACGCGGGTGAAGCCATTGAGCGGCAGCCGCCACGCTGCCGTGAAATGGCTCTTTCGTGAAGCCCATTCGCCCGTCGGGGTATCGAAGGTCGCGGAACCGGCGGGACCGGTCGCAAATGAAGCATTTCTTGTCATGTTGGATTGCCGATTGTAGCTTGCTCGGTGTTAGGCTGGAGCCGGGTAGTGCTATTCGTCACGGCAGCCGGCAAATCGGGGGCGTCGCCGGCGCCGGTGGCGGTATCGAATTGGACCCCGCGCCAAGACGGGTGATCGGGGTGTCTGATTGGGAGGAGCCAGATTCATGTTCAAACTACGTAAGCCGCGCCGAGTGCATCCCAAGGTGAGGGAAGCGCGGGACCTGATGGAACGCGGGCGGATGAGCCGCCGCGAATTCGTGCGCGTTGCCGCGTTGCTCGGTGTGGCGGCGGGTTCGGCCTATGCGATGGCCGGCATCCCGCGGCCGGCCTTTGCAATGAATGGCGAGCTTCCCTTCCCCGAGGACGACCCTGACGCCCAGCGCGGCGGCACGCTGCGGGTGGCCATGCAGGTTCAGCGCATGGACGACCCGGCGACCTTCTCCTGGACGCAGATGTCGAACCAGAGCCGGCACATCCTCGAATACTTGGCCCTGACCGATTCCGACAACGTGACCCGGCCGATGCTGGCGGAAAGCTGGGAGGCGTCCGACGATCTGATGACGTGGACGTTCCACCTGCGCCGCGGCGTGAGATGGCACAATGGCGACGAGTTCAACGCCGACGACGTGATCTTCAACTTCGAGCGCTGGATGGATCCCGAGCTGGGCTCGCCCAATGCCGGTCTGTCGACATTCGCCGCCATGCTGGAAGAACGCGATGGGCGCCGCGAGATGATCGACGGCTCCGTCGAACGCGTCGACGACCATACGGTCCGTCTCAACCTGCAACGGCCGGTCCTGTCGGTGCCCGAGGATCTCTACAACTATCCCACGGCCATCGTGCATCGCGATTTCGTGGCCCCGCTGTCCGACAATCCGAACGGGACCGGACCATTCGAACTGGTCGACCTCGAGGTCGGCAGCCGCTGCATCCTGCGGCGCAAGACCGAATTGGATAATGGCGAGCCGTTCGAGTACTGGGGCGGCGACGTCTATCTCGACGAGATCCACTACTTCGACTACGACGCCGAGAACCAGCTTCCGGCGTTTGCCGGCGGCGACGTCGACACGATCTACGAGTTCGGAGTCGAGCAGCTGGCGCTGGCTAACGCCCTGGAGGGCGACGTGCTCGAGGCGCGCACCGGGCAAACCCTAGTGGTGCGGCTGCGCCAGACCGAGTCGCCCGGCGACAACAAGGCGCTGCGCCAGGCGCTCAACAAGGCGATTGACGTCACCGCCTTCCCGCCGCTGATCTTCCAGGGCGGCGGCGATATCGGCGAGCATCATCACGTCTCGCCGGTTCATCCGGAATATTACGATCTCGGCCTGCCCGAGCGCGATGTCGAGGCCGCGCAGGCACTTCTGGAAGAGGCCGGATATCCCGACGGTATCGAGCTCACCGTCGATGTCGGAAACACCGACGGGCCATGGCAGCAATCGGTCTGCGAGGTCATCCGCGATCAGGTGGCCGATGCCGGCATCCTGCTCAACATCAACGTCCTTCCGGCCTCGCGGTTCTGGGAGGTCTGGGACACCACGCCGTTCGGCGCGACGGCCTGGACCCACCGCCCGCTCGGCACCATGGCCCTGTCACTGGCCTATCGGGCCGGCGGGGCATGGAACGAGGCCGCCTACGACAATCCCGAGTTCGACGAGGCCTTGAGCGAGGCCGAGGCCACGCTCGATGTCGAGGAGCGCCGGGCCAAGATGGAACGGGTCCAGCGCATCCTTCAGGAGGACGCGGTGATCACGCAGCCCATCTGGCGGCCGGTCTTCACGATCGCGACGGGCCGTGTGCACGGCCTGCGAGCCCATCCGACGCAATACCACCAGTACAACAAGGTGTGGGTCGAATCCTGATCGGCCATGACCATGCCCCGGCTTCGGCCGGGGCGATGGTTGCGAGCTGTGGCCCAGGGCGGACAGCAGAATCCGCCGCGCGGCAAGCGCATTCCTGAGGGAAGCAGAGGGGACAGCGCCCATGTCCAGGCTGATCCTCCGCCGCCTTGCGCAGATGGCGCTGATCATGGCGGTGGTCTCGTTCGTGCTGTTCCTTGTCTTCGACAGCGACCAGTTCAAGCGGCAGATCGCCGTCAACGAGCTTGGCGGCTTCGGCGTCGCCACGCTGACCGACGACGCCTATCAGGCCTGGCTCGCCAACCGGGGCCTCGATGTTCCCTTCTATCAGCGCTACGTCCAGTGGGTGGGGGACATCTTTCAGGGCGATTTCGGGTTTTCCTTTGAGAAGAACCGGGACGTCGGGCCCCTTTTGGCGTCGCGGCTGATCAATACCGGAATCCTGGCCTTCTGGGTGTTCGCCCTGATGATCCCGATCGCGCTGGTCACCGGCGTGATCGCGGGCATGAAGGAGGGCTCGGTTCAGGACCGGTCGGTGTCGTTCGTGGCGGTCCTGTTCACCTCCATCCCGGAGATCGCCACGGCCATCTTCCTGACCGTCATATTCGCGCTCGGCCTGGGCTGGCTGCCCGTCAAGTCGGCCATGACCGGCGGCTTCAACCCGGCCGAACTGGTGCTGCCCGTGCTTACCCTGGTGCTCTATTCGTTCGGCTATGTCACCCGCATGACGCGGGCCTCGATGGCCGAGGTCATGACCTCGCAATATATCCGGACCGCGATCCTCAAGGGCATCCCGTATCACCGGGTTATCCTGCGCCATGCCCTGCGCAACGCGCTGATCGCGCCGTTCACGGTGATCGTGCTTCAGCTCAACTGGCTCTTGTCAGGAGTCGTCGTCGTCGAGGTGTTCTTCCAGTATGACGGCTTCGGCAAGCTGCTGCTCGATGCCGCGCTCTACGGCGACATCTATGTGGTCCAAGCCGCAACATTGGCGGCGGTGTTCGTGGCGGTGACGTCCCAGATCATATCCGATGTGGGCTACACCTTCCTGAATCCGCGAATCCGGTTCGCTTGAGGGAGGGTAAGATGAGCGTTGCCACCGCCCCGACCCCGGCATCGGCCCTGAGCATCCTTGATCGGCTGCGCACGCCGCGCACGCTGATTGCCCTCGTTCTGCTCATGTGGGTGCCCCTATCGAGCTATGTCTTCTTCGGCCGCCATCTGGGCGCGGCCCAGGACCTGGTCCTGCTGCCGGCGATCCCCGCCGTCCTCCTGCTCTACATCATCGCCTTCCGGGCGTGGTCGGAATCGCCCATCGCGGTGATCGGGCTGACGCTGGTCTTCTTCTGGCTCTTGATGGCCGTCACGGCGCCGTATCTGCCGCTCATCGATCCGAACCGACCGATCGCGCCGTTCCAGATGCCGGGCTCGACGGTGGACGGGCAGACTTTCTGGCTGGGCACCGACATGCGGGGCAGGGACGTTCTGGCGCGCGCCATCTGGGGCTGCCAGCGAGTCATCGTATGGGGTGTCACGGCGACGCTATGCGCCTATGTCGTCGGCACTGCGTTCGGCTTGGTGGCCGGATATCTGAGTGGCTGGTGGGACGAGATCATCTCGTTCTTCGCCAATGTCCTGCTCTCCTTCCCGGTGATGGTCCTGTTCATCCTGGTCCTGAACTATCTTGGCCAGAGCGGCGTCAACATCGTCATTGCGGTGACCTTCGCCTCGGCGCCGGCGATCATGAGGATCGTGCGCGGGCTGACTCTGGACATCAAGACGCGCGACTACATCTACGCGGCGCAAACGCGCGGCGAGCATCCGACCTACATCATGCTCATAGAGCTTCTGCCGAATGTGCGGGGCCCCCTGATCGTCGATGCCTGCCTTCGGCTCGGCTACACCACCGTCGCCATCACGACCCTGACCTTCCTGGGGCTCGGCCTTCAGCCGCCCGACCCCGACTGGGGGCTGATGATCCGCGAGGCCTCGGCGAGCGCCCTGTTGTGGCAGTTCTCGTACATGCTCATCGTTCCGGCGCTTTCGGTGTCGAGCCTGATCCTCGGCTTCAATCTGATGGCGGACGGGCTGCGCGAGATGAGCCTGAGGGACTGAAAGGACGCTGACCCATGAGCGAAGCAACGCCCGTCCTCGAATGCCGCGACCTGTCGATCTCGTATTTCACGCGGGCTGGCGAGATCCCCGCCGTGGTCGATTTTAATCTGAAGCTGATGCCGGGGGAGGCGCACGGGATCGTCGGCGAGTCCGGCTGCGGCAAGTCCACGGTGGCCCTGGCGATCATGCAGTATCTCGGCCAGAACGGCCGGATCGTCGGCGGGGAGCTTCTGTTCGAGGGTCGCGACATGCGAACCATGAGCGAGGACGAGCTCCGGCAGATCCGCGGCTCGGCCATCGCCATGGTCTATCAGGAGCCGATGGCCTCGCTGAACCCGTCCATGAAGATCGGCGATCAGCTCGCTGAGGTTCCGGTCTATCACGAAGGGGCGAGCCCGGATGCCGCGCGCCAGCGCGCGCTGGAGATGCTGGACTCGGTGCGACTGCCCGATCCCAAGCGCATCCTCGATGCCTATCCCCATCAGATCTCGGGCGGCCAGCAGCAGCGTGTGGTCATCGCCATGGCGCTACTGTCCAACCCGAAGCTTCTGCTGCTCGACGAGCCGACGACCGCGCTCGACGTCACTGTCGAGGCTGGCATCGTGGAGCTGATCAACGAGATTTCGCGGAACTTCGGCACCTCGATGATCTACATCTCGCACAATCTGGGGCTGATCCTCGAGACATGCCACCGCATCACGGTCATGTATTCGGGGGAAGCCGTCGAGGTGGGCGATATCGAGACGGTCTTCAACAATATGCGCCATCCCTATACACGGGGATTGTTTTCCTCAATTCCGCTGCCGGGCGCCGACAAGAACGAGCACCCCCTAGTGGCGATTCGAGGCCAGCTCCCGCTGCCGCATGAGCGGCCAAACGGGTGCTATTTCTGGCCGCGCTGCGATTTCTACGAGGCGGGACGATGCGATGAGGGCGCCATCCGCATGCGCGAGACGGGCGTGGGCTCGGACCATTTCGTGCGCTGCGTGCGGTTCGAGGAGATCGACTGGGAGGCGGCCAAGCCCAAGGCGGATGAACGCCCGCCGGTCGAGGCTGGCGACGTGGTGCTTCGTGTCGAGGACATGAAGAAGCACTACGAGATCGAGGAGAGCGCACTGTTCATCGCCGGCGGCGAGACTAAGACGGTCAAAGCCAACGAGGATCTCAACTTCGTCGCGCGGGAGGCGGAGACGGTCGCCATCGTCGGCGAGTCGGGCTGCGGCAAGTCGACTTTTGCAAAAGTCCTAATGGGCCTGGAAGAGACGACGGCGGGCGGCGTCTTTCTGGGCAATCTGGATCTCGGCAATATCCCGGTTCAGAAACGCGACGCCGCGACCATTGGCAAGCTCCAGATGGTGTTCCAGAATCCGTTCGATACCCTCAATCCGAGCCATACGGTGGGCGGCCAGATTGCCCGCGTCATCAAGAAATTCGGGGTCGAGACCGACAAGGCGAAGATCGAGGAACGCGTCCACAAGCTGCTCGATATCGTCAAGCTGCCGCGCGATTTCGCCAAGCGCCGGCCGCGCCAGCTTTCCGGCGGGCAGAAGCAGCGTGTCGGCATCGCCCGGGCTTTTGCCGGCAATCCGGCGCTCGTCATCGCCGATGAGCCAGTGTCCGCGCTCGACGTCTCGGTGCAGGCGGCGGTGACGGAGCTGCTGATGGACATTCAGCGCGATCACCGCACCACGCTCCTGTTTATCAGCCACGACCTTTCGGTGGTGCGCTATCTGGCAGACCGGATCGTGGTCATGTATCTCGGCCAGATCATGGAGCAGGGCACGACCGAAGAGATATTCGCGCCGCCCTATCACCCCTATACCGAGGCGCTGCTGTCGGCGGTACCGATCGCCGACACGCATATTGAAAAGCGCAAAGTGCTGATCTCGGGTGAACTGCCCTCGGCCACCAATCCGCCGCAGGGTTGCCCATTCTGTACCCGATGTCCTTACGTTATCGAGGGCCTTTGCGAGACCGAGAAGCCGCCAATCCAGACATTCTCGGACGGCCACGCCATCGCGTGCCATCTTGAGCGCGAGCAGCTGGAGCGGATGGAACCGGTCATCAAGGTCGCCGACGGCTCGGCGCGCCCGGAGACTGAGACGGTGCCCGCCTGATCGGGCCAGCCGATCTGCTTCGAGTGCGAGGGACGTGCGCATCGCGTGGGTCGAAGCCGACATTCGCATCCCCGTTGCCGCGCCCATCATTGCCGGCTCTGCTATGGAGCGCGGCTGTCGCTGGACATCGGCCTGCGTGGGCACAGGGTACGGCATCGCGGGTAGTCGCGGACCACCGGCGATACGAGACCCGGTCACCGCCATCGCTGGCGGGCGGCCGGGTCGGTGATGACATCGGCAATGAAGGGGGCTCGCAAACAAAAAGCAAGGCCGGAGCCTTGCTGGAGTTCGCCGATTCTCGGTCGACGTGAGACCGCGTCGAGCCTATCTGCGCTCCACCCGCAAGACCCTAAAGGGTGCGGGAGCGTGCGTCCTCCCCAGACTTGGGCCGTCCCTGCTGGTCTTGATTGTGAACAAGATCCAAGCAACGAGCCTCATTCTTGTGCAAGCTACAATACCGGTTTCGGGCGCACTTGCAAGATGCTTTGTCACATCGAATCCACACCGATGACATTAATTGGCCGCGCGCGGGGGCGAAACGGGCGCTTCGGACCCTTGTGTTTTGGCGGCCGATGCGCTTTGTCTCGCCCCAGGAACGATCCACCGACTCAAGGGTCCAGCATGCGCCTGAGCCGCTATTTTCTGCCGATTCTCCGCGAGACGCCGAAGGAAGCGGAGATCGTGTCCCACCGCCTGATGCTCAGGGCCGGGATGATCCGGCAGGAGGCGGCCGGGATTTATGCCTGGCTGCCCTTCGGGCTGACCGCCATGCGCAATGTCGAGCAGATCGTGCGCGAGGAGCAGAACCGCGCCGGCGCCGTCGAGCTGTTGATGCCGACGATCCAGCCGGCCGATCTGTGGCGCGAGAGCGGCCGCTATGACGACTATGGGCGGGAGATGCTTCGGATCGAGGATCGCCACGAGCGCGACATGCTGTTCGGCCCGACCAATGAGGAGATGATCACCGAGATCTTTCGCGCCTATGTCCGCAGCTACCGCGATCTGCCGCTCAACCTCTATCATATCCAGTGGAAGTTCCGCGACGAGGTGCGCCCGCGTTTCGGGGTCATGCGGTCCCGCGAGTTCCTGATGAAGGACGCCTATTCGTTCGACCTCGACGCCGACAGCGCCCGGCGCGCCTATAACAGGATGTTCGTGGCCTATCTGCGGACCTTTGCGCGGATGGGGCTGAAGGCGATCCCGATGGCGGCCGATAGCGGTCCCATCGGCGGCGATATGAGCCACGAATTCATCATCCTCGCCTCCACGGGGGAGAGCGAGGTGTTCTGCGACGCCGATCTGCTCGACCTGCCGATTCCCGCCGCCGATGTCGATTTCGAAGGCGACCTGCAGCCGATCGTGGACTCCTGGCTCGGCTCCTACGCGGCGACCGACGAGAAGCACGATGCGGGCCGATTCGAGACCGAGGTCCCGAAGGACCGCCGGATCGAGGCCCGCGGCATCGAGGTCGGCCACATCTTCTACTTCGGAACCAAGTATTCCGAGCCAATGAAGGCCTATGTCACCGGTCCCGACGGAACCGACAAGCCGGTGCATATGGGCTCCTACGGCATTGGGCCGTCGCGCCTGGTCGCGGCGATCATCGAGGCCAGCCACGATGATGACGGCATTATCTGGCCCGATGCCATCGCCCCGTTCGATGTCGCGCTGGTCAACCTCAAGAGCGGCGATGCCAAGAGCGATGCCGCTTGCGATGAGCTTTACGCCAAACTCGGCAATGCCGGCCGCGCCGTGCTTTATGACGACACCGAAGAGCGCGCCGGCTCCAAATTCGCCACCATGGATCTGATCGGGCTACCCTGGCAGCTCATCGTCGGGCCGCGCGGGCTCAAGGAGGGAACCGTCGAGCTCAAGCGCCGGGCGACCGGCGAGCGCCAGTCGATCTCGGTGGATTCGGCCCTGTCGCAGCTTCTCGGTGGCGCCGCGGAGGGCAGGGGCGCGGCATGAACGAGGATGCTGCCAGGCCGCGTGCGACCCGCCCGTTCGCGCCGTTCGAATGGATGCTGTCGCTGCGCTATCTGCGCGCCCGCCGCAAGGAGGGCGTGATTTCCGTCATTGCGGGCTTTTCGCTGCTCGGCATTACGCTCGGGGTGGCGACGCTGATCATCGTGATGGCGGTGATGAACGGCTTCCGGACCGAGCTTCTCGACCGCATCCTCGGGCTCAACGGGCATCTGGTCATCCAGCCTATGGATTCTGAACTCACCGACTTTGACGTCGTGAGCGAGCGTGTCGGACAGGTGTCCGGCGTCACCCTGGCCTTTCCCTTCGTCGAGGGGCAGGTCCTGGCCTCCTCGCCGGTTGCCGGCTTCGGGGCCATGGTGCGCGGCATGCGGCGCGATGACCTGCGCGAACTCGAGACCATCGCGGATAATGTGCTTGTCGGCGCGCTCGACGATTTCGAACCTGAATCGGTGGTTATCGGCAGCCGCCTGGCCGAGCGCTTGGGGCTTCGGGTGGGCGATGCCATCAATCTCATCTCCCCGCGCGGCGCGGCCACGCCCTTCGGCACGACGCCGCGGGTCAAGGCCTATCCGATCGCCGCGATCTTCGAGATCGGCATGTCGGAATTTGACAGCACCTATGTCTTCATGCCCCTGCAGGAGGCGCAGGCCTACTTCAATCTCGGCGAGACGGTGAGCGGGATCGAGATCTTCATCGAGGACCCGGACACCGTCGCCGCGTTTCGCGGACCGGTCGAGGCTGCCGCCGAACGGCCCATCTTTCTGACCGACTGGCGCCAGCGCAACGTGACGTTCTTCTCCGCGCTCGAGGTGGAACGCAACGTCATGTTCCTGATCCTTACCCTGATCGTGCTGGTCGCGGCGCTCAACATCATCTCGGGCCTTATCATGCTGGTTAAGGACAAGAGCCATGACATCGCGATCCTGCGGACAATGGGAGCAACGCAAGGCGCGGTGATGCGGGTCTTCTTCATTACCGGTGCCTCGATCGGCGTGGTCGGCACCGCGGCCGGGCTCGTCCTCGGAGCGGTGGTGAGCTGGAATGTGGAAGCCATTCGCCAGCTCATCTCGTCGGTCACAGGGACCGAGCTGTTCGCGCCGGAACTTTATTACCTGACCCAGCTGCCGGCCGAGATGCACGCCGACGACGTCCTCGCGGTGGTGCTGATGGCGCTGGGGCTGTCCTTCCTGGCGACCTTGTATCCTTCCTGGCGCGCGGCGCGCCTCGATCCGGTCGAGGCGTTGCGTTACGAATGAGCCGATGAACGAACAGCACGCGACACAGGAAGCGGGGGCGGGCACGGCGGCGCTCGCCCTGGAGGGAATCGAGCTCGGCTACCGGCAGGGCGAAGCGCGGCTCGACGTGCTGTGCGGCGCCGATCTGATCATGTATCCGGGCGAGATCGTGGGGCTGGTCGGCCCGTCGGGGGCAGGCAAGTCGACTCTCTTGCACGTGGCTGGTCTTTTGGAGCGGCCGGACGGGGGCACCGTCCAGGTCGCCGATACCGACGCCACCCATCTCGACGACCGCCAGCGCACCGCGCTGAGACGCAATTCGATTGGGTTCGTCTACCAGTTTCACCACCTGCTGCCCGAGTTCACCGCGCGGGAAAACGTCATGCTGCCCCAGCTCATTGCCGGCCTCGACCGCGCCGAGGCGGGCCGCCGGGCGGACGAATTGCTCGGCTTCCTCGGCCTGTCCGAGCGCACCACCCATCGCCCAAGTGAGCTTTCGGGCGGCGAGCAGCAGCGGGTCGCCATCGCCCGGGCCGTCGCCAACGCGCCGCGCCTCCTGCTGGCCGACGAGCCGACCGGCAATCTCGATCCGACGACCGCCGAGCATGTCTTCGATATTTTGATGCGGCTGGTGCACGGCACCGGAGTGGCCGCCCTGATCGCCACCCACAATCTGGACTTCGCGCGGCGCATGGACCGCCAGGTGACGCTGCGCGAGGGCAGGGTGGTGGCGCTCTAGCCGTTGGCCGCAGCGCCGCCCCTGCCGTCATCCGCCTTTGGCCGGCCCCGCCTGTTCTGCGGCGGCGATCACAACGGCAGCACCTGGTCCGGATATTGGGCGGCGAACGCCGCGCTCGGCGGAATCGGCTTGATGACATCGATCAGGACACCGTTGGGATCGGCGGTAATGAAGTGCCGCTGGCCGAACTCTTCGTCTCTCAGCGCGATGAGGATCGGCAGACCGGCCTCCATGCACCGGCGATACTCGCCGTCGACGTCCTCAACCTCGAAGTTGAGGATCATCCCGGCGGCGCGGCCCCGGGCTTGGGGCGGGATCGTCTCATGGTCGCCGGACAGGATGGCAAGGTTCACAGTGGCGTCCTCCGCCGACTGGAGATGGACATACCAGTCGCTGTCGAACAGGCACTGGAACCTAAAATGGCTGACGTAGAAGGCGGCCGTCCCGCGCACATCGTCGGTCATGATCACCGGGTAGTAGCTGGTCGATTTCATGGGGCTTTCCCTCGCGCGGCTAGAAACATACAATCTGCATGTCCAAGGAAACATACAGGCTGCATGCATGCAAGTGAAAAGCGAACGACGCAGCAACCGCGACCGCACCGCGGCGACGCGGGCGGCTCTCACCGCGGCGGCAAGACGGTTCTTCGTCGCGAAGTCTTATGGCGCTACGGGCACCCCGGAGATCGTGGCCGCGGCGGGGGTAACGCGGGGGGCGCTCTATCATCACTTCAGCGACAAGCGGGCCCTCTTCGCGGCAGTGGCGGAGGCCGAGGCGGCGGCGGTCGCCGCCGGGATCGAGCGCGCGGCCCCGCAAGGGCGCGACCCCATCGAGGCGCTCATCAAGGGCGGCGAGGCGTTTCTTGACGCCATGGCCGAGCCTGGCCGAACCCGACTGCTTCTGCTCGACGGGCCGGCCGTGCTGGGTCGAGGGAAGATCGACGAGATCGATGCGCGGCATGGCGGACGGACGCTGCGCGAAGGCCTGGACGAAGCCATGCGCGCCGGCGCCATTCGCGAGCTGCCCCTGGAGACGATGGCCGGGCTCCTCGGTGCCGCTTATGATCGCGCCGCGCTGATGATCGACGGCGGGCACGATTCGGGGGAGGTTCGGGCGGGGCTTGCCGCGCTGATACGGGGCCTGGCCGGGGCGCGCTAATCCGCACGGCTCGGCCATTCTGGGGGTGTTTCATGGCCTGCCGAACCGCCGATGGGGTTGCGGCGTGCCGTGTTTTGGTCGCATATCCAGGGACACGCCCAGCCAGGAGGAGCCGCCGCCTTGCTCCAGAACCCTTCCGCAGACCTTCGCGACTGGACACCGCGCCCGCGCCCGCCACGCCAGCCGATGGACGGCCGGCTGGTGCGGCTCGAGCCGTTCGAGGTCGGCGCCCATTCCCGCCATCTCTTCGAGGCCTTCTCCGCCGATACCGAGGGCCGGCTGTGGGATTACATGGCCTACGGGCCGTTCCCTGATCTTTTGTCCTACGTTTCCCACGCCCGGCGCACCATGTGCGGCAACGATCCCTTCTTTCATGCGATCATCCCGCGCGACACCGGCCGGGCGGCGGGTGTTGCCAGCTATTTGCGGGTGACGCCGGAGCACGGCGTGATCGAGGTCGGCCACATCTGCTATGCGCCGTCGCTTCAGCGCACCGCGGCGGCCACGGAAGCGATGTATCTCATGGCCCGGCGCGCTTTCGAAGAGCTTGGCTATCGGCGCTATGAGTGGAAGTGCGACAATGCCAACGAGGCCTCCAAGCGCGCCGCGCTGAGGCTCGGGTTTCGCTATGAAGGCGTGTTCAGGAAGCACATGGTGGTGAAGGGCGCCAACCGCGACACCGCCTGGTTCGCCATCACCGACGATGAGTGGCCGCGGGTGAAGTATGCCTATGAGCAATGGCTCCACCCGGCCAATTTCGACGATGAGGGCAGCCAGCTCAGGACGCTGGCTGCCCAGGACTGACCTTCAGTCGCGTAGCGGCGTTTCGGCGACCGGTGTCAGCGGCTTGCCGGTCTCGAAATACGATTTCAGATTGTCGACGACGAGCTGGCCCATCTGCTGGCGGGTATGGACCGACGCCGATCCGACATGGGGCAACAGCACCACGTGCTCCATGGCCATCAGTTCGGCGGGCACGTGGGGCTCATTCTCGAAGACGTCGAGGCCGGCCGACATGAGCCGGCCCTCTTTGAGCGCGGCGATCAGCGCAGCTTCGTCGACCACCGAGCCCCGTCCCACATTGACGAGAATGCCGTCGGGTCCCAGGGCGTCGAGCACCTCGGTGGAAATCATGTGATGCGTCGACGGTCCGCCCGGCGCCACCGAAAGCAGGATGTCGACATCGCTGGCCATCGCCTTGAGGTCGTCATAATAGCGATACGGCACGCCTGCCTGTTCGGAACGGCCGTGATAAGCCACCGGCACGCGGAACGCGTCGAGGCGCCGTGCAATGGCCTTGCCGATTCGCCCAAGACCGACAATCCCGACCGTCCGGTTGCGCAGGGTTGCCTTGGTAAGCGCGAACGCGCCTTCCTTCTCCCAGCGCCCGGCCCGCAGATAGCGTTCGCTTTCCGAAAGCTGGCGCACGGTCATCAGCAGCAGGCCGAGCGCGGTGTCCGCCACCTCTTCGGTGAGGACATCCGGCGTGTTGGAGACATAGATGCCGTGCTGACCGGCCCAGGCCGCGTCCACCGTGTCGTAGCCGACCCCGAAATTGGCCACGATCTTCAAATTGGGAAAGCGCTGCATGAACGGGCCGTCCACCGACCGGTGCCCGCCGGTGGCAATCGCCTCGATCCGTTCGGCATTGTCTGCGATCAGCCGATCGGGATCCTCGGCTTCCCAAAGCTTGTGCAGCGTGAAGTTGGCATCGAGCTGCTCGACGATGGTCCGGGCCATCGGCCCGGGCATCAGCACATGTGTATTTCGCATCCCCGCCTCCATGCTCCGACTTGCGGCAAGTGGGCGTAACACGCCCCCCGCTGTGCGGAACAGAGCCATGGACCGCGGCCGGGCGCAATGCGGCCACCTGCATAAGAGTCTTGCGGTGAACTGGCGGCGCGGCTGCCACTTGCCTGGCCGGGCCGATGCGGGCCAGATTGTCCGCAGATGGCCAGGACGGAACGGAGCGGCAATGCGGGACCGGCTTTCAGCGCGAATCGAGGATCGAACCGAGGAATTAGTCGAACTTACCCGCGAGCTCATCCGGATCCCGACGGTGAACCCACCCGGTGATGCCTATGCCGACTGTGCCAGGCTGATCGGTGCGCGGCTGGCGGCGCGCGGCTTTGAGGTCATCTATGAGCGCGGGGAGGGGACGCCGGGCGATTCGGAGCGCTATCCGCGCCTCAACGTCGTGGCCCGGCGAGAGGGGCGGGGGCCCGCGCCTTGCGTGCATTTCAACGGGCATATCGACGTGGTGGAGGCCGGCCTCGGCTGGACCGTCGATCCGTTCGCCGGCGAGGTGCGGGAGGGGCGGGTCTACGGGCGCGGGGCGTGCGACATGAAGGGCGGCATCGCGGCCGCCATAGTCGCCATGGAGGCGCTCATCGACGACCGCCCGGATCTTCCCGGGGCGATCGAGATTTCCGGCACTGTCGACGAGGAGTCCGGGGGCTATGGTGGCGTCGCCCATCTCGCGGGCAAGGGCTTTTTCTCCCGCCCGCGCGTCGACCATGTGATCATTCCAGAACCGCTCAATGTCGATCGCGTCTGTCTTGGCCACCGCGGTGTCTGGTGGGCCGAGATCGAGACGTTCGGGCGGGTGGCCCATGGCTCGATGCCGTTCCTCGGTGACAGTGCGATCCGGCACATGGCCGCCTTTATCGAGCGCCTGGAGCGCGCGTTGTGGCCCAAGCTCGCCGGCGAAAGAACGAGCCAGCCGGTGGTGCCGCCCGGCGCGCGCCACCC
>SKQW01000096.1 GCA_007118805.1 Rhodobiaceae bacterium | reverse complement strand
GAATCGAGGATGGCGTTCTCGCGCAACCGCCGGGCGAGGACGCTCGTGCGCCGATCGACGAAACGCTGGGTCAGACGCTCGTGCAACGCATCCGACAGGCGATCCTCCACGGCGCGGGTTTTCTCCTGCCAATGGGCCGGATCGGCCAGCCAGTCCGGCCGGTTGGCCACAAAGGTCCAGGTGCGGATATGGGCGATCCGGTTGGACAGCGTATCGATATCTCCCTGCACATTGTCGGCATGGGCCACCTGTCCGGCGAACCAGTCCTGCGAAATCTCGCCATCGCGGACGAGATGGCGGTAGAGGGTCGCCACCAGCTCGAAATGATTGGCCGGCGCGATCTTGCGGTAGTCGGGGACCTGGCAGACATCCCACAAGAGCTCCACCGCCCTGGGATCGGCCGCCAATTCGCGGATTTCCTCGTCCTGAGCGACCGCGTCCAGCGCCTGCGCGTCGTCGGTAGCGAGCGCCCGCGTCAGCCCACCCTCGGTCGGCGTGGCGGCGAGGCTCTCCTGAAGGGCGGCGAGCGAGCTGAAGTCGAGCCTGGGGTTCCGCCATTGCAGGAGCTCGACCGGTGCGAAGTCATGACTTTCGAGGCGTTCGACAAGCTCCGGTTCCAGCGGATCGACGCGCCCTGTCACGCCGAAGGTGCCATCCTTGAGATGACGTCCGGCGCGGCCGGATATCTGGCCCATCTCGACAGGATTGAGGTCACGGAACTGCCATCCGTCAAACTTGCGACGCGAAGCGAAGGCGACATGGTCAACGTCGAGATTGAGCCCCATCCCGATGGCATCGGTGGCAATCAGGAAATCGACATCGCCCGACTGGTACATCTCGACCTGGGCGTTGCGGGTGCGCGGGCTCAGTGCCCCCAGCACCACCGCCGCGCCGCCACGCTGGCGCCGCATCAGCTCGGCGATGGCGTAGACCTCGTTGGCCGAGAAGGCGACGATCGCCGAGCGCTCCGGCAAGCGCGTCAGCTTCTTCTGACCGGCATAGGCGAGATGCGACAGCCGCGGACGGGTAATGACGTTGAGCCCCGGCATCAGCCGGGACAGAATGCCGCGCATAGTGCCGGCGCCCAGCAGCAGCGTCTCCTCGCGCCCGCGCTGGCGCAGCAGCCGGTCGGTGAAGACATGCCCGCGCTCGAGATCGGCGGCAAGCTGGACCTCATCGACCGCGACGAAGGCAACATCGAGATCGCGCGGCATCGCCTCAACGGTGGCGATCCAATAGCGCGCATCCTCCGGCTTGATCTTCTCCTCGCCGGTAACAAGTGCCACCCGGTCCTTGCCCACACGGGCGGCGACCCGGTCATAAACCTCCCGCGCAAGAAGCCGCAGAGGCAAACCGATGATGCCCGACTCGTGGCCGAGCATCCGTTCGATGGCCAGATGCGTCTTGCCGGTATTGGTCGGACCGAGAACCGCGGTTACGCCCCGCCCCCGTGCGGCAGGATGCTGGCCGACATCCAGCTCACTCGTCATGTCAACTCCTGGAGCATACGCCCCGCAGTGTGGTTGCGCCCGTGTGTCAACTCGAAGCCAGCCTGTAATGGGATGGCAAAGAGAGCAAGAAGCAAGCGCTCCCCTCCCAGACGGTTACCAGCGCCATGGCAGCGACACCCAAAAACTCCGGAATGGAAGGAGAACGAACCCTGTCCGAATCGCTAACTCCGGCAGTTTCGCGTTTCGTTCCCTGCAGGATATCGATCATGCGTGGCGTCTTAAACGCCCAAATTGGTCCGGGTTATGACAAACGCAAAGAGCAACGTCCAACCGCCCATGTGGTTCAATCGCGCAGGGCCGCCGAACGTGTTGGCAGGGAGCCGTCCGAAACCAGGCGCGTTGCATGCAGAACAACCCGGCCCAGCGGCGTCGACAGCCCGACCCGATAGGGCACCAGAAGATCCGCGCCCTCGACGGGTACCAGCACCACTTCGAAGGTCACCTTCTCCTCAAGATAACGGATCGCGTCCTGATCGGCACGATGACCGGCAACTGCGCGATAGCGCGCCTCGCACACCAGCCCCGGTCCCGAGTAAACGCCGGAGCGCGGGCTCTCTATGGTGCGTTCACCGCTGTATTCCAGTTGAACGTCGAAGCGCTCGCGCCCATTGAATACGGGCACCGAGCGATTGCATGCGGAACGGTCGAAATCACGCCCGTCGAAACCACCCAGCGAGATCAGCGCACTCATCGGATCCAGGATGTCGCGCCGGTCGGCTTCGGTGAGTTGGACCCGCTGGGGGTGGGCCGCCTCGCCCTCGTCGACCGGCGGCGCGAGTTCGAGCTCCCGCACGCGGTTATTGACGAGGGTCATGCGCACCGAGGTGGATTCCCGACCGTCAGTGGCATCAGCGCTGAAGGCCGCCGGACGCGGGCCGCCGGTCCGCATCTGTCCGGCTGCGGCGGCGGATCCGCTGTAATCGAAGAACGCGCCGGCCAGCCCGGCCAGTTGGCCAGAACCATCCAGCCGATATTGCGCCCCGTCGAAGCGTCCGAGAAGCTTGGCCTGACCGACCTTGAGCCCATTGAGACTAATGCGGTACTCTGCGCGGAACTTGTAGTCGGCCGCCTCTGCCGGGGAGAGAGAGCCTGCCACAATCAGGGCCGCCGCACTCAGCCAAGCCGCCAGGGCCCGTCCCGGCGCCCACGCCACTGATGACATCGTCGTCAAACCTTCCCTTCCGGACGCTTCCGTTCGCTATACTCACTCCGGCAAGGTGGAGGCGCCACGGTTAAGCCTTCGTTAGCCATCGAACTCCGGCAGTACGATGATCGTGCCCCCTGTCTCTCGCCTTGACGCCTGGCCACGCGCTCACTATACCCTCGCCAACTCCCGATAAGGCCAATGGCCAAGGCCGGCTGGCGCGCGCCGCGGCCGAGCAAGCTGAGGATTTACGATATGGCCCGGCGTTGTGAACTGACCGGCAAGGCGGTCCAGACCGGCAACAATGTTAGCCACGCCAACAACAAGACGCGGCGTCGCTTCCTGCCGAATCTATGTCAGGTAACATTGATGAGCGATTCGCTTGGGCGCAACGTGCGTCTCAAGGTATCGGCGCATGCGCTGCGCACTGTCGAGCATCGGGGCGGGCTGGATCAGTTCCTGCTCAAGGCGAAGGACGCCGAGCTTTCCGAGCGCGCGCGCCATCTGCGGCGCGAGGTCGCCAAGGCGGTCAGCCTGTCCTGAGCGTGTAGCGGGCGCCGCCCGTGATCATCCGGCCCAACCTCGAGGCCCTGCGTCCCCTGGCACTGCCCGTGGCGGCGATGGCGGCCGTGGTCGTCGCCTCCAATATTCTCGTCCAGTTTCCCTTCGAGCCGCTGGGCCTCTCCGACTTTCTCACCTGGGGGGCATTTACGTATCCCTTCGCCTTCCTGGTCAATGATCTGACCAATCGCCGCTTCGGCCCGAAGGCGGCGCGGCGGGTAGCGCTTGTCGGGTTCGCGGTGGCGGTGGTGCTGTCGGTTTTCCTGG
>SKQW01000204.1 GCA_007118805.1 Rhodobiaceae bacterium | reverse complement strand
TCGCCCGGATTGAGTTGCAGGGCCAGGAGCCGCGCCAGATCCCCACGCATCAGGATCGCCGCCACGCCGAGAATGGCCAGTGAGCTTCCGAGCCCTTGGCGCAGGGTCGTGCGTTGGCCGCGAAACGCGATCTCCAGAAGCAGGATGAAGACCGGCGACGAGGTATAGATCAATACGCCGTTGGTGGCCGTGGTGTGGGCCAGCGACAGGTAGACCACCCCGCCGCACACCCACATGCCCAGGAAGCCGAGAACGGCGAGCAGCCGCCACTCGGCGACGAGCGTCGCGCGGTGGGCCTTCAGGCCCGGCCAGGCGGCCGGAAGCAGGATGAGCGCGGCCAGGAACCAGCGCCAGAAGGCCAGGGTCCAGGGTTCCACCTCGGCGACCGCAGCCCGCCCGATGACCATGTTCGAAGAAAAGAACAGTGGCATGACGACGAGGACCGCATAGGCGCGGACCGTTGCGGCATCTCGCTGCATGTGGCCGTAGTACTCCCGACGACACCCGGCACCTCAGGGTCGGCATCTGCCTGGCCGGGGGCACGTGACGGCAGGTTGTGTCAGATGCCGGAGCCACCGACAAGGCGGGCGCGCGGGACTGTGCTATGCGCCGCAGCGCCGTCGTGGAACGCCGCAGCCGGGTCCCGTCATTCGTCCGTCAGCGGTTCTCCGAGTCCCGAGACCGGATGGCAGGTCGTCCCCGCCTGACGCAGCTCCATGCAGGCCGAGATCGCCTCCGCCGGGTCGACGACAGGGCCTGCGATAAGCCGCAAGCGATCCGGATCGTCGCGGCCTTCGGCGAGGCCGACGGTCGGCTCCAGCCCGCCGAGCCGGTCGGGATGGCGCTCCACGAGCGTCCCCCAGGCGGCGTGAAGCTCGCCGATATCGGCGCCGCTGCCAAGCTCCAGGGCGAAGCGCTCAGGGTTGGACTCCAGGCCGCGCCCGCCCCCTGCCGCCTGCGGCCCGCCGGAGTCCGCGGGGGGCGACTCCGCGTGCGCTTCGCCGCGTTCCGGAGACGTTTCGGCGGGCGCCTCATCGGGCAGGGAGGCCGTCGCGATCGGGTTCGCCTCGGCGTTCGACGCGGAAAGCCTAGTATCGAGCGCCTGATTCTCAAGGGCCAGAAGCCGCACCTGCGAGCGCAACTGGTCGAGTTCGGCGGCGAGCCGGGTCACATCGCCCTGGTCGAGCCGCTGCTCGATCCGGCCCGCAAATCCGGTGTCCGGCGAGGTCGCCAGAGCGGCAAGCCGCGTCGTCCCCCGCTCGCTCAGGGCGGTCGACAGGGCAGCCACCACGGAAATCACCGCGACGCCGGCCCAGATGCACGCGGCAATGCGCGCACGGGTGGCGCTACGCTCCGCCGCATAGTTCAACCGTCTGACAGCGTTGGCTTGATTCATCGTGTTGCGCACCGTTACCAACAGTTATCTGATTCTGTCGCTACAGTGGCGACCGCGAATAAACAATTCGGTAACCGGTCCCGACGCCGTCGCTTGAAGGGCAGGGGACCGGTCCCTGCCATCGGAGCCAGATGAATGCCCGCTCGCGCCACCTTGTTCGTCGTTCTCGCTGCGGGAGAGGGAACGCGCATGAAGTCAGACAGCCCCAAGGTCATGCACGCGGTGGCCGGACAGCCGATGCTGGGCTGCGTATTGGACGCCGCGCAGGCCGCCAACGGCAAGGCCGACCTTGCCGTGGTGGTGGGGCCGGCGATGGAGGCGGTTGCCGACTATGCGGTGGCGCGCGCGCCCGGCGCGCAGACCTTCATCCAGCGCGAGCGGCGCGGAACGGCCGATGCGGTGCGCGCCGCGGGGGAGGCCGTCAATGGCCATGACGGCGACATCGTCGTCCTTTACGGCGATACGCCGTTGATCCGGCCCGGCACGCTGACGGCAATGATCGAGTCCCTCGCGCAGGGCGCGGATGTCGCCGTGTTGGGCTTCGAGGCGGCTAACCCGAGCGGCTACGGACGTCTGATCCGGGAGGGCGGGCGGCTGGTCGCCATCCGCGAGGAGCGCGACGCAAGCGAAGCGGAGCGCGACATCAGGCTCTGCAATTCCGGCGTTATGGCGTTCCGCTCGGGTGTCTTGCCCGAGCTGCTGGGCAGGATCAGCACCAGCAATGCCAAGGGCGAATACTATCTAACCGATGCCGTGGAGATCGCGGTGGGCCTTGGCAAGACGGTGGGACTCGTCGAGGGGACGGAACAGGAGGTGCTCGGGGTCAATGACCGTGCCGGGTTGGCCGAGGCCGAGGCGGCAGCGCAGCAGCGCCTGCGTCAGGCGGCGCTGGCCGGCGGCGCGACGCTAATCGCTCCGGACACGGTGTTCCTCAGTCACGATACGAAGATCGGCCGCGATGTCACTGTCGAGCCGCATGTTTTCTTCGGGCCGGGGGTGACCGTCGCCGATGGCGCCACGATCCGCGCCTTCTCCCATATCGAGGGTGCGATGATCGCTGAACGCGCCACGATCGGACCCTATGCCCGCTTGCGGCCGGGCGCCGATATCGGCGCAACGGCGCGGATCGGCAATTTCGTCGAGGTCAAGGCCGCCCGCGTCGAGACCGGGGCGAAGGTCAACCATCTCACCTATATCGGCGATGCGAGAGTGGGCGAAGGCGCCAATGTCGGGGCCGGCACGATTACGTGCAACTATGACGGCGTCGCCAAGCATTTCACCGATATCGGGCCGGGCGCCTTCATCGGTTCGAACACGGCGCTGGTCGCCCCGGTCCGTGTGGGGGAGGGCGCCTATGTCGGCACCGGGACCGTCCTCACCAAGGACGTCGCGCCCCACGCGCTGGCAATCGGCCGGGCGCGCCAGGTCGAGAAGCCGGGATGGGTCACCAACCTCAAGCGCAAGGCCGAGCCGAAGGGCGAGGCGGGTTAACTCTCAAACGGGCTCCGAGTGCATCGGGCGGGCAGCAAACCCGGTTAGGTTGCGATAGAAGAATTGACTTTCCAGCCCGCGATGCGCGCGCTATCGGGCGGGCTGCTTCGTGGCTGAACGGGTGATGGGACGCGCATGTGCGGGATTGTGGGCATTATCGGCAAGGAAGCGGTGGCGCCGCGCCTGGTGGACGCGCTCAAGCGGCTGGAGTACCGCGGCTATGATTCGGCGGGCGTTGCGACGCTGGAGGCCGGCCAGCTCACCCGGTTGCGCGCCGAAGGCAAGCTGGTCAATCTCGACTCTCGCCTGGCCGAGGCACCTCTGTCCGGGACCATCGGAATCGGCCACACGCGCTGGGCGACTCACGGCGCGCCCACCGAACGGAACGCCCACCCGCATGTCACTGACCGCGTGGCGGTCGTGCATAATGGAATCATCGAGAATTTCCGTGAGCTCAAGAACGAGCTTGCCGCCGCCGGGCGGCGCTTCGAGACGGACACCGATACCGAGGTCGTGGCGCATCTCGTCACCCGCGAACTCGATGCCGGTGAGGGGCCGGTCGAAGCGGTGCGCAATGTGCTGGCCCGCCTGGAAGGGGCATTCGCCCTGGCGATGCTGTTCGCCGGCGAGGAAGAGCTGCTGATTGCGGCTCGGCGCGGCAGCCCGCTGGCCATTGGCCACGGCGATGGGGAGATGTATCTCGGCTCCGATGCGATCGCGCTTGCCCCCTTCACCAATGCCATCACCTATCTCGAGGAGGGCGATTGGGCGGTCGTGACGCGCCACCACCTCAAGGTCTTCGACCAGGACGGCAATCCGGTCGAGCGGCCGGTGCGCCAATCGGTGGCGACGGCGATGCTGGTCGACAAGGGCAATTATCGCCATTTCATGGCCAAGGAGATCTACGAGCAGCCCGAAGTGGTCGCGCACACCCTCGCCCATTACATCGACATGGTCGACGGGCGGGTGCGGTTGCCAGAGAGCTTCCAGCTCGATTTCGCCAAGCTCGACCGCATTACGATCTCCGCCTGCGGCACCGCCTACTATGCCGGCCTGGTCGCGAAATACTGGCTCGAGCGCTATGCGCGGCTGCCGGTGGAGGTCGATGTAGCCTCGGAGTTCCGCTACCGCGACCCGCCGATGGCGGAGAATGGCCTGGCGGTCTTCGTCTCCCAGTCCGGCGAGACCGCCGATACCCTGGCCAGCCTGCGCTACTGCAAGAAGGCCGGCCAGACCACGCTGGCGATCGTCAACGTGCAGGAATCGACCATGGCAAGGGAGGCCGATCTGGTGTTCCCGACCCTTGCCGGGCCGGAGATCGGTGTGGCCTCGACCAAGGCCTTCACCTGCCAGCTCGCCGCGCTAGCCTGCCTCGCAATCGCCGCCGGCCGGGGCCGTGGCGTCCTCGACGGCGCGGGGGAAAGCGCTTTGGTCAGCGACTTGATGGAGGTGCCGCGCCTGATCTCCCAGGTGCTGCGACTGGAGGACGAGATCGAGGATCTCGCCAAGGAGCTCGCGCGGGCCAGCGACGTGCTCTATATCGGCCGCGGCTACAGCGTTCCGGTGGCCCTCGAGGGAGCGCTTAAGCTCAAGGAGATCTCCTATATCCATGCCGAGGGCTATGCCGCCGGCGAGCTCAAGCACGGCCCCATCGCGCTGATCGACGAGGCGGTGCCGGTCATCGTCGTGGCCCCGTCGGACGAGCTGTTCGACAAGACAGTGTCGAACATGCAGGAGGTTGCCGCGCGCGGCGGCCTGATCGTCCTGTTGAGCGATGCCGCCGGTGCGGCGGCCGCCGGCGACCACATGCTGGCCAAGCTGGTGATCCCCGACACGCCGGCCTTCGTGCAGCCCATCGTCTATGCGATCCCGGTGCAGCTCATCGCCTACCATACGGCCGTGTTCATGGGCACCGACGTCGATCAGCCGCGGAACCTCGCCAAGTCGGTGACGGTTGAATAGGATGGGCCGTATCCGGGGCCGACAGGCGCCGCCGCCGAGGCGCACGGGATCGCCAGTTGCATAAGCTGCGCGCCGCGGAATAAATTTTACCCGGACATGACCCCGTCACGGGAGCGGCGGGCCGCGATGTGAGATGAGCGAAAACGAGCAGAAGCCGATCCCGGGACTGTTGCAGCCGGAACCGCCGGAGCGACATCGCACGGCGGTATTCCTGCGCCTGCGCAACTACTTCTTCACCGGGCTGATCATCGCCGCGCCCTTGTCGATCACGATCTACATTACGTGGTCGCTGATCGGGTGGATCGACTCCTGGGTCAAGCCCCTGATCCCGTCCGACTACAACCCGGACACCTATCTGCCGTTCACCGTGCCCGGTTTCGGCGTAATCGTCGCCGTCGTCACGTTGACGCTGCTGGGGGCCGCAACGGCCAATCTGTTCGGTCGCACCATCGTGCGCTACAGCGAGCTGATGCTCGACCGCATGCCGCTGGTGCGCTCGATCTATCGCGGTCTCAAGCAGATCTTCGAGACCGTATTGTCCCAGTCCTCGCCCACCTTCAAGCAGGTCGGGCTGATCGAATACCCCCGCAAGGGGCTGTGGTCGATCGTCTTCGTGTCGACAGAGACCCGCGGCGAGGTTGCCGTCCATGCCGGCGGGGACGAAGCCGAGCTTTACAGCGTGTTCCTGCCGACGACGCCGAACCCCACTTCCGGCTATCTGCTGTTCGTGCCGAAACGCGATGTGACGATCCTCGAGATGACGGTCGAGGATGCGGCGAAAGCCGTCATCTCGGCCGGGCTGGTGGTGCCCGAATGGCGGGCCAGGGAGCTGGCCGGCGGCGAACTGCCGACCGCCGAGCGTCCGGCTCCGCTGCTGACCGATCTGGACGACGTTCCGTCGTCAAGAAAGCCCGAGGCCGCGGACTCGTAAGTAAGGCCCGGCGCGCCGGGGCCTACGCTGTCAGCCCGCAGCCACCAGCTGCATCGCCGAGTCGCGCCGGAACAGATAGAGCAGATGCCGCAGCGCGCGTCCGCGCGGGCCCTCAAGACGCGGGTCGCGATCGAGGATAAGCCGGGCGTCATCGCGCGCCGCCTCGACGAGCTTGAGATGGGCCTCGGGGCGGGCAACCGCGAAGTCCGGCATCCCGCTCTGCCGCGTGCCGAGCACCTCGCCGCCCCCGCGCAGCCGCAGATCCTCCTCGGCGATGCGGAAGCCGTCATCGCTCTCGCGCAGGATAGCCAACCGGGCACGCGCAGTCTCGCCGAGCGGGCCGCGATAGAGCAGCAGGCAATGGGATGCGCGGGCCCCGCGGCCCACCCGGCCGCGTAGCTGGTGGAGCTGGGCGAGGCCGAAGCGCTCCGCGTTCTCGATCACCATGATCGTGGCATCGGGCACGTCGACGCCGACCTCGATCACGGTCGTCGCCACCAGAACCCGGATATCCCCGGACAGGAAGCGGGCCATGGCCGCGTCCTTGTCGGGCCCGCTCATCCGGCCATGGATCAGGCCGATCCGCTCGCCGAATATAGTTTTCAGCTCGGCAAAGCGGGTTTCGGCGGAGGTTACCTCGAGCGCCTCTGACTCCTCGACCAGGGGGCACACCCAGTAGACCTGTTCGCCGCCGTCGACCGCGCGGCGCACAGCGCCCACCACCTCCTCAAGGCGCTCCGCCGAAACCGTGCGGGTCTGAACCGGCTGCCGGCCGGCCGGCTTGTCGGTGAGCTGGCTTGAATCCATGTCACCGTAATGGGTGAGCAGCAGGGTGCGCGGAATTGGCGTTGCCGTCATCACCAGCATGTCGACAGCCTGCCCCTTGGAGGCGAGCGCCAGGCGCTGGTGGACGCCGAACCGGTGCTGCTCGTCGACGACCACGAGGCCCAGCTCGCGGAACGCCACGCCGGACTGGAACAGCGCATGGGTGCCGACAAGGATGTCGACGTCGCCCGCGGCGGCGCTGGCGAGCACCGCCTCGCGCTCCTTGCCCTTCTCGCGGCCAGAGAGCACGGCGACGGACAGGCCGGCCGCCTCGGCGAGCGGTTGGATGGTGCGGTAGTGTTGGCGGGTCAACAGCTCGGTGGGGGCCATGAGCGCGGATTGCGCACCGGCTTCCGATGTCGTCGCCATGGCAAGCAGACCGACCAGTGTCTTGCCGCTGCCGACATCGCCCTGGAGCATCCGCAGCATGCGTTCAGGGCGTGCGAGGTCCTGCTCGATCTCCGAGATTACCCGGCGCTGCGCGCCGGTCAGCTCGAAGGGCAACGCCGCGATGATGCGGGAGCGCCTCGACCCGTCGCCGATACGCGGCGTGCCCCTGGCTCGCCGCAGATGTCCGCGCACCAGGGCCAGCGCAAGCTGCCCGGCCAGCAATTCATCATAGGCAAGGCGCGACCAGGCAAGGCTTTCGGGCGTGGCGTCCTCGGGGAGGGCGGGTCGGTGAACCCGCCTCAGGGCGTCGGCGAAACCAGGCCAGCCATGGCTGTTGCGCCAGTTCTCCTCTTGCCATTCCGGCACCTCGGGAAGGCGCTCCAGGGCCGCCGCGACGGCGCGCGTGATCGCGCCGCCGGTGAGCCCGTCGGTGCGCCGGTAGACCGGTTCGATCGGGGGAATGCGGTCGAGGTCGGCCTCGGCCACGATGAAGTCGGGATGCGCCATCTGGAGGTGGCCGCCATAGTCGTCCAGCCGGCCGCTGACCCACCGGGTTGCGCCGACCGGCAGGGTGCGCTCGATCCAATCGCGCCGGGCATTGAAGAAGACGATGGCGAGGTCCCCGGTCTCGTCATGACAGTAGATGCGATAGGGCGTACGGCTGCGTCCCGGCGGGGGCGGATGATGGGCGGCCACGCTCACCCTCAGGGTTGCGATCTCACCCGCGCGGGCTTCGCCGAGGGGCGGGCGATGGCGCCGGTCGATGACGCCGGTGGGCAGATGCCACAACAAATCGATCACGAGCGGGCCGCCGCCCTCCTCGCTGCCCAGTAGCCGGGCGAACAGGTTCCCCAGCTTGCCGCCGACGCCGGGCAGGTCGGTGATGGCGGCGAACAGGGGATTGAGTTCGGCAGGCCGCATCTCGGGCTCGTCCACGGTTCGATCCGCCGCCGCTGTAGCACAGCGGGCGGGTATCTGTCCGGCCGGGAATCTCGTCCGCACTGGCCTGGCGCCCGGCGCCGCGCTATACCGCGCGCTGTGATCGCCCGGTCCGGAGATCCTATGCTGCCCGCCAATCCCATTGAGCTGTCCGACGAGACTCGGCGTCGTCGCCTCGTCTTCCGCTGCTGGCATCGCGGCATGCGGGAGGTCGACCTCTTGCTAGGGCGCTTCGCCGACGCCCATGTCCCGGAAATGTCGCGGGGCGATCTTGCGCGCCTCGAGACTCTGCTCGATATACCCGACTCGGAGCTTCTGGCTTGGCTGACCGGCGCCGGCCGCGCCAACAGCGAGGACAACCAGCGGCTCATCGACGCGATCCGCGTGTTTCATTCGACCAATCCCACCGTTCAGGACAACAACCGATCGTGACCGCTCCGTTCCGATCCCATTCCGGGACCTTCGATCCCGCATTGCTCGACCGTCCCGGTCGGCTGACGCTCGCTCACGCGCCCGAGGGCTTCGAGGCCGTGGTGGCGACCGACCTCGCCCGGGCGCGCTTCGCCGCGGGCGGGGAGCGCATTCTCGTCGTCCTGCGGGACGCGCAGCGACTCGCCGCCTTTAACGACGGCGCCCGATTCTTCGCGCCGGATGTCGAGATCGTGAGCCTGCCGGCCTGGGACTGCCTGCCTTACGACCGGGTGTCCCCGGCGGCCGAGATCGTGGCCCAGCGCCTGTCGGCCCTGTCGCGGCTGGCCACAGCGCCCGAGGGGCCGCAGATCGTGGCGACCACGATCAACGCGGCGATCCAGCGCGTGCCGCCGCGCGAGTGGCTTTCCGGGGCCGCCCTGTTCGTCAAGCCGGGGCAACAAGCGGATATGGGCGCCTTGTCCGATTGGCTGGCGCGCAATGGCTTTGAGCGAAGCGGCACGGTGCGCGAGACCGGTGAGTTCGCCGTGCGCGGTGGCATTCTCGACCTCTTTCCGGCCGGGCATGGCGAGCCTATTCGGCTCGACTTCTTCGGCGACACGCTCGAATCGATCCGTCGTTTCGATCCGGAAAGCCAGCGCACCACCGGCCAGGAACGCGAATTACTGCTGGTGCCGATGAGCGAGGTCACCCTCGACGCTGAAACGGTGAGTCGTTTTCGCACCCAGTATGTCGCCGAGCTCGGGGTCCCACCGGCCGACGATCCGCTCTATTCGGCAATCAGCGAGGGGCGGCGGCATCAGGGCATGGAGCATTGGCTGCCACTGTTTCACGAACGCCTGGAGACGGTGTTCGACTATGCCGGCGACACGCCGGTGCTGCTCGATCCACTGATCGAGGAGGCCCGCGCCGAGCGGCGCGCCCAGATCGTCGACTATCAGGCGGCCCGGCTGCGGGCGAACGAGCTGACGGGCGACGACACCCCTTATCGAGCGCTCGCGCCCGATGCCCTCTATCTGGCCGACGAGGAATGGGAAGAGCGGCTGGGCGCGCGGGCCGTGGCGGCCATGTCGCCCTTCCAGGTGCCCGAGGGCGAGGGGACGGGGCCAGTCTTCGATCTCGGGGCGCGGGAAGGGCGCAGCTTCGCCCCGGAGCGAAACGACGATTCACTCAGCCTGTTCGATGTCGTCGCCGCCCATGCCAGGGCGCTCGCCGAGGAAGGTCGGCGCGTGGTGGTGGCCTGCTGGAGCGAGGGCTCGCGCGAGCGGCTGGGCGACATGCTGCGCGATCACGGGCTCACCGGGGCGGTTCCCGTGGGCGACTGGCCCGAGGCGCAGGGCCTCAGGCCGAGCGAGGTGGGGCTCGCCGTATTCGGCATCGAGCGGGGCTTTACCACACCGGCATTCGCCGTCATCGGCGAGCAGGACATCCTCGGCGACCGCTTCGTGCGGCCCCGGCGCAAGGGCAAGCGCGGGGCGGATTTCCTCACCGAGGTCACGAGTCTGTCGCCCGGCGACTACGTGGTGCATGTCGACCATGGCATCGGCAGGTTCACCGGCCTGAAGACGATCGATGCCGCCGGCGCGCCCCATGACTGCCTTGAACTGCACTATCACGGCGGCGATCGGCTGTTCCTGCCGGTAGAGAACATCGAGCTACTGTCGCGCTACGGGTCGGAGGAGGCAACAGTCCAGCTCGATCGGCTGGGCGGGCAGGGCTGGCAGGCGCGCAAGGCCAAGCTCAAGGAGCGCCTGCGCGAGATGGCGGGCCAGCTCATCGCCATCGCCGCCAAGCGCAGCATGCGCTCCGCACCGGTGGTGACCCCGCCGGAAGGGGCCTATGACGAGTTCTGCGCCCGCTTCCCCTATGACGAGACGGAAGACCAGCAGATGGCGATCGGCGCCGTGCTCGACGATCTAGCCAGCGGCACTCCGATGGACCGGCTGATCTGCGGCGATGTCGGCTTCGGCAAGACCGAGGTGGCATTGCGGGCGGCCTTCGTCGCGGCGCTGTCGGGGCGCCAGGTGGCCCTCGTGGTGCCGACGACGCTGCTCGCCCGCCAGCACTACAAGACCTTTGTGGAGCGCTTTCGGGGCTTTCCGGTACGGATCGGCCAGGCCTCGAGGCTGGTCAGCGCCAAGGAACTCAACGAGACCAAGAAGGGCCTTGCCTCCGGCGATATCGACATCGTCATCGGCACCCACGCCCTGCTCGGCAAGACCGTCAAATTCCGCGATCTGGGGCTTCTGATCGTCGACGAGGAGCAGCATTTCGGCGTCGCTCACAAGGAGCGCCTGAAGGAGTTGCGCGCCGAGGTGCACGTCCTGACGCTGACCGCGACCCCGATCCCGCGCACACTGCAACTGGCGCTCAGCGGTATCCGCGAATTGTCGCTGATCGCCACTCCGCCCGTCGACCGGCTGGCCGTGCGCACCTTCATCAGCTCGTTCGATCCGGTGGTGCTGCGCGAGGCCGTGCTGCGCGAGCATTATCGCGGCGGGCAGACCTTCTTCGTCTGTCCGCGCATTGCCGATCTGGAGGAGGCGGCCAGCTTCCTGCGTGAGCATGTGCCGGAGGTCAAGGTGGCGATGGCCCATGGCCAGATGGCGGCGGGCCAGCTCGACGACGTGATGAGCGCCTTCTATGACGGCAAATATGACGTGCTGCTGTCCACGGCGATCGTCGAATCGGGGCTCGACATCCCCACAGCCAACACGCTGATCGCCTATCGTGCCGACATGTTCGGCCTGGCCCAGCTCTATCAGCTCCGCGGCCGGGTGGGCCGATCGAAGACCCGTGCCTACGCCTATATCACCGTGCCCCCGCGCCGGAAGCTAACGGCGGGCGCCGAAAAGCGCCTCAAGGTCCTGCATTCGCTCGATACGCTGGGCGCGGGCTTCATGCTGGCCAGCCACGACCTCGACATTCGCGGCGCCGGGAACCTGCTCGGGGAGGAGCAGTCGGGCCATATCAAGGAAGTGGGCTACGAGCTCTATCAGTCGATGCTCGAAGAGGCGGTAGCGAGCCTGCGCGACGGTGCCGAGGCGGAGGACGGCCAGTGGTCGCCGCAGATCACCATGGGGGCAGCGGTGCTGATCCCGGAGCATTTCGTGCAGGATCTGGACGTGCGGCTCGGCCTCTACCGGCGGCTGTCGCAGCTCGAGGACGAGGCCGATGTCGACGGTTTCGGGGCCGAGTTGTCGGATCGCTTCGGCCGGCTTCCGACCGAGGCCGAGCAGCTTCTCGACATTGTGCGGATCAAGACCCTGTGCCGCAATCTCGGCATCGATCGCCTGGAGGCCGGGCCCAAGGGGCTGGTCATCGGCTTCCGCAACAACAAGGTGGCCAACCCCCAGGCGCTGGTTTCCTTCGTCAGCGAGGAAGGCAGAAAGGCCAAGGTGCGGCCCGACCATACCATCGTCCTGATGCGCGACTGGCCGACACCGGAAGAGCGCATTCGCGGCACCATGGTGATCCTGCGCCGGCTCGCGGCCATCGCCGTTGCCGATGCGGCCTGAGGGGGTTAGCCGGCGGCGGCCGCCTCGGACCGGACGCGGTCCAACGCCTCGACGAGGGTCTCCGGCGCCTGGGCGCCCATCACGGCGAAGCGGTTGTCGAAGATGAAGCAGGGAACGCCAGTGACGCCCATCTCGCTGGCCAGCCGAACCTCTTCGCGGATCAATTCGACATCGGCATCGCTGTCCAGGAGCTCGCTTGTGCGCGCGCGATCCATGCCGGTGGCCGCGGCGATCTCGGTGAGCACCGCCGGGTCGCTGATGTCGCGGCCCTCCATGAAATAGGCGGTGAACAGGGCCTCCACTACCTCGTTCTGGACCCCGGCGGTCGCCGCCCAGCGGATCAGGCGGTGTGAATCGGTCGTGCTCGGGGTCCGCTCGATGCGTTCCAGCGCGAACGCAAGCCCGGCCTGCCGGCCGGCCTCGGAGATGCGCTGATAGACGCCCTCGGCGCCGTCCGGGCCGAATTTGCGCTCCAGATAGGCGCGCCGGTCCATGCCTTCCTTGGGCATGTCAGGGTTGAGCTGGTAGGCGCGCCACCGGATGTCGATATCGAGATCGGGCCGCATCTCCAGCGCGGCTTCCAGCCGGCGCTTGCCGATGAAGCACCAGGGGCAGATCGTGTCGGAAATGATGTCGAGGGTGATCTTATGGTCCATGCAATGCGCTCCTGCCTCAGGCGGCCGCCTGCGTTTCGAGCACGCTGCGCAAGGTGCGCCCGTTCTGTCCGCGCGGAATGCTGTCGACCTTGATGACGGCGTCGGGGAGCAGATATGGCGCGGCGCCCAACTCGGCCAGATGCGCCCGGAAGGCTTCGAGCGTGCAGGCGCCTTCGCTCTGCTCGACCACGGCGGCGTGAAAGCGCGTGCCCAGCAGCGGGTCCGGCACCGGCACCACCGCCGCATCGGCAACCCCCGGACAGTCAGCATACAGCGCATCGACCGCCTCGGCGGCCACGGCAATGCCGCCGCGGGCGAACACCTCGCCGGCATAGCCGATGATGCGAACCACCGCCGGGCTGGTGCCGGTCAGGCTGCAGCGTAGCCCGGTCGGCCGGAAGCCGTCCGGATCGGCGCTCTCTTCGCCATCGGCCTGGTCGTCGCCCCCCGGAAACGGCCGACCGGGAAGCTGTGGCCCGGCGACCGAGAGCGTTCCCCGCAGCATGGCGCCCGGCTGGTCGCAGTCCGCCGCCTTCTGGGACAAACCCTGCATGCGTGCCTTGAGGAGTTCGGCCAGGGGTTCGTCCACGTCCTCGCCGGCAAGAGGGATGGTCAAACCGCGCTTGCCGGACCAGATCGCCAGTTCGCCAAGCGACAGGATGTCGATGGCCTCTGGGTCCGGCGTTGCAATCAAGGCAGCGCCGCCGCGCCACACGCGCAGCGTCTTCACCGGCGGCGCGTGGCCTTGCGACTTGAGGTGCATCGCGGCCGGGCCCGGCAGGACGAGATGCGTAACCTCCTTGCTGTCAATTGCGTCGATGTGGTCCGGCATCACGAGGACGAGGCGGCAGCCGGCGAGCAGCCAACTCGCCAAGCCGGTCGCCAAGCCGGCAAGCGTTGTGGGCATCATCGTTGTCGCAAGCGCGGCGTGATGTCCCAGGCGTGCCGCGCCGACGCAGGCGGTCGCCGCCGCCAGCCACTGGTTATGGCTGCGGGCGACCGGCGCCGGCGCGCGCGTGGCCGTATCGAAGGTCACCATGGCAACGTGATCGGCGGGATTGTCTTCGCGCTCGACAGCCGCGCCCTCGGTCGTTAGCGGCATGGCCATGACCTCGTCGAGCGAGTGGACCCCATCCGGGACCGCCTCACCGAAACCAAGGACGAAGCGCACGGACACGCTGTCCGCAGCGACTTCGCGCATGGTATCGGCCTGCCGGGCTGGGCCAATGGTGCTGCTGGTTATCAGGGCAACGGGGGCAAGGCGCTGCGCGGCTTCGGTGAGGGCCGCCCGTTGCCAGAGGCAGGGAAGGGCGAGGGGAATGAGGCCAGCGCGCAAGGCGGCGAGGTGCGCGATGACGGCCTCTGCCGTGTTGGCAAGCTGGATGCCGATCGACTCGTCGGGGCGCAGACCCAACTCGGCGAAAAACACCGCAAGCCGCGAGACCCGGGCATCAAGCTCCCCCCAGGTCAACCCGGACTGCCCGCTATCGGCCTGGGCGCGCGCCGAGACATCGTCAAGGGCGAGGTCCAATGGCCGGGACGCCGCGTTGCGCGAGAGCAGACCGTCCAGAGTTACCCGGCCCCACAGCCCGTCGCGAGCGTAGTGTGCGATCTCCGTCGGGTCGGCGAGGATCACGTTGCCCCTTTCTATTGCTGCGCGGCCTGGCCGTCGGGCACGCGCCACCAACTCTCGATCACATAGCCGTAGAGCGAGTCCTCTTCGGGCCGACCCACATGCGCCCAACGCGCCACCCATTGCTCCGGCAAATGGAACAGCGGCACGACATAAAGGCCTGACATCAGCGCCCGGTCGAGGGCGCGGACGGCGTCAATGAAGGTTTCGCGTTCCTCCGCGGCAAGCAACGCATCAATCGCCGCATCGACGGCGGGATCGGCCACGCCCATGTAGTTTCGGGTCCCCTCGGTCTCCGCCGCATCGCTGCCCCAATAGAAGCGCTGCTCGTTGCCCGGTGACAGCGAGGCGAACCAGAAATTGGGGATCATGTCGTAATCGTAGACCTGGCGGCGGCGCTCGAACTGCGCCGAGTCGACCTGCCGGACGCTGACCTGAATGCCGGCCCGTTCCAGGCTTTGCGAATAGGCCAACGCCAGGCGCTCATGATCGCGCGTGGCGACCAGGATCTCGAAGGTGAAGGGCTCTCCGGTGTCCACATTGTGCAGTTTGCCGCCGTCAAGCTGCCAACCGGCCTCCGCCAGCAGGGCCAGCGCGGCGCGCATGTTGCGCCGGTCGCGGCCCGAGCCATCCGAGACGGGCGGCTCATAGGTGCCGTCGAGAAACGCATCGTCGATCCGGTCGCGCCATGGCTCGAGGATTTCGAGCTCACGCGGGCTTGCCGGACGGCCGCGCGCCGACAGTTCTGAGCCCTCGAAATAGCTCACCGTGCGCTCGTAGTTTTCGTAGTACAGATTGCGATTGATCCAATCGGCGTCGAAGAGGTGGAGCAGGGCATTGCGCACGCGGCGATCGGCAAAGATCGCGCGGCGGGTATTGAACACCAGCGCCGACATGCCGCGCGGGACACCAGTCTCGAACGTATCCAGCACGATTTCACCGCTGCGCACGGCGGGAAAGTCGTAACCCGTGGCCCAGCGCGTCGGGTCGTCCTCCGGGCGTACATCGATGGCCCCGGTCCGGAACGCCTCGAACATCGTGTTGGCGTCCCGGTAGTACTCGAAGCGGATCTCTTCGAAATTGTGATGCCCTGCGGTGACAGGCAAATCGTTGCCCCAATAATCCTCATCGCGCCGGTAGGTGATGGTCGAGCCGTAGGAGACGTCATCGACGACATAGGGTCCGCTGCCCAGCGGCATTGTCTGCCCGCTGCGCTCGAAGGTGTCGGCATCGTAGTAGTGCGATGGCAGGATGGGCATCAGCCCCATGATCAGGGGCATCTCGCGGTCCGGCTCGCCCGAGAAGGTGAAGCGCATCGTCCGCTCGCCGACCTGTTCGACCTCGCTCACCTGATTATAGTAGTTGCGGTGGTTGGGGCGCCCCTTTGTCCTCAGGACGTCCCAGGAAAAGACGACGTCCTCGACGGTCACCGGCTCACCATCCGAGAACTGGGCGTCAGGATTGAGGGTAAATGCGACCCAACTGCGATCTTCGGCCGCCTCGACCGATTCAGCCAGCAGCCCGTAGAGGGAAAACGGTTCGTCGAAGCTGCGCGCCATGAGCGATTCGAAGACATATTCACGCAAGCCGCGCGCCGGCACGCCGCGCACTACCAGCGGGTTCAGGCTGTCGAAGCTGCCCAAGACGGCGCGGGTCAGCCGTCCACCCTGGGGCGCATCGGGGTCAGCATAGGAGAAATGCTCGAATTCCGGCGGATAGAGCAATTCGCCGTGCATCGCGATGCCGTGATCCGGACCCCCCCGATCCGCCGCCACGGCCTGTGGCGAGATCAGCAACAAGCTCGCAAGGACGGCAATGAACGGCGCCCGATACGGGCGCCGGATCCGGGTTGCGAGGCTGAAACCTGTCATGTGCCGCCGACGGCTCTCCGATTCGTCTCCGGCCATTCTAGCCTGCATCATTTACATTCGCGACCGCGCAGGCCATCGCGATGGGAAAGTTGCGGGCCAATCTCGCTATGTTGTCACGCGATTGGAGCTAGCGAACGCGACGGGCCAAATGCCGGAAATGTTGCGTTCCAATCGCGGAGTATTTAAGGCTGGGCTTGGAGGTAACGAAGGGTGGGCGCAACCGTCGAGGTGGTGGCAGCGCGACATTGTGTTGCCGCAATTCACGGTGACCAAGCGTGCGCGGGCACGGCTCGGGGGGACGCCTGCCAACCGAGAATTCAGGCTATATCTGGCACAGGATTTGGGGACGACCTATGCAATTTCGACAGATTTCCGCGCAGGCATTGAGAAAGCGCCGCCTTTCCGTCTTCCTCGCGGCCGGCGCCTTCGCGATGGCGGGATTCGGCATGCAAGCGCAGGCTCAGGAAGCCTCCCAAGCCGAGGGGGGCGATGACCTGGGTAGCTGGGTCAAGGTCTGCGTCGAAGAGCCGACGCTGGAGGATCAGGAAGTCTGCCTCGTCACCCAGGAGGCGCGGGCCGATACCGGCGAGTTCATCGCCGCCGTGACGGTCGGGACGCTGGTCGAGGAGGATCAGAAGATCCTGCGAGCCATGCTGCCTATCGGCTCGATCCTGCCGCCCGGCTTCGCGGTTCAGATCGACGAGGCCGAGCCCGAGCAGGCCACCTACACGCAGTGCCTGCCACAGGCCTGCTACGGCGAGATGCAGATCGATAGCGACTATGTGGATGCGCTGAAAGCCGGCAATAATCTCGTCCTCTACTGGATCGACCATGAGGGGGAGCAGCGTGGGCTGGGCTTTACCCTGATCGGCTTTACCAAGGCCTATGACGGACCGCCCATCGACACCGAGCAACTTGCCCAGCAGCGCCAGCAATTGCAGGATGAGCTGCAACGGCGGGCCGCCGATGCGCGTCAGCGCCTCCTGGAGGAGCAAGGGGGCCAAGGGGGCGAAGCGGCGCCCACCGAATAGGGTCCTCCCCGGGGACTGATCGGAACGGACGGCGTGGTCGGTTAGCCGGCCACGCCGAACTGGCGCGCCGGGTCAATAGTGTGCCCAGATCAAGTGTGCGTCGGTCAAAGAATTGCGGGCTAGATCGTTCGGGGCCTTGCGCGCCTCAGTTGAGGCGCTTTTCCCGCGAGCGGTAGATGCCCCCTTCGACCCCCTCGAAGATCTCCGCCACCTGTGGATGGCGCACCGGGTCTCCGGTATCGTCTGGCAGCAGATTCTGCTCCGAAACGTAGGCGATATACTCCGTTTCGGAATTCTCCGCGAAGAGGTGATAGAAGGGCTGATCCTTGTGCGGGCGGACCTCCTCCGGAATCGACTGCCACCATTCGTCGGTGTTGTCGAAGGTCGGGTCAACGTCAAACACCACTCCCCGGAAGGAGTAGAAGCGATGACGGACTACCTGGCCGATCGCGTATTTGGCGCTCCGTGCCTTCATCAATGTACTGATCCAAACTCTCGTCTGCGCGTAACAGGATACGCGTCCGCCCCCGGACGGCGCGCAATATTTGTGTCTACCGATAGATATGTCAAGCGAGGGAAGCGGTTCCTTGCCTGGGGGATATGGGGGCGGGGTCACATAGCCCTCTACCACCAATTCAACGGGACAAGGGGAGGACATTCTGCATAGGCCCCATCCGGGCCCGCACGGCGCTGGCCAATTGACCTGACTATCCTGGTGCGGCTACGCGGTGCCTCCCCGTGATCCGCCACCGGCGTGCTCGACGGAGCTTGAGACTTGCAGCAGGTCGTTTCGCTGGCGCTGCCGTTCTTCGGCCTGATCCTGCTCGGCTTCGCGGCCGGCAAGATCGTTCGTGCGCCCTCCGAGGGCCTTGTCTGGCTCAATACCTTCATCCTCTATTTCGCCCTTCCGGCGCTGTTCTTCCGGCTGGTGTCGCGCGCCCCGTTCCACGAGCTGGCGCAATGGTCGTTCGTCCTGACCACCACCTTCACCACCTTCTGCGTCTTCACCCTGGCGCTCGTTGTCGGATTCTGGGTCTCGCGCGGCGATCTGCGCAGCGCCAGCATCCAGGCCGCCTTGGGGAGCTATTCCAATATTGGCTATATGGGGCCGGGGCTGACGCTCGCCGCGCTGGGTCCGGCGGCGACCGTTCCCACGGCGCTGATCTTCTCGTTCGACAGCATCCTGATCTTCACGCTGGTGCCCCTGATGATGGCGTTGGGCCGCGCGGAGCAGCTCAGCCTCGTCGGAATGGCGGGCGAGATCGCGCGGCGTATCCTTCTTCATCCCTTCATCATCGCGACCGCGGCCGGGGTGGTCGCGGCGTGGCTCGAGGTTCGCCCACCGGATGCGATCGACACCATGCTGGAGTTCCTCGCCAATGCTGCCGCGCCGTGTGCTCTGTTCGCCATGGGCGTGACGGTGGCACAGCGCGCCGTCAAACGGACCGCGCCCGAGCTGCCCGTCTACGCCGTGATCAAGCTGATGGTCCATCCGGCGCTGGTGCTGGTCTTGCTGAGCCTTGTGGGGACCTTCCCGCCCGTGTGGGTTTATACGGCGGTGCTGATGGCCGCCCTCCCGCCGGCGCTCAATGTCTTCATCCTGGCACAGCAATACGGAGTCTACGTGGAACGGGCCTCGACGGGCATTTTGATGGGTACCGTGCTGTCGGTGGCCACCTTGACGACAGTACTTTACCTTGTGGCCAACGGGTTGCTGCCGACGGACCTGTTTCCGTAAGGCGGCCCTGCGCAACTGGGGGAGATATCGTTGTCCCAGCAGCCGCTTTCCGGCATCCGGGTGCTCGATTTCTCGACGCTCCTTCCTGGGCCGCTTGCCGCTCTGATGCTTGCCGAGGCAGGGGCCGAGGTGATCCGGATCGAGCGCCCGGAAGGCGAGGAGATGCGTCGCTATGCACCGCGCTGGGGCGACGATTCGCTGTATTTCGCGCTGCTCAACCGCGGCAAGAAGAGCGTTGCGCTCGACCTCAAGGCGGACGACGCGGTGGCGCGCCTCACGCCGCTGATCCAGAACGCCGATGTCCTCATCGAGCAGTTCCGGCCGGGTGTCATGGCCCGGCTCGGCTTGGATTACGAGCAGGTCAAGGCGATCCGGCCCGACATCATCTACTGCTCGATCACGGGATACGGGCAGTCAGGCCCGAAGGCCCAGATTGCCGGGCACGATCTCAACTACATTGCCGAAACCGGCCTGCTCAGCCTGTCATACGGGTCGGCGGCCGTGCCGACCGTGCCGCCGGGCCTGATGGCGGATATCGGCGGCGGCTCGATGCCGGCGGTCCTGAACATCCTGCTGGCGCTGATTCGGCGCAGCACGACGGGCGCGGGGGCCCATCTCGACATCGCAATGGCCGATGCGATGTTCACCCTCGGATGGTGGGCGCTGGGCGAGGGCAGGGCAACGGGGCGATGGCCCGGAAACGCCGAGGGGGCGCTGATCGGGGGCTCGCCGCGCTACCGACCCTATGCGACCCGCGACGGGCGCCTCGTTGCCGTGGCTGCGCTTGAGGACAAGTTCTGGGAGCGATTGTGCGCTCTCGTCGAGCTTGAGCCCCGACTGCGGGACGACGCGCGCGATCCGGAAGCGACGACACGGGCCCTCAAGGCGATTTTCTCCTCCAAACCGGCCGAGGCGTGGGCCAGTCGGCTGCACGGTGAGGATTGCGCCGCCAATGTCGTGCGCAGCCTCGACGAGGCGGCCGCCGATCCGCATTTCGCCGAGCGCGGCCTGTTCGATCTCATGATCGAGAACGGGGCGGGCGAGCGAGTTGCCGCCACCACGGTTCCGATCGACCGACAGTTTCGCGACGCGCCGGGCACGGCACGGCGGGCGCCGGCCCTCGGTGCGGACAACGATCTGCTTGGCAACGGCGAGGAAGCCGCCGACTAAGACTTGCCACCTATCCGGCCTCGCGCCGCATCAGGCCCGGCAGGGCAAGCCGCGGCGCCACGCCCTCGCGCATGAATGCACGGCGTAAGGGGGCGATTGCGCTCAGCGCGGCCAGCCCCGTTGCCCGCGCCAATTGGATGGGTAGCAGGCTCGACACCAGCGACCGGTTGAGCAGGTCGACGGCGCCGGTCCGGCTGGCGACATCGGGATAGCGGCTGCGGTCGTAACCGCTCGTCACCGCCGCGCCGCCGGGATCGGCCCCGAGGCGCGTCGCCTCGCCGACGATGTCGGCGAGGGCTGCCGCGTCGCGAAGGCCGAGATTGAGGCCCTGCGCGCCGATCGGCGGGATGACATGGGCAGCTTCCCCCACCAGGGCGATGCGCCGCGCCGCAAAGCGCCGCGCCGTCAGGCCTGAGAGCGGAAACACGGCAACGGGGCCGTCGACCTCGACCGATCCGAGAAGCCGGCGCGACAGGCGCTCGATCTCGCGCGCCAAGTCCGCCGGCCGGAAGCTCGCAAGCGCCTCGGCGACGGCGCGGGACTCCACCCAGACGAGGCTTGATCCTTGCCCCGGCAAGGGCACCAGCGTGAATGGCCCGGCGGTGCGGTGGAACTCCGTCGAGGTTTCCTCGTGCGGCTTGCCGTGACGGAGATTGGCGACCAGCGCTGCCTGGTCATAGCGCCATTCGTCGACCCGTATGCCGGCGACCCGGCGGGCCAGCGAGGCGCGGCCGTCAGCGCCGACGAGGAGCCGCGCCGCGATCTCGCGGCCGCTGTCGAGGCGCACGGTGACGCGATCCTCTTCGGTCAGGATGCGCTCCACCGTTCCGGTCAGGCGCTCGATCAGGGGCGAGGCGGTACAGGCCGCGCGCATGGCCGGCAGGAGCGCCTGGTGAGGTACATTCCAGCCGAAAGCCGCTTCGCCGATCTCGGCGGCGTCGAACTCCACCGTCGGAGCACGGATGAGCCGGCCCGTATCGTCGATCAGACGCAGCCGTCGAAGCGGCGCGGCCGCGTCCCGGCACGCGCGCCACACGCCGAGTCGTTCGAGCATGACCACCGAAGCTGCCATCAGCGCCGCAGTGCGCCTGTCCGTCATTGCCTCCTGGTCCGGGTCCATGACGGTGACGGCGACGCCGGCATCGGCGAGCGCCAGAGCTGCGGTCAGCCCTACCGGACCGCCGCCGACAACGATCACGCGATTGGGCACTGTGCGTTGCGGCTTGGCCATCAAGGGAACTCCTGGCGCAGGTGCACTCCACATAGCGCAGAATGCCGGCGCGGTCATGCTTCGATCTGATCGGCTTGACGCGCGCCGCGCGACTTGTTCGCCTTAGGTTTCCGGACTATGGAGGGCGCATGGGTGAAACGGTGATTCCTGGCGGCGTAGAGCCGATCGATCTCAGACGGGCGCTCGAGGAGCGGTATCTGTCCTATGCGCTATCTACCATCATGCACCGGGCGCTGCCCGATGTGCGCGACGGCCTGAAGCCGGTCCACCGAAGACTGCTCTATGCCATGCGGCTGTTGCGCCTCGATCCGGATGCGGGGTTCAAGAAGTGCGCCCGGGTGGTCGGCGATGTGATCGGTAAGTATCACCCGCATGGCGATCAGGCGGTCTATGATGCGCTGGTCCGCCTCGCCCAGGATTTCGCGGTGCGCTATCCGCTGGTCGAGGGGCAGGGCAATTTCGGCAATGTCGATGGCGACAATGCCGCCGCCATGCGCTACACCGAAGCGCGGCTCACCGAGGTGGCGCGGCTTCTGCTCGACGGGCTCGACGAGGATGCGGTCGACTTCCGCGAGACCTATGACGGCGAGGACCGCGAGCCCATCGTCCTGCCCGGCGCGTTTCCAAATCTGCTTGCCAATGGGGCATCCGGCATCGCCGTGGGCATGGCCACCGCCATCCCGCCGCACAATGCCGCGGAGCTGTGCGATGCGGCGCTGCACCTGATCCGCCATCCCAACGCCAGCCTCGAGGCATTGGTCGCCAAGATTCCGGGGCCGGACTTTCCGACCGGCGGCGTGTTGGTCGAGTCGCGCGAGTCGATCACCGAGTCCTACCGCACCGGACGAGGCGCCTTCAGGGTGCGGGCGAAATGGCATAGCGAGGAGGTCGGCCGCGGCCAGTGGGTGGCCGTGGTCACGGAGATCCCCTATCAGGTACAGAAAGGTCGGCTGATCGAGAAGATCGCCGAACTGCTGACCGCCCGCAAGCTGCCACTCCTGGCCGATGTGCGCGACGAGTCGGCCGAAGACATCCGCATCGTTCTCGAGCCGAAGAGCCGCAATGTCGATCCGGCGCTCCTCATGGAGTCGCTGTTCAAGCTCACCGATCTCGAATCCCGCTTCTCGCTCAACATGAATGTGCTGAGCGGCGGGCGCGTGCCCATGGTGATGGGGCTTGGCGAGGTCGTGCGGGAATGGCTGGACCACCGGCGCGACGTCTTGGTGCGCCGTGCCGATCACCGCCTGGCCAAGATCGCCCATCGGCTCGAGGTGCTGGGCGGCTACCTCATCGCCTATCTCAACCTCGACGAGGTGATCTCGATCATCCGCGAGGCGGACGAGGCCAAGCCGGAGCTGATGGCGGCGTTCGATCTCTCCGACGTCCAGGCCGAGGCCATCCTCAATATGCGCCTGAGGGCGTTGCGCAAGCTGGAGGAGATCGAGATCCGGCGGGAACACGCCGCGCTGGTTGAGGAACAGGCCGACCTTCAGGCCCTGGTGGGCGATGAGCAGCGGCAGTGGGCCAGGATCGGCGAAGAGATCAGCGAGCTTAAAAAGCGCTTCTCGAAATCGACCGAACTCGGGCGTCGCCGCACCGAGATCCGCGAGGATTTCGAGCTGCCGTCAAGTGAGGCGGTCGAGGCGATGAAGGAGGCGCTAATCGAGAAGGAGCCGGTGACGGTCGTCCTGTCCGATAAGGGCTGGATTCGCGCCATGAAGGGCCATCTCACCGATCTGTCCGGCCTGCAGTTCAAGAGCGGCGACGCGCTCAAGGTCGCGTTCCATGCCCAGACCACCGACAAGATCCTGCTCTTTGCCACCGATGGGCGCTTCTACACGCTGGGCGCCGACAAGCTGCCGGGCGGGCGCGGCCACGGCGAACCGGTGCGGCTGATGGTCGATCTGGCGGAAACCCATGACGTGGTCAGTGCCTTCGTCCACGATCCCGACCGCAAGCTGCTTGTCGCCGCCACCGACGGCCGCGGCTTCCTGGTGGCCGAGGCCGACGTCGTCGCCAATACCCGCAAGGGCAAGCAGGTCTTGAATGTGACGACGCCCGCCGAGGCTAGGCTGTGCGTGCCGGCCGCCGGCGATACAGTCGCCGTCATCGGCGAGAACAGGAAGCTGTTGGTCTTCCCGGCCAGGGAGATCCCCGAAATGAGCCGCGGCAAGGGGGTGCGCCTGCAACGCTACCGCGACGGGGGCCTGTCCGACGCGAAGGTCTTTCAGGCCGAGGACGGGCTCACCTGGCGCGATTCCTCGCAGCGCGTATGGACGGTGAAGGAGCTCGACGAGTGGCGGGGCAATCGCGCCCAGGCCGGGCGGCTTCCGCCCAAGGGCTTTCCGCGGTCGAACCGCTTCGGCGAGGCGGGCCTCGGCGAGATCTCCGGATAGCTCGCGCACGGCAGATCGCGATCAACAACAAACAGCCGGGCCATGGGGCCCGGCCTTCGCGTCTTCTCGGCCCGAGGCCTCAAGTGCCGGCGAAGCAGGCCTCGAAGGCATCCGAATTGAAAGTGATAAGCTCGAAGTAGAGCTCCGGCCCTTCGGCCAGTTCCGCGCCCAGCGGATCGATGATTCCGGTGCCCGCGCCCGTTCCTTCGGTCACGGTGTCGACGAGACTTGGCGGAAACTGGGGTTCGGCAAAGACGCACACCTTGTCATAGGCGCCGATCTCGTCGCGGATTTCCGCAAGGCGCTGGGCCCCCGGCTGGCGCTCCGGGCTAATGGTGATGGCGCCGCGCGAGTTGAGGCCGAAACGCTCATTGAAGTAGCGGAACGCCTCATGGAAGGTGAAAAAGGGAATCTCGGCGTAAGGCTCAAGCCGCGCGGCGACGTCGGCTTCGAGCTGAGACAGGCGGTCCGTGAGCCGGGCCGCATTGGCTTGGTAGAGCTCCGCATTCGCTGGGTCGATCTCGGCAAGCACATCCGCGATGTGGGCAACCATGGCGCGGGCGTTGGCCGGGTCGAGCCAGATGTGCCCGTCCGTGCCTTCATGCACGTGGTCATGGCCGTGATCGGCCTCATCGTGGTGTCCGTGGCCGTCTTTATGGGAATGGCCGTCATCGTGTGCGTGGCCATCGCCATGCGAATGGCCATCGTCGTGTGAGTGGCCATCATCATGGGCGTGGTCTCCCTCGGCCTGGGCATGCCGGTCTTCGTCATGGTGCTCATGGCCGTGAGCTTCGCCATGCGCATGGCCGTGGTCATGATCGTGCGGCTCTTCGTATTCGTAAAGGACCAGGCCCGGCGCATCGATCAACGGCACCGACGCGACCTCACCGGCCAGGTTCTCGATCGGCCGGACTAGAAAGCCTTCGAATTCCCGCCCGATCCAGAACACCGCATCGGCGCCCGCCAGGGCCTCGGCATCGGATGGCCGCATGGCATAGGTGTGTGGCGAGTCGCCGCCACCGACGAAGAGGTGCGGCGTGTCCACGCCGTCCATCACACCGGCGACCAGCGCGTGAACCGGCTGGATCGATGCGGCGACCCTCGGGCCGTCCTCGGCATGGGCGGGTAGGGCGAGCAAGGCCACAGTGGCGCCGGCCGTCAGGCAATGCCTGAAAAGCTTGTGCATGGATATCCCTCTCTACAGTGTGCCGTCGGTTTGTTATACTGATGCAAATGTTATAGTATAACAATTGCCGCCTCTCAAGCGATAGTGTGCCGGTAAGTTGCGATGAACGAACATGCAGGGCGCGCGTCCGAAGCCGGGCGCGCCGAGCCTTTATTGGCCGCGAACGGTTTGGGCGTGCGCCGGGATGGCCGCTGGCTGATCCATGACGTGAACCTGAAAGTCCGGCCGCGCGAGATCCTGTCAATCGTGGGGCCGAATGGCGGGGGCAAGACGACGCTGATCCGCACGCTGCTCGGGATCGAGGCCGCGAGCGCCGGCCAGGTGGTGCGTCGGGCCGGTCTCAAGCTGGGATACGTCCCCCAGCGCCTGACCATCGATCGCACGCTGCCCTTGACCGTGGCCCGGCTGATGACCCTTACGCGGCGCGTGCGCAGGGCCGATCTCTTGGCGGCGCTGGGTGAGACCGGCGTTGCCCATCTCATCGATGCCGGCGTGCAGCAGCTGTCGGGCGGAGAGTTCCAGCGCGTCCTGATTGCCCGGGCCCTCCTGGGCCGCCCGGATCTGCTGATGCTCGACGAACCGGTCCAGAGCGTCGACTTCGGCGGGCAGGTCGAGCTGTATCGGCTGATCGCCGGGCTGCGCGAACGCCTTGGTTGCGGGATCGTGCTGGTGAGCCACGATCTGCATGTGGTGATGCGCGAGACCGACCGCGTCGTCTGCTTGAGCGGACATGTCTGCTGCACCGGTGTCCCCCACGACGTGCAGCATCACCCCGAGTATCTGCGCCTGTTCGGCCCTCGCGCTTCGGAGGCGCTGGCGCTTTATACCCATGAGCACGATCACAGCCATGATCCGGCCGGCGAGGTGATACATCATCATCCGCGCAATCGGACGAAGGCCGAAACCGCGCGATGACGGTCCTCGGCGACGGCGGGCATCATGCTTGACGACTTCTTCTATCGGGCGATCATCGCCGGGATTGGCGTGGCCCTCGTTGCCGGCCCGCTTGGCTGCTTCATCGTCTGGCGCCGCATGGCCTATTTCGGCGACACCACCGCGCATGCCGCCCTGCTTGGCGTCGCATTCGGCTTTCTCGCCGGCATTGGCCCCACTGTGGGCGTCTTCGTCGTAACGCTCTTGGTTGCGCTGCTGCTCATCGGCTTGCTTCGGCTTGCCCGCATCGGCGGTGACACCGTTTTGGGGATCCTGTCGCATTCCGCCTTGGCGATCGGCCTTGTCGTGCTGGCCTTCATGGCATGGGTGCGGATCGACCTGATCGGATATCTGTTCGGCGACGTGCTGGCGGTGGGCCGCGTGGACCTCTACTTCATCTGGGGCGGCGGCGTGGTCGCGCTGGGGCTGCTCGCCGCCATCTGGCGGCCGCTGGTGGCGCTGACGGTCGACCGGGACCTGGCCCGCGCCGAGGGCGTCAGGGCAGGACTCGTCGAACTCGTCTACATGCTGCTGATTGCGCTCGTCGTGGCGATCGCCATGAAGATCGTCGGGGTGCTCCTGGTCACCGCCCTTCTCATCATTCCCGCCGCAGCGGCGCGCAGCTTTGCCGTGACGCCGGAGGGCATGGCCGCCTGGGCGGCGGCATTCGGGGCGCTTGCCGTTATCGGCGGACTGAACGCCTCCCTGACCTGGGATACGCCGGCCGGCCCGTCGATCGTCGTGGTGGCGTTCGTCCTGTTCCTTGCCGCGGGCATCCTGTCACGGCTCGTCGAGGTCTGGCAGCAGCGCGCCAGGTCAGACCTGCCGTGATCGGCCGTCAGCCGTGGGGAATCGTGGCCTGCATGGAGGGCCGGGCCGAAAAGCCCTCATAGAAGGCGGTCAGCCGAGGATGGCCGGTGCGCCAGTCGAAATCGGGCAGGCGGAAGTCGAGATAGCCGAGGGCGACCCCCAGGGTAATCGTGGCGATGTCGACCGTTTCGGGGTCCAAGGCGTAATCGCTTTCGATCGCCTCGAGGGTGTCGCGAATGCGCGCCTTGTGCCGCTTGAGGAGCGGGGCGGAGATCTGCTCCTTCTCGCGCCGGAGCGTCTCGACGACGCAGGCGACGGTTGCCTCCATGATGCCGTCGGCGAGTTCATAGAGCTGAAGCGTGCGCCAGCCCTGGCCGTCATGGGGCACCAGGGCGCCGCCCGCCCGCGCGTTCAAATAGCGGCAGATGAGCGAGGAGTCGACGAAGGTGCCTTCGTCGGTCATCAATGCGGGAACCTTCTTGAGCGGATTGTCGTTCGAAATGTCGCTATCAGGCGCCCAGACATCGGTCGGCACGAGGTCCATCTCGCCATCGGCCCCGAGTTCCTTGGCGACGACCATGACCTTGCGGACGAAGGGCGAGGTGGTGTTGTGGCGCAGACGCATGGCTCAGTGATCCTCCCAGTGGGCGCGGCGCCGGAAAGCATAGGCACCGGGAAGGACGCGTCAATCGGCGATGCCGCTGGCGACCTCCACGGCGATAACGGAAATGACCATTCTGCGTGTCACTAGGGGTGGCGATGCAGCCCACCCGATCGTCAAACCGGCTCCTAGCGCAAACCCAGAAAGGACAGAATCAAGAGGATCACAACGATCACACCGATGATGTAGAAAATATTGTGCATGAGTGGGGCCTCTGCGGATTGATGCTTGTCACAACAATTCGCGAAAGGTGGAATTGTTTCGTGCGACCGCTCAATGGAGGCCTTTTGCGCCGACGGCCGGCTCGTGCTCGCGGTCCCACCAGGCCAGCATGCTCGGCGTCAAGAAGACAGTAACCAGCGTGGCAACGGACAGTCCGCCGATGATGGCGGTCGCAAGCTGGACCCAGTATTGAGTCGACGGCGCCCCGAAATAGGCGTCTCGCCCAGCAAAGTCGATAGTCAGGGCCAGCGCCATCGGCATCAGTCCGACGATCGTGGTGATCGCCGTGAGAACAACCGGGCGAAAACGTTCAGCACCGGCGCGCATTGCCGCGTCAACCGAGGCCAGTCCCTTCTCCCTGTGCTCGTTATAGGCGTCGATAAGCACGATGTTGTTGTTCACCACGATCCCGGCCAGCGCGATCACGCCCATTCCGCTCATGACGATGCTGAAGGGCTCCTGACGCACCAGGAGGCCAAGCAGTACGCCGGCCGTGGAGAAAATGATGGCGCTGAGAACCAGGAATGCCTGGAACAGGCTGTTGAATTGCACGACGAGTATGAGCAGCATCAGGGACAGCGCGACGAAAAAGGCGATTACGAGGAAGTTGCCGGCTTCGGCCTGATCCTCGACCTGACCCCGGAATGCAATCGAAACGCGCGGATCGATGTCTGCTTCCGCGATCGCTGCCTGCAGCGCCTCGACACGTTCGGTGACCAGATGCCCCGGTGCGACGTCGGCCTCGATGGTGTGTACGCGCTGGCCGTCGACGCGGGTGACAAGGCCGGTGAGCGGCGCCGGCTCCATCGTGACGAAGTTGACGACGGGAACGAGGCCCCGCTCGGTCAGGACCCGCAGATTGGCAAGCTGGCCCACATTGCGCTCACCCGGCGGAAAACGGAGGCGGATCTCGACCTCTTCGTCGGCGAACTCGGGCAGATATGTCCCAAGCAGAACGCCCTGCGTGAGGAGTTGAATTGCTCCGCCGAGCGTCGCAACGTCGGCGCCGTAACGGGCGGCTTCCTCGCGGTTGACGCTGACATCGATCTGGACGCCGGCAAGCGGCCGATCGTCGGATACGTCGACGAATCCCCCGATCTCGGTCATCAGGTTGCGAAGCTGATCTAGGGCCGGAAGGATGAGATCCGCCTGCCTTGAGCCAACCTGTATCTCCACGGGCAGGCCGGAACCTGGCCCACGCTCCTGCTCTCGGATCGACACTGCCAGCCCCGGCACGTTGCCCAGGAGCTCCCTGAGTTCCTCGGTCAATGCTGTGGCCGGCCGCCGCAATCGCCAGTCGATCAGATCGAGCTGGATTATCCCGATGACATCCTCGGAGACATTCGCGCCCAGGCGCGCCTGGACTGTGCCAATCGTGCGCGTATAGAGGACATTCACTTCAGGCAGGTCAACCAGTTCGCGCTCAACGCGGCGCACCAGCGCATCGGCCTCCCAGATCGACAAATTGCCCTGGCTTTGAATCTGGACCTGGGCGAATTGCGGTTCGACCTGAGGGAAGAAGTCGACGCCCCGACCATAGGTGGCATAGGCGAGATACATCACGACCAGCGCCCCCAGTGTTCCGACGAACGCTAAGCCCGGCCGCCGGACGAGAAACCGGAGGCTTCGTTCGTAAACCCAGTTCGTTGGACGTTCTACTTCGGGTGCAAAGCCCGGCGCCTGATGCTCAGGTGTGCGCTCCGCGTCCCGCTGGGCCCGCATCAGGCTGCCCGCGACAGGCACGAAGACAAGGGCCATCAGTAGTGAGGCAATGAGCGTGACGATCACCGTGGCCGGCAGAAAGCGCATGAACTGTCCGGCCACGCCAGGCCAGAACAGCAGCGACACGAATACCGCGAGCGTGGTGGCGATGGCGGCGGTAATCGGCCACGCCATGCGTGTTGCCGCGCGCCGGAACGCCTCGACGCGTGTCGCTCCGTTCGCCAGATGGCGTTCGGCGAGTTCGACGACGACGATGGCCCCGTCGACCAGCATGCCGATGACGAGGATCAGCGCAAACAAGACGACAATGTTGAGGGTGAAGCCGAGGGCATGGACAGCAAGGATTCCCGATAGGAAAGCACCGGGAATGGCGACCGCAACCAGAATCGAGGCTCTGACGCCCAGCGCCAGCACGACTGTCAGCATCACGAACAGAATTGCCGCAATGACATTGTTTTGAAGGTCGCCCAACAGGTCCGAGATGTCGGCCGACAGGTCCTGCAAATAATTGACCTGGATCGACTCGGGCCAGTCTTGCTGATCCTCGGCGATGACGCGTCGGGCTGCGTTGACCGTCTCGATGATATTGGCCCCGGCAGACTTGCGGATCTCCAGTGCGATGGTCGGTTCGCCGTTGAGCCTGGCAAAACTCGTCGGATCCCGGTAGGTCTGCCGAACCGTCGCGACGTCGCTCAGTCGCACGACGGTTCCGTTTCGCACCAGAACTGCGGTGTTGAGGACATCGCCCATGTCCTCGATTACGCCCGGCACGGTGATAGGAATGCGGCCCGCGCCGGTGGCCAGCGCGCCCGCGGCGATGAGCTGGTTGTTGCGCTCAACCGCCTGGACGACGTCGCCATAGGAGATCCGATAGGATTCCACGGCGAGCGGATCAACCAGGATTTCCATCAGATCGTCGCGATCGCCGGCGATCGCGACCTCCAGAACGCCGGGTAGGGATTCAATGCGGTCGCGGAGATTGCGCGCGATCGTCAGCAGCGCGCGTTCGGAGACCGCGCCGGACAGCGTGGCGGTAATCACCGGAAAGAGCGACAGGTCGATCTCGGCAACGCGCGGCTCGTCGGCGCCTGGGGGAAGGTCGGCTTCCGCGATCTCGACGGCGTCGCGGACGTCCATAAGGGCCTGCTGCTGGTTGCCTCCCGGGTCGAATTCCACCCGAATATCGGCAAAGCCCTCGCCGGCACGCGCGGTTATGCGCCGCAGACCTTGCAGTCCCTGCAGCTGACGCTCGATCGGCCGGACGAGGAGCCGGGCGCTGTCTTCGGCCGAAATGCCCGAATAGGTGACGTTTACCGTGAACATCGGGATCTCGATGTCCGGGGCCGCTTCCTTCGGTATCGTGACATAGGAGTAGGCGCCGCCGAGCAGGAGCAGGAGCAGCACCATGACTGTGGCGGTTGGGCGAGAGAACGCGCCGGCGATGAGCGTGTGCATCTTCAGCTGCCTGGAGCGGTCAACCCGTCGGCGACCTCATCGGGGTCGCGCGCGTTCACCTGCTGTCCCTCGGTGACGAAGCCGGGGCGGGCAGTGATCAGTCGGGCGCGATCCGGCGGGCCGGTAATCCAGATGCCGTTTTCCTCGGCCCGCACCAGTTGGATTGGGTGGAAGACCACGGTATTGGCGTCGTCGACCGCAAAGACACCGGTCTCGCCCCGATCATTCAAGGAGACGATAGCCGGGGAAATGCTATGGGCGAGCACCGTCTCCGTCGGGATGATGACCTCTGCGCTGACGCCTGAGGGTAGTTGTCGGTCGGCATTGGGGATCTCGATCTCGACGCGGAAGGTGCGGGTTTCGGCATCGGCAAGCGGCGCCACGGACCGCACATCTCCCGCGACTGTGCCCCGACCGGTAATAGTAATGTTCGCCTCCCCGCCCGCGCGCACCCGGGCCACCGAATGCTGCGGGACCTGGACGACGGCGATGAGCGGATCATTGTCGACGATCTCTACAGCTTCGCCGCCCACCGGCACGAAATCTCCCACTTCGGCAATGAGCCGGTTGACCACGCCCGCGATCGGGGCGCGTAAGGTGAGGTTCTCGACCTCGACCTCGATTGCCTCAACCTCGGCCTCGGCTGCCTCCAGTTCGGCCTCCGCAGTATCCAGCCGAATCGCCGGGGCCGCGTCGCGTTCGACAAGCTGCGTTGCCGTCTGGTACTCGCGCCTGGCCTGGGAGAGCTGAGCCTGGGCGCGACGCAGGCGCGCCGGGCGGTCGCCTGGGGCCAGCCTGGCCAACGCCTCGTTCGGTTCGACTAACTCACCTCTTGCGGTGGCCATCTCCGCCACTCTGCCTGCGACCTCGGCGCGCACCAGGACGATCTGGTTCGGGACGATATCTCCATAGAGCGTCAGGCGTCGCTCGATCGGTTCAGCCTCGCTCCATCGCGCCGCAACCGTGACGGGCGGCCGTTCTTCGGCTGTAGGGGCAGTCGGCGGATCGCGCTGCAGCATGCCGCTGCCGATCCATGCAGCAACCCCGGCCACGATAGCGATGAACAGGACGACACTTGCCGGCGGCCGGCCCCAACTTGCCATCTCGACTCCTGACATAGCTGCCGGGACGCGCCGAGTCGCATTCCCGCCAAACCGTGCTTGCAGCGTCAATGGCGGAAGCGTCGGCGTCAAGCGACTCAGTTGCGTACCGATGAGCATGATAGAATGATGAAGCTTAGCGCTTGACGGGCCGACTAGTGGAACCGTGCAGGGCAGGCTGGGGTTCAGTCGAACTCGCGTGATAGGGGTGTCGCCATGGCCCGACGACCGACGCGGTGGGAGGTACGTTGGACGTTATTGGTCTTGGCCCTTGGCCTGTTCGTGGCGATCTCGGGGCCGGAGACGATCGCGGCGGAGTCGGAGGAGGCGGATGAATTTGGTGCTTCGGACGTCTGCGACCTCATCGAAACGAATGCCGAGGACCGCGGCCTGCCGCCGGCGTTTCTGGCGCGCCTGATCTGGCAGGAAAGCCGGTTCAACCAATACGCCGTCAGCCCGAAGGGAGCCCAGGGTATCGCCCAGTTCATGCCCGCCACGGCGCGCGAACGTGCCCTGGAGGATCCTTTCGACATCCCCACCGCCCTTGCCGAATCCGCCGCCTATCTGGAGGAGCTGGCGGCGACCTTCGGCAATATCGGGCTGGCCGCAGCCGGCTACAATGCCGGCCCCGCCCGTGTGCGGCGCTGGCTTGCCCAACAGTCCGGGCTGCCGCTTGAGACGCGGCACTTCGTGCGGGTGATAACCGGGCTGAGCGCGGAGGATTGGCGAGATAATGAAATCGAGCCGCCGGATCTGGCGCTCGACGACGACAAGCCCTTTTCCGAGGCATGTATCGGTTTGGTGCAGGCCGGCCTGCTGGCCAGCCCAGCGGTGCCACCCTTCGAGACGGCACCGGTGTTGCCGTGGGGAGTGCAGGTTGCGGCGCATTTCTCGCGCGACGTGGCGCAAGCAACCTATCGGCGCTTGCAACGCGAGTATCCTTCTGTCCTTGGCGACCGCGAGCCGAGCATGGTGCGCCACCGGGCGCCGGCGCGCGGCAATCGGCCGCTCTTTGCCGTGCGCATCGGCACGCAGACGAGGCAGGAGGCGGAGTCGGTTTGTGCCGACCTGCGCGCCGCCGGCGGCGCCTGCATGGTCATGCGCAATTGAGACGCCAGCGGGGTGCTGTTCGCAGCGCTCTGCGGCCAGCGGCTGCACGGGCTTTCAAGGGAACGCCGCCGGCCTTTCGGGCAAGCCCGCCCCCCGCGTCGTGTTTCGCCGGATCTGTTGCGCTCCTGTCACAGCCCGGCGGCCGGCAAGCTGCTAATGTTTAAACTGGAAAGCTCGCGGGGGGCACGCTGCTCGGGGGCTCGCGAGAAAGGCCCGGAGGCACGGTGACGTGCTCCGGGCCTGCTTCGTTATGGCTGCGTCATTCGCGATCACGACAGCCCGAGATCGGCAATCGCCGCGACGATGGTCCTGCGCAGCCAGACATGCCGTGGGGCGTCCTGATGGCGCGCATGCCAGGCTAGGCTCATGGCCACGTTGCCGAGGTCGAGCGGCGGCGGCGCCATCACGAAGCGCCGCATGTTGGCGGCGGTTCGAGCAAGGCTGGACGGCAGCGTCATGACGAGATCGGACCGCGCGGCGATTTCGACGGCCGCGAAGAAGCTGGGGACCCGCACCTTCACCCGGCGTTGCCTCCCCAAGCGGGCGAGGGCCGCATCAACCCATGCCAGCCCGGCGCCGGTTATGCTGACCACGAGATGATCCAGTTCGAGGTAACGTTCCAAACAAAGCGTCCGGCCCGCGGCGGGATGCTCGGCACGCATCAGGGTTACGAAGTCATCCTCGTAGAGCCTGCGTTTGCGGATTCCGGCAGGGGCGTCCTCGACAACGCCGACGAGGGCATCCACGGCGTCGGCTTCGAGGGCCGCCACGGGCCGCGGCCCAGGGGGCACGACCTCAAGATCGACCGCCGGCGCCTGTTCCGCGAGGCTGGCGATCAAGCGCGGGGCGAGAGTTGCTGCCTCAAGATCCACCATCAAGAGGCGCACGGTCCCGGCCGCCTGCATCGGATCGAAGGCCCTGCCGTCGAGCAGTTCGCCGACCCCTGCCAGCGTGTTCCGCAGTAACGGGCGCATCTCCTCGGCGCGCGCGGTGAGCAGGTATCCGCCCGGCCCGTC
>SKQW01000186.1 GCA_007118805.1 Rhodobiaceae bacterium | reverse complement strand
GTGCTGATGTGCCCGGCCGTCAACGAGATCGACGCCAGCGCGCTGGAAAGCCTGGAGGCGATAAACGAGCGCCTCGCCCAGCTCGGCGTCGGTTTCCACCTGTCCGAGGTAAAGGGACCTGTCATGGACCGGCTGCAGAAGACGCAGTTCCTGGATCACCTGACGGGTGAGGTGTTCCTCAGCCATTATCAGGCGGTCCAGACGCTCGCGCCAGAGATCATTGCGGATGCAGCCACCGGCGCTCCCGCCTAGCAGGTTACCTGCGGTGTTGCGCGGTCTCACTCTTGGCTTGATAGCGTCAGATACATCAGCACGAGATAGACTGTCGGGATGACGAGAAGGACCATGGCCTGCACTACTGACGGCGCTTGGCACTGAGTGACGAGCATCTCGTAGCCGACATAAGCGACCGCAACGAGGATCACGGCCAGTCCAACATACCACGGAAGCAGCGGATTTCCTGACCTGGTCATTGGGATCTCCTTCCAGGGGGTGACAATGCTGCGGGTTGAATCGGGCCCTTGGGGCCGCAACGTCGGCGGCAACGACTCCTTCATCAGGGTGCACGGCCCTGGCGAATCCTCGTCGCGGACCTCGAGCCACCAGAGTCGTCCCCGGTGCCGGCCTGGCGACGCGAGTCAAGACCAGGAGATCCGCGCTGCAGTCGGCAGCATGGGAAAGTGCAGCGTTGCCTATGTCAATCTTGGCGGCGCTGACCCGCTTCGCCGGTGAAACTCAGTCGGCCGTCTTGACGGCGATCTTCCTGGCGTTCGCCGGCTTCGGCTTGGGCAATGTGACCTTGAGCACGCCATTGGCTAGGCTCGCCTTAATGTCCTTTTCCCTGACGCCATGGGGCAGCTCCAGGGCGCGGTAGAATGAGCCGTAGCTGCGCTTGGTGATGTGGTAGTTCTTGTCCTTCTCCTCCTTTTCGGCCTTCTTCTCGCCGCGGATGCGCGAACTCGCCCGCTCCCTTGGGGGGGCAACCTCACCTATCGTGGGTGCCGCGGCCACCCCCATCTTTGCTGGGAGCGGCCACATCTTCCGTGTGTTACAGAGCGCTACAGTCCGGCGTATCGCGGCCGGGCAGGCCGATCGCGGCGAATTCCTCCGGCGACAGCCCGAGCGTCTGCGTCACGTCGTCAAACTTTGCGACGAAGTGGTTATAGAGGCTCCCATCCTCGGCTTCCCTGACCTCGGTGATAAAGGTCGAGCCGATCGCCTGGCGATTCTCGTCGAGCCTGACCACGCCGTTCGGCGCTTCAAGCACGACTTCCGAGAGTGCGGCGTGGAAGTTGGCCTGATCGTCGTCGAGTTCGCCATCGATCGCTTCAAGCGCCTGTAGCGCAGCGATCGTGGCATTGTAGTAGTTGGTCGCGTAGAGCGACGGCGAGGGGTAACGCTCCCCTTCAGGGTAGGCATCCCGATATCGCTGGACGAAATCCAGCCACTTGGGATCGTCCCAGTCGTCAGCCTGAGACCCCGACATCGGCGTGCCGATCAACAATTGCTTGGCCCGCCCGCGTGCGCTCAAGACGCTCTGGTCAGCGAGGATCGAGCCGCCGATCAGATTGTGGTCACCACCAGCCTGTTCGTACTGGTTCAGGAAGTTCAATGCGTCGGTTGCGCCAAGGCCGAGATAGATCGCATCGATATCATAGGGAAGCGCAGCGATCACCGATGCGAAGTCGGAGTTTCCGAGTGGTGTCCAGTAGCGCTCCACGATCTCCCCGCCCGCGGCGCAGAAATCAAGCGCGAAGCCCAGGAAATTCGTGTATCCGAAGGAATAGTCTGCGGCAATGGTCGCCACCCGCGACCAGCCTTTCTCGTTAAAGACATAGCTGCCAAGGCCATAGCCCCACTGCGCGCCCTCCGTGTTGAAGCGGAAGAAGTTGGGGGCTGGATCGACCCAGGTGGTCTCTTGGGCGGCCGAAGTCCCATTGATGATGGTCTTGTGCGGCACGGTCTTGGCGTAGTCGCGCAAGACGACGCCTTCCGAGCCCGACAGCGGGCCGATGATGAAGTCGACCTCCTCCTGCTCGAAAAGTCGGCGCGCTTGGCGCACTGCGGTATCCGGGGTGGCGTCGCTCGGGCCAATGACCCATTCGATCTTCTTGCCAGCGACCTCATTTCCATGTTCGTCCAGTGCCATCCTGAACAGTCGGATGGAGTCGTCGCCAGGGTCGGTGAAAACGCCCTCCTGTGGTACAAGCAAACCGATCTTGATCGTGTCGTTCGCATGTGCCGTCCCACCAGCCATCAATGCGCCGGCAGCAACGGCTGAAATCAACCACTTGTGCATGATTATCCTCCCATTCCCGTCCCTGGCGGATGCGAACGTCGCCGGGACTTGCCGACGCATACTACTTCGGCGAGAGGGATTCCTGTTGGGCGATGATCGCCGCTTGTATCTTTCAGTCTGATTATTTGCCGATTCTTTGCCGGCTGAAGGTGAGGCCGACGAGTCCTGACCAAGCTGCCAAGGTGTTCGACGGCTTTGCCGGCCCGTAACCGGCTCCTTGAGCGGTTCGGGAACTTGCGAGGCCGGCGGGCCGGCCTCGCGCTCGCCGCGTCACGCCGCCTTGAGCCAGTCCCGGTGATGGGGCGCGTCAAGGTCGAGCTCCGGGCCCAGCGGAACGATCCCCGTCGGGTTCACCGAGCGGTGGGACGCATAATAGTGCGCCTTGATGTGCGGGATGTCGACGGTATCGGCGACGCCGGGCACCTGATAGAGTTCCCGCAAGTAGCCGGACAGGTTGGGGTAGTCGGCGATCCGCCGGATGTTGCACTTGAAGTGTCCGACATAGACGGCGTCGAAACGCACCAGCGTCGTGAACAGCCGCCAGTCGGCCTCGGTGATCTGTCCACCCACGAGGTAGCGCGCGCGCCCCAGCCGCTCCTCGATCCGGTCGAGGGTGTCGAACAGCGCGGTCACGGCCTCTTCATGGGCCGCCTGCGTGGTTGCGAAGCCCGCCTTGTAGACTCCGTTATTGACGGTCTCGTAGACTTCGGCATTGATCTCGTCGATCTCCGCGCGCAGCGCCTCGGGATAGAGGTCGACCGACGGATCGGCGCCGACGCCATCGAAGGCGGTGTTGAACATCCGGATAATCTCGGCGGACTCGTTCGAGACAATCGTCTCGCGCTGTTTGTCCCACAGGACCGGGACCGTGACCCGGCCGCTATAATCCGGATTGGCCTTCAGATAGACCTCATAGAGCCGGCGCTTTCCATTGACATGATCGGGATGGTCCGCGTCGAACTCCCAGCCCTCGGAGAGCATCAAGGGCGCCACCACCGACACCGAGATCTTGTCCTCCAGCCCTTTGAGCTTGCGCAGGATCAGCGTGCGGTGCGCCCACGGGCAGGCGAGCGAGACATAGAGATGATAGCGGCCGGCCTCCGCAGCAAAGCCGCCCGCCCCGGCGGGGCCGGGCGCACCGTCGGCGGTGACCCAGTTGCGGAAGCTCGAGTCCTGCCGGACGAACC
>SKQW01000017.1 GCA_007118805.1 Rhodobiaceae bacterium | reverse complement strand
ATGTCCGGTTGCTTGCCCCTTCCCGGACTGTCGGCTTTGCCTCCAGTGGGGCCGACGATGGAACGCCCGAACTTTCGACTCCGGTTGATGTGAGTCAACGCGAGGAGTTGTACAATTCCTAACATCCTAAAAAAACGATGAATAAGCACGCGTTCGGGAGGCAGTGATGCGTCTTGTCGTAGTGTCCAATCGTAACCGGCCGCTCGGGGCCGCAGCTCAGGCGGCTTGGTGCTGAGGCGCGCTGAGCGGGCTCCAGTTCCAGGGGAGGAGCTCGTCGAGCCGCGTGATGATGTGATCGTTGATCCTGGCCAGCACGTCGGCAAGGTAGGCCTGCGGATCGAGGCCTGAGAACTTGGCTGTCTCGATGAGTGTCATCGCGTCGGCGATGATCTCGCCTCCAGCATCCGAGCCCGCGAAGAGAAAGTTTTTTCTTCCAAGGACCACAGGCTTCAGGGCCCGCTCGGCGACGTTGTTATCGATGGCGACGCGGCCGTCCTCAAGGAACAGTGTGAAGGCGTGCCAGCGATTGAGCGCGTAGCGGATCGCCTTGGCGAGATCGCCCTTGCCGGGAAGGCGGACCAGCTCAGCCTCGCACCAGGCGCGGAAGGCTTCGGCCCGCGGCCGGCTCTCCTGCTGGCGCACGGCGCGCCGATCCTCGGCCGGGCGGCCATTGATCTTGCGCTCGATGTCGTAGAGCGCGCCGATCCGCTCCAGCGCCTGGCGGGCGATGGGCGAGTCGGTCGACTTCCATACATCATGGAAGTCGCGGCGCAGATGCGCCCAACAGGCCGCCTCCCGCACGCCTGCCTGTCCGTTGAGGTCGGTCCGGTAGAGCTCCCGGAAGCCGGTATAGGCATCGGCCTGCAGGATGCCGCTAAAGTTTGCCAGATGGGTCTGTGGGTGGACGCCCTTGTGGTCGGGCGAGAACCAGTAGGCCGCCCCCGGCGGATCGCCTCCGGACCACGGTCGGTCGTCGCGGACATAGACCCAGATCCGGCCCTCCTTGACGCCCCGGTCCTTGCCCAGCTTGCGTTGGCTCGGATCGAGCACCTTGATTGGCGTGTCGTCGGCATGAAGCCGATCGGAGCGCATGATGTCCGCCTTGATCAGCGCGCTCAGCGGCCGCAAGACGGCCACTGCCTGGCCGCACCAGTCGATCAGCGTCGCCCGCGCAATGTCGGCGCCGTGGCGCGCCAGGATCTCGCGCTGCCGGTAAAGCGGCAAATGGTCGTCGAACTTCGACACCAGGATGTGGGCGAGCAGGCTCGGCCCGGCCATGCCACGGCGGATCGGCCGGGTCGGCGCGGCCGGCTGCACCATCCTCTCGCAACGCCGGCACGACTTCTTCAAGCGCGCCGTCTCAACCACCTTGAGCTTGGCGGCGACGAAATCGAGAATCTCAGAGACATCCTCACCGACCAGGCGCAGCTCACCACCGCATTCCGGGCGCTGGTCGCCGGGATCAAGCACGATCCGCTCGCGCGGCGTCGCCGCGTCGACCCGCGGCTTGCCCCGCCGCCGGCGGGCCGGTCGAGCCGGCTCCTCCTCCGGCTCAGGCTCCGGCGAAGGGTCGTCCGCCGACATCGCCACCTCGAGGTCTTCCAAGGCAAGCTGCAGCTGCTCGATCTCGCGTTCGATCTTCTCCGAGCTCGGCCCAAACTTCTGCTTGCGCAATTTGGCGATACGGATCTTCAGCGCCTGGATGAGCGCCTCATAGGCCCGCTCGGCGGTCTGAAGCCGGGCGATCTCCTCGCGCTGGGCAAGCACCAGCGCCTTCAGCGCGACGGGGTCATCGGGGAGTGGATCGGACGCGACAGCCATGGCCAGAGATTACCCCAACCGGGGTGTCACGTACAACCTCTGCGCCGCAATCGGCCAGCACAATTACACCACCCGCGCCGGTGGCGCCGTCCACACCGGCCGTCTCCAGTCGATCCCTTCCCACAGCATGGCAAGTTGCGCCGAGGTAAGTCGCGCCACGCCGTCGGCTGGCGACGGCCACGGAAAGCGGCCCCTCTCGAGAACCTTGTAGTAGAGGCAGAACGCTTGTCCATCCCAATGCAAAAGCTTGATCCTGTCACCTCGGCGTCCACGAAAGGCGAAGACAGCGCCCGAGGCCGGGTTCTGGCGCAGCACCTGCTGAGCCAGCGCTGCCAGGCCCATGATACCCTTCCTCATATCGGTCGCGCCGCAGGCCAGGTAGACCCGCACACCGGCTCCCGGCCCGATCATGCCCGCTCCGCAATCCGGATGAGGCGCACAAGAAGCGTCTCCGAAAGATCCGCCGCCGCCCGCACGACGCGCCCATTCCCAAGCCCAATCTCGATCCGCCCAGCTTCCGCCGCTGCATTGTGGCATGCCGCACCACCTGCACCGTCTGCCGGAAACTCGACCGGTAGAAACCGCGTCGACCCCTCGGCAGCCATCTCCTTCATCCGCAGCTGACGGCGCCACTGATAAATGTGCTGCCGGGAAATGTCGTAACGTCGCGCCACGTCAGCCACCGTGGCGCCATCCGCTCCAACCTCGCTGAGAACCTGAAGCTTCTGCTCGAGCGACCAGCGCCGCCGGCGCTCCACCCCGATCAGCACCTCTTGCCGCATCGTCCACCTCCTTGACGACGTCAATAACGACGTCGCTAACGACGTGAACTTTACAGATCCGCCAGAAGCTCAAGAAGGCGGCCTAAACCGGCCGGTTACCATTGAGCCGCGAAAGTCACTTATCCCGGGCGCCGACGCTGTTAATTGAGCGGAAGGCCACACGAGCAGGCGCGCTAGCGCGAGCGCCTGCCCGGCCCGGCGTGGTCGAAGACCCTGGCATGCGTGGACGCTCCTTGTACGGGAACCGGGAGATCTCGCGTCTGGCCGCTGGGCCATACCCTCCAGCGGTCCGCATCGGGAAGGCGAGGAGCCGTAGCCGATGATGCACGGGCGCGAGAAGTCTGACCCCGCCATAGTAGCTGTGAAGTCGCCGAACAAAGCCGGATCTCCGGCGGCGGAGGTGATGGAGCCAAGGGCGGGGACCAAGGGGAACGCGGAACAGCAACACATGCACCGGACACAGGGCCGGGCGCGCATGTCCCAGTCGCTGGACCGCGTACGGAAAGCCGCAAGGCTGAAGAAGAAGGAACGGTTCACCGCGCTTTTCCACCACATCAATGTCGATACGCTGCGGACGGCGTTCTATGCGCTCAAGCGCAAAGCCGCCCCCGGCGTAGATGGCATGACGTGGCAGGCCTACGAGGCGGACCTCGAGCCCCGGCTCAGGGATCTGCACTCACGGGTTCATCGGGGAGCGTACCGACCACAGCCGTCTCGGCGAACGTTTATACCGAAGGCGGATGGAAAGCGGCGGCCGCTGGCGATTGCAGCCCTGGAGGACAAAATCGTCCAGGGCGCCACCGTCATGGCGCTCAACGCCATCTACGAGGAAGACTTCCTCGGGTTCTCCTACGGGTTCAGGCCCGGACGAGGGCCGCATGATGCGTTGGACGCCCTGTACGTGGCGAT
>SKQW01000154.1 GCA_007118805.1 Rhodobiaceae bacterium | reverse complement strand
TTTGTTGCGGCGCTCGGCCTGCCCGCGCCGTGGCCGCGCCGGCTGCGCGCGGCGTTCGGCCGGCCCGGCGGGTTGGAAGAAGCGATCTCGCCGCAGGCGCCCCTCGGTGACCGGCGCACCGCCTATCTCGGCGCGCTCGCCCGGTCGGACCCGAAGGCGGCCCGCGCCGCTGTCGAGGAGATGGTGGCGATCGCCGACATCGCCCCGATCGGCGGGCGCACGGCCGACGAGATCGCCGACCGCCTGGTCGAGCAGGCGCGGCTGGAGAGTGATGGCGGACTGGACGCCGGGGCACGCGAGGTGCTGATGCGCCTCGCCGCCGTCGCCGGCTCGCCGGAACAGGCGCTGCAAGAGCTGCGCCGGATTGCCGGCGAGGCCAAACTCGAGGTCGACGGCGAGCTCGACTCCTTCGCCCGCCGCAACGCGCTCCTGGCCGAACGCGGCGTGCCGGTGAAGGAGATGTCTTTCTCGGCCGGCTTCGGCCGGCGGCTCGACTACTATACGGGTTTCGTGTTCGAGGTCTTCGATCCGGCGCGGCCCGATGCCCAGGTGGTCGGCGGCGGGCGCTACGATCTGCTGCTCTCCATGCTGGGCTCGCCGGACCCGGTCCCCGCCGTCGGGTGCTCGATCTGGATTGACCGGCTGATGCCGGAGGGGCGCAGATGAGCGAGCCGCTGGTCGTTGCCGTGCCGTCCAAGGGGCGGTTGCAGGAAAATTGCGATGCCTTCTTCGCCCGCGCCGGCCTGACGGTCGACCGCTCACGCGGCGCGCGCGACTATCGCGGCGTCATTCGCGGCGTCGAGGGGGTGGAAATCTGGTTCCTCTCGGCCGGCGAGATTGCCCGCGAGCTCGGTCAGGGCAATGTCCATCTCGGCGTCACCGGGGAGGACCTGCTGCGCGAAACCGTGCGCGATGCCGAGGCGGCGGTCGAGCCGATCACGCCGCTCGGCTTCGGTTACGCCAATGTGGTGGTGGCGGTGCCGCAGATGTGGATCGACGTGCGCACCATGGCCGATCTCGACGATGTCGCCCAAGGCTTCCGGCACCGCCATGGCCGCCGGCTGCGTGTCGCCACCAAATACCTCAATCTGACGCGCGCCTTCTTCGCCAGCCATGCCGTCGGCGATTACCGGATCGTCGAGAGCCTCGGGGCGACCGAAGGCACCCCGGCTTCGGGAGCGGCCGATCTGATCGTCGACATCACCACGACGGGGGCGACGCTGGCCGCCAACGGGCTCAAGGTGCTCGACGACGGCGTCATCCTGAAGAGCGAGGCCAATCTGGTGGCCGCGCTGCGCTGCGAGTGGGACCCTGCGCACCGGACGGCATTGCGGATCCTGCTCGACCGCATCTGGGCGGAGGAGCGCGCCCGAACCGTGCGCGAGGTCCGCGCGCTGGTTCCGGGCTCGTCCGCTTCGGTGATCGAGACGGCCGTCGCGCGGTTCGGATGCGTCGCGCCCGACGGGGCGCAGGGCTCGAGCCCGGTGATCCTGCATTGCGCGCAGGATGCGGTCTACGGGCTCGTCGATTATCTTCGCGGCCTCGGGGCATCCCACGTGACGGTGCTGCGCCCGGAATACGTCTTCCAGGCGGACAATCCGCTGCTCAGCCGGATAGAGGCGCGCCTGCCTGATTGACCGGGCGTCAAGGCGCTCAGACCTCGGCTTCCCCGCCCGCGGCAAGCCGCCTCTCGATCGCCCAGGCGCGGCGGAATATCCAGACCGTCAGCCAGATCGTGCCAGCGATGCTGAGCATGACGATGGGGATATAGATCACGGGCGCGAGCCGGAAGATCCCGATCAAGGACCAATCGAGCGACAGGACCAGAAAAAGGGCTTCGAGGCCGACCAGCGCGCTGACGGCGATGGTGTTCGAGATAGCGATGGCCAGCGCCCAGCCGGCGGGGCGGGCGCGATCGGGTTCAGCGAGGTTGGACATTCGCGTTGGTTCCACCAAGAACGAAGGTAAGCCGGCGCCGGGGGCGCCGACGGTGCGACGATTAGATGGTGGGTGCCGGCCGGCAATGGAAGTGGCTGGTGAAAAGAAGCCGGATCAGTGCCAACGCTTGAGCTGGACGGTAAGATACGCGCCAGTGCCGTCGGGGTCTCGGGTCACGCCGCCGCCAGCGAGCACCTGCAAAGCGGGCGAGTGGCGAAACCCGACAAGCAGGCCGAAGCGCTGCTGGTCATATCCGGGCTCGCCGAAGGCCACGACTTCGGGCTCCAGGCTGAAGCGCTCACCGACCGGCACCGAACCGGCGACACGTGCGGAATACGAGTCGAAGAGAGTGGAATAGTCCGCTGCCACATCAATGGTCAGCCGGTCGCTGACCTTCATCCACCCTTCGATGCGGGCAACGCCGCCGAACCGGGTGCCCTGACGCGGCTTGCCGACATCGAAGGGGCGCGTGGCCTGTTCCGACACGGCCGCGCCGAGAAACACGCTTAGGCCGCGCCTCGAATTGAACCATGTGTAGCCGGGGGCAAGTTCAAGACCGAGCAATCGCCCGGTGACCGAGATTCCGTCAGTACGGTAGCGATACGCGCCTGCGTTGGCGACGCCGCGCAGCCGCCAGCCCGGCGCGTGCAACGTATCGCGGACGCCCCAGAGCACGCCGTGGTGCAGAAAGGTAGAGCTGGGGGTGACGTCGAGCCCCGAAAATTGGTGCCACCTAGGGGGTTCGGACTCAGCCTTGCCGACGGTGGGCCCGACGACCGGCGCGAGACACAGCCCGCCGGCCGCCAGCAGACGCAACAAACGCAACATTCCCCCCCTCACCACACGATAAGCGTGCAGGTGGCCCCTCACTACAATTCAAGCAAAGGTTGCCGGGAGTTTCAAGAGGACAGCCCGGAGTGGTTCGAAGGTGCGCCGTGCGGGCGCTCTTACAGGGTCCGCCCCGGGGGTCCTCAGCCGCGTTCGCGGGTGGCGCTGAAGCTAATTTCCGGCCAGTTCTCGATGGCCCGCTCCAAAGCCCAATTGTTGCGTGCCAGGAATACCGGCACGCCGTCGCGATCAGTGGCGGCGGAGCCCCGATTTTCGGACAGGAAGGCTTCCAGCCGCTTGTTATCGTCGCAGAACAGCCAGCGTGCGGTTTCGCAGCCGGCCGCCTCGAAGCGCATGTCGATGCCGTATTCGGCGTCGATGCGGGTAGCCAGCACATCGAGCTGGAGCGGCCCGACCACACCGACCACCCAGTCCGAGCCGATGGCCGGACGGAAGACCTGCGCCACGCCTTCCTCGGCCAGATCGCCGAGCGCCTTGCCGAGCTGCTTGGCCTTGATCGCCTCCTCCAGGCGCACCCGGCGCAGGATCTCCGGCGCGAAGCTGGGTATGCCGGTGAACCGGATCTTCTCGCCCTGCGACAGGGCGTCGCCGACACTGAGCACCCCATGATTGGGAATGCCGACGACGTCTCCGGCGACCGCCTCCTCGGCGGTCTCGCGATCCTGGGCGAAGAAGAACATCGGGTTGCCGACCGCGATGTCGCGCCCCAGCCGGACATGATGCAGCTTCATGCCGCGCTTGAACCGGCCCGAGGCGATCCGCACGAAGGCGATGCGATCGCGATGGTTAGGGTCCATATTGGCCTGAACCTTGAAGACAAAACCGGTGACGTTGTCCTCGCCCGGATCGACGGCGCGATTTGAGGCGGGCTGCGGCCGCGGCGGCGGCGCCCAGGCGGCGAGTGCATCGAGCAGATCGGCCACGCCCGCCGATCTTAGCGCGGAGCCGAAGAAGACCGGGGTCAGGTGCCCCTCCCGATAGCTTTGCAGATCGAACTCGGGCAAGGCCTCGCGCGCCAGTTCCAGCGTCTCCAGCGCCGCCGCGACGGCCGGGGTACCGGCTGCCGGCAGCGCCTCCCCGTTCATCAGATTGTGGCAGCCCTTGAAATCGACCCCCATGCCGAGGGGCCAGGTGACGGGTGTGACGTCAAGGGCGAGCGTCTCGGCGATCTCGTCGAGGATCTCGAGCGGGTCGCGACCCTCCCGGTCGACCTTGTTGACGAAGGTGAGGATCGGGATGTCGCGGAGGCGGCAGACCTCGAACAGCTTCAGGGTCTGCGCCTCGATGCCCTTGGCCGCGTCGATCACCATGATGGCCGCATCGACCGCGGTGAGCGTGCGGTAGGTGTCTTCGGAGAAATCGGCGTGGCCCGGCGTGTCGAGCAGATTGAAGACGAGCCCCTGATGCTCGAAGGTCATCACCGAGGAGGTCACGGAAATGCCGCGCTTCTGCTCGATCTCCAGCCAGTCGGACCGGGTGCGGCGGCGTTCGCCGCGCGCCCGTACCTGGCCGGCCAGCCGGATGGCGCCCGAGCAATGCAAGAGGTTCTCGGTCAGTGTCGTCTTGCCGGCGTCGGGATGAGATATGATGGCGAAGGTGCGCCGACGCTCATGATCGGCCAGGTCGTGCGCGTTGCCAGTGGTCGGGGTCTTGTTCAGCACGGAAGGGCGTATCCAGTAAGGCAGATCGGTCTGCGCCGGCTCGACGGCCGCGCGGGTGTCCCGTAGTTAGGCGATCCGCACGCCGATTTACAGGGGGTCGGCCGAGGTCGGGCTTTGCCGGCGTTCCAAAGCACGACTATCGTGACCCCCATGACCGATTCCTATCCACGCGACATGGTGGGCTACGGCCGCCAGATTCCCCATGCCGACTGGCCATGCGGCGCCCGCATCGCGGTCCAGTTTGTCCTCAATTACGAGGAGGGCGGCGAACGCTCGATTTTGCACGGCGACAGCGAATCGGAAGCCTTCCTTTCGGAGATCGTCGGCGCCGAGCCGTGGCCCGGCCAGCGGCACCTCAATATGGAATCGATATACGAATACGGCTCCCGCGCCGGTTTCTGGCGCCTCTGGCGGATATTCACCGAGCGCGGGCTTCCGCTCACGGTATTCGGCGTAACCATGGCGCTGGAACGCAACCCCGAGGCGGTTGCCGCCATGCAGGAGGCCGGCTGGGAGATCGCCAGCCACGCTCTGAGATGGATCGATTACGGCTTGGTCGACGAGGACGAGGAGCGGCGGCAACTGGACCAGGCGGTGCAGCGCCACGAGGCGGTGACGGGCGAGCGGCCGCTGGGGTGGTACACCGGGCGCTGCTCGGTGAACACCCGGCGCCTGGTCATGGCGCATGGCGGGTTCCTGTATGATTCCGACTCCTATGCCGACGACCTGCCCTATTGGGTGGCCGGGCCGAACGGGCCGCACCTGGTGGTGCCCTATACGCTCGATGCCAACGACATGCGCTTTGCCACCACCCAGGGCTTTAATTCGGGCGACCAGTTCTTCAGCTATCTGAAGGATACATTCGACGTGCTCTATGCCGAGGGGGCAACGTTTCCGCGCATGATGTCGGTCGGCCTGCATTGTCGGCTCGCGGGCCGGCCGGGCCGCGCCGCCGCGCTGCAAAGGTTTCTCGACCATGTCATGGCTCATGAGGATGCCTGGATATGCCGGCGGATCGACATCGCGCGTCACTGGCACGACCGGCACCGCCCGGCGGCGCATGCCGAGGCTGCCGGATCGCCTGCGCCGCACGGCGCCGGGCTGGGGTGACGTCACATCCTGCCCGCATCTACAACGGGGCCGGGACACGTCTGAGACCGATGCCAGTTGCCGCTATTGGAGGCGGAAAGCAATGTATTTGTGCAACGCACAATCTTGACCATAGAATTGCTGCAGCGCACATTTTCACTATGTGAAAGTGCTCATCGGGAGGAGCGCTGCCGAGCAGGGTTGGAACAACCGGTTTCCCGATGAGGTCCACCATGGCGCAGGTCGATACCGTAAGCGAATCCGAGCCACGAGGCGTTCTCGCCTCGCGAATTCTGGCCATGCCCGCCAACACCAACCCGTCTGGCAACATCTTCGGCGGCTGGATAATGTCGCTCATGGACGCCGCCGCGGCGACGAGCGCAACGCAACTGGCCGACGGGTCCGTCGTCACCGTCGCGGTGTCGCGGATAACCTTTATGCAGCCGGTCCGGGTCGGCGACGTGGTGTGTTGCTACACCGAAGTGACGCGGACCGGGCGGACATCGGTCGACCTCGCCGTGGAGGTCTGGGTTCTGCGCGAATGCCGGGGCCGACGCGAGAAGGTGACGGAGGCCGAATTCACCTTCGTTGCAGTTGACACGGCTGGCCGGCCGAGGCCGCTGGCCTTGGGGCAAGCTGCGGAGTGAGGCCGGAGCGGGAGGTGCGGGCAGGCGAGCTTGACATGAGCCCCGCTTGCCCACCTATTGCGCCGGCGCGCCCGGGGCCGGGCACAACTGGGGTGGCAAGCCATGTCGAACGCTGTCCAGGCACTGCTGTCGATCCTCGACCTTGAGCGGCTCGAGGAGGACCTGTTTCGCGGCATAAGTCCGGAATCCCACTCCCAGCGCGTCTATGGCGGCCAGGTTATCGGGCAAGCCCTGGTCGCCGCCGCGCGGACGGTCGACGATACCCGCTCGCCCCACTCGCTACACGGGTTTTTCCTGCTGCCGGGCGATCTGACCGTGCCCATCATCTACACGGTGGACCGCGTGCGCGATGGCGGCAGCTTTTCCACTCGCCGCGTGGTGGCGGTTCAGCACGGCAAGGCGATCTTCGTCATGTCCGCCTCCTTCCAGATCGCCGAAGACGGGCTGTCGCACCAGATCGCGATGCCGGATGTGCCGACACCGGAGGAGTTGCCGAGCGAGGCCGAGCTGATGGCGCGCTTCATGGAGAACCTGCCCGACAAGGTGCGGCGACACTGGCAGCGCGAGCGGCCGATCGAGCTCAGGCCCGTCAATTACGAGCGCTATTTCTCGCCCAAGCCGCAGGCCGATCCGGTTCAGCACGTCTGGGTGCGCGCCACCGACACCCTGCCGGACGATCCCAATATCCATAACTGCGTCATGGCCTATGCCAGCGACATGACGCTGCTCGACACCTCGCTGATCGCCCATGGCCGGTCGATCTTCGATACCGACCTGATCATCGCCAGCCTCGACCATGCGCTGTGGTTCCATCGCCCGTTCCGGGCCGACGAGTGGCTGCTTTATTCGCAGGACAGCCCCAACACCTCCGGCGCGCGAGGCTTCAATCGCGGCTCCCTGTTCACGCGCGACGGCCTTCTGATCGCTTCGGTGGCGCAGGAGGGGCTGATTCGCCCCAAGACCCGCTAAAGGCGCCCGTGCAGCACGCTCCGGGCTGATCCGCTACTCGTTTTCGCGGAACGGCTTTGCTTGCGGGGCTTTGGCGGCCTTTTCCGGTTGCGGGCGGGCCGCGCGCCAGCCATTCGCGACCGCGCCAGCGAGCGCTGCCGGAACGCCGATCTCGGCCGGGATACCCATGAGCTTGAAGAGTATAACAAGCGCGAAAGCGGAAATGAGTGCTACGTCTATGGCCCGGCTCATCGGGATGGCTCCGTGCGTGGAAGGCGGGACGATGGCGTCTCTTCGCCAGAACCGCTTGCGTCGCGGATTGTTCCCGGATTCCCGGACAGGCTGAAAGCAAGGGCGGGGTCTAGACCGGGATCCGGACCGTCACCCTGAGACCGCCGAGCGGGCTCTCCGCCAGTTGGATCTCGCCGCCATGGCCGCGGGCGACATCGCGGGCGATAGACAGGCCGAGGCCGGTTCCGCGGCGGTCCTGATTGCGCGCATCGTCCAGGCGATAGAACGGCCGGAACACCGATTCGCGCAGTTCCGACGGCACGCCGGGGCCGTTATCGTCGACGATCAGCGACAGCCACGTATCGCCGCGCACGGCGGTAATGCGGGCTTCGGTGCCGTAACGGCAGGCATTGTCCACGAGATTGGCCAGGCACCGCTTGAGCGACACCGGCTTGACCGTCACCATGGCATCGCCGGAAAAGCTGGCGCTGACCTGCTGGCCCGAGCGCCGGGCATCCGTGGACAGCGACTCCACGATGGCTTCGACATCGACGAGCTCGGGGACCTCCCCGGCATCGCCGCGCGCGAATGACAGATACTCTTCCAGCATGTGCTGCATTTCGTCGACATCGCTGCGCAACGCTTCGACGTCCGGCGAATCCTCCAAGAGCTCCAGCTCCAGCTTGAAGCGGGTCAGGATGGTGCGCAGATCGTGGCTCACCCCGGCAAGCATCGTGGTCCGCTGCTCGATCTGGCGCTCGATCCGCCGGCGCATCTCGATGAAGGCGTGGGCGGCTTGCCGCACTTCGCGCGCCCCGCGCGGCCGGAACTCGCTAGACTCCCGGCCCTTTCCGAAGCTCTCGGCGGCGTCGGCAAGCTCCAGAATCGGGCGAATCTGATTGCGCAGGAAACTGATCGCCACTGCGAGCAGGATGAGCGAGGCGACGACCATCCAGACAATGAAGATGTGCGAGTTGGAGGCGTAGACATGACTGCGCAGGACCCGGACCCGCAGATTGGCGTCTTCAAGCTGAATCCGGACCTCGACGAGATTGGAATCGCTGGTCGCGTCGATCCAGAAGGGCTTGCCGATCTGCCGGCTCAGTTCCTCGCCCAGCGTGCGTTCGAGCAGTGAAAAGAAAGGCTGCGGCTGGGTTGGCGGCAGCGGGCCGGCGGGCTGGAAACTCACCTGAAGCCCGAAACGCCGTAGCGCGAGCGCGGCGATCTGATCCGTGGTTATCGCATCATGGTCCGCTTCGTACAGGTCGATGATGCCCGCAATGTTCTGGGTGGCGGTTTGCGACAGCCTGGCCGTGACCTGTTGCCAGTGACGCTCCATGAAGACAAAGGCGACAACCGCCTGCAAAAGCACGATCGGCGCGACGATGATGATCAGGGAGCGCGCATAGAGGCCTTTCGGCATCCATCGCGACACGGCGCGCCCGAGGCCCTTCCAGGGAAGCGGCGCGGGGCGCGTCGGGCTCTCCGTGCCGGCGATGGCCGATGTCGGGCGGTCCCGTTCCTGGCCGATGGTCATGCCGCTACCCGTTCTATGCCGTCACCCGGTCATCAGCCGGTAGCCGACGCCGCGCACCGTCTGCAAATGCATGGGATTGGTTGGATCGACCTCGATCTTGCGCCGCAGCCGGTTGATCTGGACATCGACGGCGCGCTCACTGCCATTGGCGCTGCGCGCCAGCTCAAGGCGCTCAACCGTCTCGCCGGGCCGTGCGGCAAACAGGCCCAGTAGTTCGCGCTCGCGTTCCGTCAGGCGTACCACCTCCCCCTCGATCTTCAGCTCGCCCCGCCCGAGATGGAATACATAGGGCCCGAATGTGACCTCTTCGGGATCGCCCTCCGAGGTGGCCCGGCGCTTGAGGATGTTGGCAATGCGCAGAATCAGCTCGCGCGGCTCGAAGGGTTTGACGAGGTAGTCGTCAACGCCGGTCTCCAGGCCCTCGATCCGATGGTCCGGTTCGCTGCGCGCGGTCAGCATGAGGATCGGGACGTCCGATGACCGGCGCAAATCGGCGGCCAGATCGAGCCCGGATTCGCCAGGCATCATGACGTCGAGAACGATCAGGTCGAAGGTCAGCCCGGCCAGCCGGCGGCGCGCCTGGGCGGCGGAGTCCGCCGTCGTCACCCGATATCCGCGCGCCGCGAGGTAGCGGAACAGCAGCGTGCGGATCCGGCGGTCGTCGTCGACCACCAGGAGATGGAAGGCGAAATCGTCAAATGGCGCAGCCGATTGGCCTGCTGCGGCGCCGTCGACATCGGCCGTAGTCATGTCTCGCTCGCTCCATCTGTGACGCTCAGCCTGCCGGCGCGCAGAATTGCGGCGACGTGCCCGCGCTCATTGGCATCGACGAGGCTCATCAGGAAGCGCTTCACGGCGGCTTGTTCCGCCGCGTCGCCCTCGGCAATCGCCGCCGCGAACCGCCTGAGCTGCGGGGCGGCCAGATTGGCGGCAAGCGCACGCCCGCGCTCGGTGGGATAGAGCAGGCGCTGTCGCCGGTCCGACGGCCCGGTGCGGCGCTGAATGAACCCCTCATCGACCAGTTGCTTGAGCACCCTTGCCAGGCTCTGCTTGGTGATCTTGAGGATATCCAACAGATCGGCAACACTGAGGCCGGGATTGCGGTTGACGAAGTGAAGCACCCGGTGATGGGCCCGGCCGAAGCCAAGTTCATCGAGGATCACATCGGGGTCGCCGGTGAAGTCGCGATAGGCGAAATAGAACAGCTCGATGAACTCGTAGAGCTCGGCATCGTCGGGCCCGCGCCCCGCCTCGCCGGGCGCTGGCGCCATCTGTCCGCCCAGGGATCTGATGTTTATGTCAGCCATGTTGACATATTTATTCGCGTTCGCTACCAAATCACCAGGCCAGCGCAAAAAATAATTCGCGCAAGACGCCTCTTTTGGAGGTTTCTTGAGGCGCCATGGCGATGTCGCCCTTGCGCTCAGTTTGCCGCTGACGATAACGATAGTCGAGGACGCAGGCAAAGTCGGCAATCATTTATCGCAGTGCGCCGGCCTTGCAAATCGAGATATTCCGGAGTCGCCAATGTCACCTCTACCCTTCGATCAGCGAGACGGCGTTATCTGGTATGACGGCCGCATGGTGCCTTGGGGCGATGCCACGCTCCACGTGCTGAGCCATGGGCTGCATTATGCCAGCTCGGTGTTCGAGGGCGAGCGGGCTTATGGCGGGGTAATCTACAAGCTCAATGAGCATACCGAGCGCCTGCACCATTCGGCGCGAATGCTCGGCTTCGAGATTCCCTGGAGCGTCGAGGACGTCAACCGGGCCTGCAACGACGTGCTCGCGGCCCAAGGCTTCGTCGATGCCTATGTACGTCCGGTGGCCTGGCGCGGCAGCGAGATGATGGGCGTCTCGGCCCAACAGAACGCCATCCATCTGGCGATCGCCGTCTGGGAATGGCCGTCCTATTTCGATCCCGATCAGCGACTTGCCGGAATCCGCCTCGATATGGCGGAATATCGCCGGCCCGACCCGCGCACCATCCCGGCCAAGTCGAAGGCGGCCGGGCTCTACATGATCTGCACCTTGTCCAAGCACGCCGCCGAGGCCAAGGGCTATGCCGATGCCCTGATGCTCGACTGGCGCGGCTATGTCGCGGAGGCCACCGGCGCCAATATCTTCTTCATCAGGGATGGGGTGCTGCACACGCCGACCCCCGACTGCTTTCTCGACGGCATTACCCGGCAATCGGTGATCGAGCTGGCCGGCCGCCGAGGCCTGAAAGTGGTCGAGCGGCACATCGTGCCCGAAGAGATGGCCGACTTCGAGGAGTGCTTCATCTGCGGCACCGCGGCCGAGGTCACGCCGGTCTCCGAGATCGGGCCGCATCGCTTCACGCCGGGTCAAATCACCCAAGCCCTGATGGATGACTACATGGCCGAGGTGCAGCCGGCACAGGCCGAGGCGAAGGCAGCGGTGGGCGGCTAAGCGGCTTTGTCCATCGCCGGCGCGCCGGCCAGTGAAATTCCGCGCCCATCGGCGCTCCAGTCGGGGCCAGCCAGAGGCGCAGCATGGGATTTTACGCCGACCGTATCCTGCCTACGTTGATCGACTGGTCGATGGGCAACAAGCGGCTGGCCCCGTTTCGCCAGCGCGTCGTTGCGGCGGCCGAGGGCCGTGTGCTCGAGGTTGGCATGGGCTCCGGCGTAAACCTGCCCTATTACGGCACCGACGTGCGGCGGATCATCGGGCTTGACCCCTCCCTCGCCCTGCTTGCCCGGGCGGCCGAGCGGGTCGCGCACGCCCGCGTGCCGGTCGAGCTCATCGAGGCCGGCGCCGAGCGCATGCCGCTCGATGACGCCTCGGTCGACACCGTGCTGATGACCTGGACCGGCTGCAGCATCCCCGACATTGCGGCGGCGCTTGCCGAAATCCGCCGTGTGCTCCACCCGAGCGGGCGGCTACTCTTCGTCGAGCACGGCCGGGCGCCCGATCCGGGCGTGGCGGGCTGGCAGGACCGACTGACGCCGATCTGGAAGCGGGTCGCCGGGGGCTGCCATCTCAACCGGCCCTTCGACCGGCTGATCGACTCCGGCGGCTTCACATTCGAGCGCCTTGAGACCGGCCACAACATGCCGGGCCTTCGCCCGCTCACCTTCATCTACGAGGGCAGCGCCCGAAGGAGGTGACAGCAGCAATAGGACGGCCCTGCGGTCAGCGCGCGAGATCATTGACGGCCTAATCAGCCTTCTCCGGCAGGAAGGACAGATCGACGTGATAGCGGCGCGGATTGTTGCGCTCGATGAGCACGCGAATCCTCTTGTCCTCGATATAAGCGGTCGGGTCGAACCAGAGGCTCTCGCTCTTGAAGACGTGGATCTTGCCGGTCGCCGGGTTGTGCCACTGGGTGACCACGCGGAATGGGCTGCGCCCCTGAACCTGGAGGTTTAGGTTTCGCTCGACCCCCTGCAGCTCGGTGTCGATGGCAACGCCGTGCCGGCGCAGATGCGCCTCGCGCCGTCGGGCAAGCGGGCCGGCCAGAAGAAAGATGCCGCTGACCAGCACGAAGATGCTGCCGATGCCGCCCAGGATGAGCGCCACGGCCCACTGTTCGGCGAAGCCCTCAATGCTCGCCTGAAGCGGCGCCTCGGGTCGGTACAGCACCGTGACCGTGTCGCCGGGCCGGTAGGCGGCCGGCGAGGAGAAAGTGCGCGACTGGAACTCCAAGCCCAAGTTCAACACCGCGATTGGCGAACTAGCTGATTTCGCTGCGGAATTCAGAAAATTCAAGCGCGCGTGGCACTATGTCGGGGACGTCCCCGACGTTTCGGTTTCGTGGGTCCG
>SKQW01000167.1 GCA_007118805.1 Rhodobiaceae bacterium | reverse complement strand
TCGGCAGAAAAGCGCAGATCGGGCAACAGGTCGGTCATGCCGCAGGCATGGATCAGCCGCAACGCCACCGGCCGGAGCGATTCGGGCAGGGCAGACAGATCGGCTTCCGCGCGGATCGTGGCGAAGGAGTGGGCATATATGGCTTCAGGGTCCTTCAGATAATCGATCAAACGCGGCTCCTGTGGCGTTTTCCAGCAGCCAGGGCAAGCGCGGGCATGCCAGGTGAGCGCGGCGCCGGCGGCCGGGCCATCATTCCCCCTTCAGCGTGCGCGGACCGAGCGGATGGTCGGCATGCGGATAGGGGTGGTGGTGGTGATCGTGGTGTTGATGGCCGTTCCCGTGTTCGTGGTGGTGGTGATCATGCCCGTGATCCCCGCCATGGTGATGATGGTGATGCCCCTCGCCGGTGCCGATCCCTTCGACGTGGTGGTGATGGCTTTCCTGCGGTAGGCCGATTTCATCCTCGAAACCCAGAACCTGTTCGCGATACTTGCACAGCGCGCAGTTCATCAGGTTCTCGCCGGTCAGGATTTCGTCGACACGCGCCCGGAAGGTGTCGATGACAAGCGGGTGGTCGTTGAGATAGCCGGCCTTGACGAACTCGATATCCGGAAACCGCGCCGCGATCTCGTCGGTATGATCGTAGATACGCCGCACCAGGATGCCGGTGAACAAAAAATACGGGAAAACGACGATCCGCCGGAAGCCGAGCCGGGCGGCGCGCTCCAGCGCCGGCTTCACCAGGGGGAAGGTGACCCCGGAATAGGCCGTTTCCGCCCAGCCGAGGCCGAGCCCTTCCCAGAGCAGCCGGGTGACCTTCGCGACATTGGAGTTGGCGTCCGGATCGGATGCGCCGCGGCCGACCACTACAAGCAATGTGTCGTGCCGGCTTACGGCGTCCCCGGCCGCGGCCAGCGCGGACTCCACGCGCTCACCGGCGGCGCGAATAAGACGGGTATCGATCCCGAGCTCCCGGCCATAGTCGATGGGCACCCCGTGCTGCGCGGCATAGGTATTGAGAACCGAGGGAATGTCGTTCTTGGCGTGGCCGGCGGCGAACAGCATGCCTGGCACGGCCAATATGCGGGTTGCCCCGGCTTCGCGCAGCCGGTCGAGCCCGGTACGGATAATTGGGGTTGCGAATTCCAGATAGCCGTAGTCCACCGGCCGGTCAGGGTAATGCGCGCGCAAGGCCTCCGCGACGCGGGCGAATTCGGTGACGGCCGCCTCGTCGCGGCTGCCATGGCCGCACACCATGATGCCTAGTCTATCGCCCATCAATGCGACGCCCGGCGCGCGTCGAAGAAAGGCAGCCGTCCCGTCACCAGCCGGTAGAGCAGTCCGCCAGCCGCCAGCGCCCCGAGCCCGCCGAGGATGATCACTGCCAGCCAGTGATTATGGCCATGGCCATCATCGGTGATGTGGCCGGGATGGGCGTCGGCCCCGCCCAAGCCGGCGAGAATGGCGACGGCGAAAACAAAATGGGGGAGCAGTCTCATGCGGGTTCCTCCTGGTGATTCGGCACGTTTCGACAGCGCCCACCAGAAAGGAGCGGAGAGCCGGCTTGCCCGGCATCCGTCTACCGGCAGCTCCGGACTTGGCCCCCGACTTGGGTCGACCGCACCGGACTTGCTTTCAGTCCCTCGAAGGACGCTGCGCGTCGGGTCCATCGACCCGACGCGGAGTCTCTAGCACGTCCGGACGGCGGCGGCCATGGGTCATCGGACGGACTGCCGCGCCGCCCATAGAATGACCGCCCCGCCGACCGCCAGCATGGGCAGCGACAGCACCATGCCCATGGTCACCGCCCCCCAGAGATAGCCGATATGGGCATCCGGCATGCGGAACAGCTCGCCGATGATGCGGGCAACAGCGTATCCGCAGAGGAAGGTCCCCGTAACCAGCCATGGGCGCCTAAGCGCGCCGAAGCGCCACACCATGACCGCCAGGATGACGAAGAGCAGCGCCCCTTCCAGTCCTGCCTGGTAGAGCTGACTCGGATGGCGCGGCTCCGGACCGGCCAGCGGGAAGATGACGGCCCAGGGCACGTCGGCGGGCCGGCCCCAGAGCTCCTGATTGATGAAGTTGGCAATGCGCCCGAGAAACAGCCCGACCGGCGTTGCCGCGGCAACGACATCGGACAGCGCCGACAGCGGGCGGCCCCGGAACCGCGCAAACAGGATGACGGCCAGGACGACGCCGAGAAAGCCGCCATGGAACGACATGCCACCCTGCCAGATGGCGAGCGCTTCGAGCGGGTGATAGAGATAGTATCCGGGGTGGTAGAAGAGGACGTAGCCGAGCCGGCCGCCCAGTACCACGCCGACAGTGCCCCAGACGATGATGTCGCCGGCGTCGTCGCGGGTGATCGGCGGGGCGCCGCCCCATAACCGCTCGCGCGCGGCGAGGACGCCCATATACCACCAGGCGAACAACAGGCCGCCGACCCAGGCCAGGGCATACCAGCGCAGGGCCAGCGGGCCGATCTCTATGGCAACCGGATCAATCGGCGGGAACGGGATGGCGAGAAACGACATCGGGAGGGACGGACTGTGTTGGAGCGGAGCGCGGCGGGACCGTTGCCCGGGCAGCCGGGCGTGTCAAGCGGTTCGCTCGCGGCGACAGCCATGCGGCGCGTTCCGCCGCCCGGCCTCACGAATTTGTCAACGTGTGGACGCGCTTACGCGCAGCCGCACACCCTCGATTAACATTTTCACGCCACATTAGCCCTAACGAATTGTCAACATTCGAAAAGGGGTTTCGCCGCCATGCGTGTCGCGTCCGTGATCGGCGCTCTCGCCATGTTGCCCGCGCTTGCCGCCATGCCCGGCCAGGCGCAGGCCTTCTCGTCCTGCGTAAACAATCTCAAACAGGCCGCCATCAGCAACGGCGTAGGCCGGGCGATCGTCGAGGAGGCGCTCGACATCTCCGAGCCTAACGAGCTGGTGCTGCGCCTGTCGCAGGTGCAGCCCGAATTCCGCATGGAGATCTGGGACTATTTCGCCTTCCTGATCGACGAGCAGCGGGTCGAAGAGGGCCGCCGGCTGGTCCAGCGCCATGAGTCGGTGCTGCGCGCGGCCGAGGAGCGCTTCGGGGTGAACCGCTATATCATCGCGGCGATCTGGGGCATCGAAAGCGACTACGGAAATCAGGCCGGCAGCCACTATCTGCCGCACGCCTTGTCGACGCTGGCCTGCGCAGGATCGAGCCGGCGCGACTTCTGGCGCAGCGAGCTGATGGCCGCGCTGCGGCTGGTCCATCGCGGCGATCTCCAGCTCGATCAGCTTTACGGCTCCTGGGCGGGCGCCTTCGGCCAGACCCAGTTCATCCCGACGAGCTATGACCGGCTCGCGGTCGACTTCGACGGTAATGGCCGGCGCGATCTGGTCAACTCCGTCGCCGATGCGCTGGGCTCGACCGCCAACTATCTGAACCGGGCCGGATGGCGCCCGGGCGAGAGCTGGATGATCGAGGTCAAGGTGCCGGACAGCTATTCCGGACCGACGGGGCGGAGCAACCGCGCCTCGCT
>SKQW01000383.1 GCA_007118805.1 Rhodobiaceae bacterium | reverse complement strand
TATCGGCCCCGGCGGCGAAGAGATCCTCGATCTCCTCACGCACGGCGCGGGCATAGTCCATCGCCGCCTCGGCGGGGGTGGCGTAGTAGTCGTTCTGCGCCTGCTGGCTCATGGTGAAGGGGCCGGGGACCGTCATCTTGACGCGGCGGTCGGTATTGGCGCGAAGGAATTCCACGTCGCGCACCTCGACGGCGTGCTTGCGACGGATCCGGCCGACCACGCGCGGCACCGGGTTGGGGTGGCCGGAGCGGTCGAGCGCGGTGCCGGGATTGTCGATGTCGACGCCCTCAAGCGCGGTGGCGAAACGATTGGAATAGCTTTCCCGGCGCGTCTCACCATCGGTGATGATATCGAGCCCGGCGCGCTCCTGATCGCGGATGGCGAGCAGGGTGGCATCGTCCTGCGCCTCCTCGAGGAACTCCGGCGCCACCCGCCACAGCTCAAGTGCGCGCGTACGCGGCGGAAAGCGGCCGGCCAACTTCTTCCGATCGATGAGCCATTCCGGCTGGGCGTAGGAGCCGACTAGCGAGGTCGGCAGGAGGGTGTTGACTTCGTATGGCAAGGACATTCTCCCGTCAGGTTCGTTCGGTGCGCGAAGCGGTGGGGGCTGAGTCAGGCGCTGCGGCAGGGGCCGGCCCGTAGCGCTGCCACAGGAATATGCCGGCGATCAGCACGATGCCGATGGCGTCGGTGACGAGGTTGCCACTGATCAAGAGAACCGCGCCAGCGAGCAGCAGCGTCCGCTCCCACCAGGCCGAAGGGCGCAGGAAATAGCCGATCGTCGAGGCGGCCAGCGCCGTGATGCCGATGATCCCCGTCGCGGTCGCCACGGCGATCTCCAATGTGGTGCCCTGGCCAAGCAGGGCCGGGTGGTAGATGAACATGTAGGGGATAAGGAAGCCGCCGAGCGCGATCTTCGAGGCGGTCAGCGCGGTGCGGAACCAGTGCGAGCCCGCGATGGCGCTGCCGATATAGGCGGCCAGCGCGACCGGCGGCGTCACTCCCGAGAGGATCGCGAAATAGAGGATGAACAGATGGGCCGGCAGGTTGGGGATCTCGGCCTGCACGAAGGCGCTGGCGACCACCGCCGCGGTCAGCATGTAGGCGGCCACCGTGGGCAGGCCCATGCCGAGGATGATCGAGACGACCATGGCGAGAATGAGGGTCAGCAGGACGTGTCCCCCGCTGACGGCGAGGATTGCCGACGACACCTTGAGGCCGAGCCCGGTCATGCTGATGACGGCGGCGATGATCGCAACCGCACCGACGATGACGGCGATCAGCGCGGCGGTCAGGGCGCCGGCCTCGAAGGCGGCCGGCAGCGCGCGGATGCGCTGCCAGAAGGTGCCGGGGCTGCGCCAGGAGAACAGGTAGATGGCGACCGCGGTGACATAGGCGGCGAGCGCCGAGGTGGTCGGCGTATAGCGCATGACCAGCATGGCGATGAGGATGATCACCGGCACGAACAGCACCTCGCTGTTCTTCAGCCCCTCTCGCACGCTTGGCCGCTCCGCCGGCGGCAGCGGCTGCAGGCCCAGGCGCTTGGCCTCGAAATGCACGCTCATCCAAATCGCGAGATAGAACAACAGGGCCGGGATCAGCGCCGCGCCGATGATTACCAGATAGCTGGTGGCAATGACGTCGGCCATCACGAAGGCCGCCGCCCCCATGATTGGCGGCAGGATCTGGCCGCCCGTGGACGCCGCCGACTCGGTGGCCGCGGCGAAGCGCGGGCTGTAGCCGTTGCGCTTCATCAGCGGGATCGTGAACACGCCGGTGGTGGCGACATTGGCCGCCGTGCTGCCGCTGATGCTGCCGAACAGCGCGCTGCACAGGGTCGCCGCCTTGGCCGGGCCGCCCGACAACCGTCCGGCCACGGCGGTCGACAGCCGGATGAAGGTGTCGCCGCCGCCGGTGACGACGAGCAGCGCCCCGAACATCACGAAGATCACGATGACGGTGGACGAGATCCGCATCAGGCTGCCGTAGATCCCGTTCGGTCCGAGATAGAAGGTCGCCACGAGGTCGTCGAAATCGAAGCCGCCATGGCCGAAGACGCCGGGCAGATACTGACCCAGCATGGCGTAGGCGAGGGCGATGCCGACGAGAACGGGGAAGGCCATGCCGATGGAGCGCCGGCAGGCCTCGAGAAGCAGGCCGACGGCGCTGATGCCGAGCACGATGTCGAGCGTGGTGGGATAGAGATAGCCGAGGTCGTAGATGATCCGCTCGGAGTGATAGATGTAATAGGCGCTCACCGTGATCGCGAGGGCGATCAGGGCGACCTCGCTCCAGGGCGGGGCGTCCTTGTCCTTGGCGCCACGGCTGTAGGCGAGCAGGATGAGCGGTAGGGCGAACATGAGATGGATCGCGTTCTGCGCGATCGCCGGGCCGGTTGCCGCGGTGTAGAGGTGAAACAGCGCCATCGCCGAGCCGGCGATCCTGAGCCCGACCGCCCAGACCCCCGAGAGCTGGCGCTGCTTCGACGTCTCGGAGAAGCGCTCGGCGTCCTGCGGTTCAGGATTTGTGTCCGCCCGAGTCACGACACGGCCCTTGCCAGTTTGAGCAAAATGGGGATGCGCCGGCGGGCCGTGCCGCCGGCGCAACGATGTGCGCGTCGTGTCGCACTCACATCTCGGGCGGCATCACCTCTTCGGGGATATCGATGCCGAGCTCCTGATAGTAGCGCACGGCGCCGGCATGGATCGGATAGGTCGCTACGGCGACCGAGACTTCCGGCGTCACGCCCTGGGCCGCGGGGAAGGCATTGGCGACTTCCTCGTGGTTCTCCCAGAACGCTTTGGTCATCTCGTAGGCCACGTCGTCGTCAAGCTCGGCATTGGCGGCGAAGCTCATGAAGATGCCGATGGTCTGGGTGTCGGGCATGCCGGAATAGGTGTCGGCCGGCACGACGGTCTGGGCCAAAAAGGGAAGCTCCGCCGAAACCGTCTCGAAATGCTCGTCGGTGATTTCGAGCAGGCGCAGCGGCCGGTTGGTGTGAACCTCGGTGAAGGACGGGTTGGGCGGAATGGCGTTGTAGCTCAGCCCGACGATACGCCCGTCGACCACGGCCTCGGCGGCGTCGGCAAGGCGCATGCGCTGGTAGTCCGGATGGATGCCCAGCGTGTTGAACACCTGCTCGGTGATGTATTCGCCGCCGCCGCCAATCGTGCTCGGGTTGAAGGGCTGGCCTTCCAGGTCCTCGACGGTCTCGATGTCGGTGTCGGCCCCGACCGCCCAATGCATGGTGGACTGGGCGATGGCAAAGAGCATGCGGAAGTCGGGATTGTGCTCGTCCTCGAAGCGCCCGACGCCATTATAGAGCTCATAGGCGACTAGCGCCTCGGTGAAGGCTAGGTCGACCTCGCCGCGGCCGATGCGGATGGCATTCTCGCGCGTGCCGCCGCTCTCGCGCACGGTGATCTCGTAGGGCGTGTTGGCGCTCACGACGCGGGCGGCTTCGGAGATTCCGAAATACCAGCCGGTCCCGGTCGGCACGGCGCTGAGATTGAAGTTCTGGGCGTGGGCGGCGGTGCCGAGGCTGGCAATGATCGCCGCCGCCGGCAGGCTCAGAAATCGAGCTATGGTTCTGGCGTGCATGATGTTTCCTCTCCCTTTGAACAACGAGCCGGTCATTGTTGTGGTCGCCTGCGCGGTCGCGCGCGACCGCACTCCCGCACGGAGGCCGACTTAGGTCATTGTAATCATTGTGGCCCGAATAGCATCCTACGATAATACGGAGTGCCCTGCCCACTCCTGAAAAACTCCTATGCCGACGGCTTGTCACCAGCCCGGCTGGGCCGGCTCCACCGCCGAGCGGTCCACGAGCTTCGACTTGTATTCGCTGCGCGGCAGCGTGCCGTGCGGCACCAGAGTGATGGCCGCGCTGACCACCAGACTCTCGCGGATCCGCTGAGCGATGCTGTCGGCTAGGCGCGCCTCCGGGGGCTGCTGCTCGGAGAGTTCGACGATAACGGGCAGCGGCGGATCCTGCTTGACGCCGGCATGGCGCGGGCGGATCTGGATGTGGCCGCTGACCGCCGGTGAGAAGGTGCCGACCACCTCGCGCACGGCGGACGGGAATACGTTGACGCCGCGCACGATGAGCATGTCGTCGGTGCGCCCGATGCAGCGCACCCGCGGCGTGGTGCGCCCGCAGGGGCAGGGGCTCGTCCACATCTCCACATGGTCGCGGCTGCGAAAGCGCAGGAGCGGCGCGGCCCGGTGCTGGAGATGGGTGTAGACCAACTCGCCCCGCGCTCCGTCCGCCATGGGCAGGGCTTCGCCCGAGCCCGGATCGATCAGCTCCACATGGACGAAGCCGCTGCCGCCGAAATGCATGCCGGCCTGATGCTCGCATTCGCCCCACAGCGAGACGGCGATGTCGCCGATGCCCATGGCTTCGGTGACCCGTGCGCCCCAGGCCTCTTCGAGCTTCTGGCGCATGGCCGGCTCGCCGCCGCCGGGCTCGCCCGCCACGAGGACGCGCCGGACCGACGAGGCAGCGAGGTCGAAGCCCCGCTCGCGGGCCCATTCGGCCAGATGCATGGCATAGGAGGGCGTGACCACGACCGACTCCGGCTCAAGCAGGCGGATGGCAGTCATCAGGCGCTCGGTCTGCCCAGTGCCGACGGGGATGTGGCACATGCCCAGCCGGTCGAACGCTGCCAGCGCCGCGCCGGCGACGAAGGGGCCGGCATTGTAGCTCGTCACGATACGCTCGCCCGCGCGGATGCCCGAGGCGGCATAGCTGGAGGCAGAAATCGTCACCCAGTTGTCGAGGTCGCGCCGGGTCAGCGGGATATAGCTCGGCGCGCCGGTGGTGCCGCTGGTGGAGAAGATGCGGGCGATCTCATCCGGCCGGCAGGCAAGGTGGCGTCCGATGGGGTTGTCGTCGCTGCGGCTCGCCCTCAGCTCGTCCTTCTCGGTCAGTGGCAGGCGCGCAACGGCCTCGAGCCCGCCTACGGCATCGGCGTCGGGAAAGCCGGCTTGCCGGAGCTTGTCGCGATAGAAAGGGGACTGCGCGAAGAGATAGCCGATCTGGTCGCGGTACAGGGCGTCGCCCTGTTTATCTTCCAGGGACACGCCATCGATGCTCGGTTGGTCGATCACGTACCGCTCTCCCCGTCGCTTCGCCGATAGGCGATGGCCGCCTCGGCATGGGACGCCATGAGGAAGCCGATGGGCCGCTGCTGCTCCTCGGCCAGATGCGCCAGCAGTCCGCCGGTCCGCGCAAGCAGCGGGATCGCCTTGATCATGGCGGGCGGAAAGTCGAGATCGAGCAGCACCGCGGCGATCGGCATCGAGACATTCATCGGCAGCGGCTTGCCCCAGGCGTGCTCGACGGCGGCGGGAAAGCGCCGGGCTAGATCGATATGGGGCCCGGCGATACCGCGTTCGTCGACCAGTTCGAAGATACGCACGGTGCGCGGATCGACCGGCCGGTGCAGCGGATGGCCAAAGCCAGGCACCTTGCCGCCGTCCTCCCGGATGCGCTGCACTGCGGCGGCGACCGCTTCGGCCGGGTCGGCGCCCTGGTTGACCTCGGCCGTCACCTCGGTGAGCAGCCGGCCGCACAGCTCCGCGGTGCCGAGCACCACGCTGCCGCATCCCAATATGCCGGCGGCGAGTGCCCCCTGAAGCGCATCTGGGGCGGCGGCCTGGGTCATGCGGGCGGCCTGGGCGGTCGGCATCAGCCCGTGCTCGGCGATGGCGATAAGCAGCGTATCGAGGAAGAAACGCTGGTCGTCGCTCGGCTCGCGGCCGGTGACCAGCAGATAGAAATACTCGGTGAAGGTCAGTCGGCCCATCAGGTCGGAACACAGATCGTGTCCGCGCACCTCGATCGAATCCGCGTCGGCCGTCGAGATCGAAGTGGTCGCCACGCCCGCCTTGCCGATCAGCATGTCACACTGCCCCTACCTATCCGCCGGCTGGGCGCCCTGGTCCCGGGACGACTCGCCGCCACGTAATGTATGGCGATATTGCCGCACAACAGGCATTAGCGCCAGCTTGGGCCAGCTTGGGCCAGCTTGGGCCGTCAGCTTGGCCGAATCGATGGCCGCCGCCACTCAGTCCGCCGTTTCGGGGTCGCCCTCGATCCTCGCCATGATATCACCGAGCAGGGTGTGGAGGGCATCGCGGTGCCCGGTGCGGCCCGCCGGCGCCGTCGCGTCCGACGTCATCACCACGGAGAGATCGAGCGCCGGCACGACATAGAGCATCTGCCCGCCATAGCCCCAGGCATAGTATACTTGGTGCCTGCCGATCCGGCGCAGGAACCAGCCATAGCCGTAGCCATCCCCGGTGAAGCGGGATCGGGTGCGCCGCTGCCAGGACTGCGTGATCCAGTCGGCGGGCACGAGCCGGCGCCCGTCCACTGTCCGGCCGCCCCGACGATAGAGTTCGCCGAAGGCAAGCAGCGATCTGGGGCTCATCGCCATCTGGTTGCCGCCGAGATAGATGCCCTGCGGGTCGCGGTCCCAGCCCGCGATCGCGAAGCCGTCGAGTGGGCCGAGCCAGTCGCGGGCAAGCTCCATGGTCGAGCGCCCGCTGATCCGCGTCAGGATCGCCGAGACAAGATGGGTCGAGCCGGTCGAGTAGAGCATGCGCCCGCCCGGATCGTCGACGAAGGGTTCGGCAAGGGCGGCGCGCACCCAGTTGCGGCTTGAGATCCAGCGCCCGTAATTGGCGCCCGAGGTGCGCCCGAGCCCGGCTTGCATCGACAGGAGGTGGCCGATCGTGATCTCCTCGATCCGCGGGTCAGGTTCGTCGGGCAGGTCGCCACGCAAGAGGGGAGCTATTGGCTGGTCCGGCCCCTCCAGCAGGCCCCGTTCGATGGCGATGCCGACCAGCGCCGAGACGATCACCTTGGAGGCCGACTTGATGTTGGTGGGCGCGGTCACCGCGCCACCGCGATAGCCCCGCTCGGCGACGATCCGCCCCTTATGGGCGACCAGCACCGTCCTGAGAGGCGCCAGCCCCGATGCCTCGTCGAGGAGGCCGGTGAGCGACCGTCCATCTTCCCCGGAGGCGGCCGGTGACTCGGCGCCGGCCGGCATTGCCAGGACGGCGGCCGCCGGCACAAGCGCACCAAGGAGAAACTGTCGCCTGTTCATGGCTGTGAGTTATGCACGCGGCAGGGCGGAATTGAGGCCGGTCGCCCTGCCGGTGTCCGGATGCGGCGCCGGGCGGGCGTCGGCAATGCGTGCGGCGAAGGTCTTGAATCGAGCCCTTGCTGACGGTCGACGGAGCAATGCTGGACTGTCGGAAATGGGTTGCTCCTTCGCGCGCGCGGCGAGCCTTTCCAGTGTTTGAGCCACAGGAGGCAATATGTTCGCGTTGGCCTTTTCGCGCTAGCAGCTCTCGGTACGGCGGGAACGGCTTCCGCACAAGCAGTCCTGTCAATTCAGCTTGGCTTAAGCGGTTGCTGGCTCCGCGGCGAAGAACTGCCGGAGTTCCTTGGCTGTCGCGCCCGGAGCCAGTGCCGGGCCGAAATGCCCGCAGCCTTCGAGGGCTCGCACTTCGGAGTGGGCCGCGTGCTCAGCGACATAGCGCACGCCATCGTGGAACCATGCAGAGGAGTCGGCGCCCTTCAGCAGCAAGATCGGAACCCCAACGTTCCCCAGCGCCTCGCTCAGCGGCGGCGGGGACTCGCCGGTCTGCTGGGCGGTCCGCAGATCGACCGGAACATTCCGCCCCGTCTGATCCAACAGGCCGGAATTGCGCAATTCATCGAGTTCTTCCTGATCGGTGAAGTGCGCGAAGAAGGCTTCGGCGGCGTCAGCGAGACGGCCCTCACCGGCGATTTCGGCCATCCGCATGAACCCGGCTCGCAGGTCGGGCATCGCCTCCTCGCCCAGCAGTTCGATCACGGCGGGCTCGTATGCTGCCACGGCTGAGATTTTCTCACTGCGGGCTGTCACGTGAAGCGCCATTTGGGCACCGAGCGAATGTCCTACTAGGCCGACAGGCTCGCCGATGCTCTCGGCGAATGCCTTTACGTCCTCGAGCCGGCGTTCGGATGCGAGATCGGCGCTGTCGTCGCTGAGCCCCCTGCCGCGCGTGTTCAGGAGATAGCAGGTGAAGTCGGCCTCCAGATGTGGGACGAGCGGTGACCAGATGTCCTGATCGCAAAGGATCCCGTGAACAAACACAAGGGGCGGACCCTGTCCGTGAACCCGCCCCGCAATCTTGGTCCCATCGGCCGAGGTTGTTCGATGAATCTGGTCGGCGACCATGCCATTACCTCTCGACTTGCGGCAGCCACTGTCATCGCGACTGCACCACCCTCTGGTTCTTCAGCAAAACGACAACCCACTACACTATGCAGTCTGAACCCTGGTGATGCAACGAGGGGCCTCAGCCGGGGCAAGGGCTCCGGTGAGATCGATGATTTATGCCGACTGATGGCACGAGTCGCTCGTTCAAATGGCAATCCTTGTTCAGATGCCAATTCGAGACGGCAACTCCACACCCTCCGAACGGTCCGCTGGACAGGCAGCCCGGATGGCCGCCGCGCCTGCTTCGCGATCGCGCGCGCCGCCCTTTTCGCCGGACGAAACTCCGCCGGCGGGCGCCTGAACTGGCGGGCGTTACCGGCCCGGCCGCTCAGGCCACCGTGTCATCGACGGTGAAGCCGACCTTGATGAGCACCTGATAGTGCTTGATCTTGCCGTCCTCGATGTGGCCGCGGGTCTCCAGCACCTCGAACCAGCGCAGGTTCTTGATGGTCTCCCCGGCGCGCCCGACGGCGCGGGCGATCGCATCCTCGATGCTGGTCTCCGACGAGCCGGCAAGCTCGATCACCTTGTAGACGTGGTCTGACATAAGGGCCCTCCCGATGCTTTCGTGCTCCACAGACAAGGCGCCGGGGCCGGCTTCGGTTCCGCCGGCCCGCCCCGGCCGTGAACGGCGCTTCAGCGGACAGTATAGCCGAAGCAGACGCGGAGCGCGGCCATGCTGTTGTCGCCGCTTGCCGCACCATCGCAAAATCTCCCAATTGATGCCTGCCTTTGCTCCCACTCTGGTCACAATCCTTGACTGAATAGCGCCCCCATTGGACTGGCGTTAACCTAGTAGACGGGTGGGAAAATCATGACATGGAAGTCCAGCGCCGCTGCGGCGGCGGCCGTAGTCGCGTGCGCAATTGTCGCCGTGCCGACAGAGTCTATGGCGCAGCAACAGGCCTCGGTTCAGACGGTCGCCAGCGGCACCGCATCCTGGTACGGGGCCAGGTTTCAGGGGCGCCGCACGGCGAATGGCGAGCGGTTCGACAAGAACGGCATGACCGCGGCCCATCGCAGCCTGCCCTTCGGCACCAGGGTGCGGGTCACCAATCGGCGCAACGGCCGTGCCGTGGTGGTGCGGATCAACGATCGCGGGCCGTTCACCGGCGGGCGGGTCATCGACCTGTCGCGCAGCGCCGCCCGGGAGATCGGCATGGTCAATTCGGGCACCGCGCCGGTATCGATCGAGGTGGTCGGCCGCGGCAGTTGAGGGGCGCCATTTGCGATGTGGCGCGTCGCCCGGCGATCAGACCCTGCCCGGCGCGCCGCCGCGCTTGTGGCTTTGGCGCAACAGGCTGTGAGGATTATGTCTCACATTTCGGTGGTACGGCCCTGGCGCCCACATTGCGCCACAAAGCTGGTGCCTCTGTTAAGGTCTTGGCAACAAGGCCTTTTCCCCCGATGGGGCCGGCCGGCGCCGATGCCTGAAAGGCGGCTGAGCCGCCAGGGCGCAACGCGCTGATCGTCTTGCCTCCATCGCGAGCAACGTGGCACTGAAGGCTGCGGGGAAATGGCCCGAGAACAATGTTGGGTTGCCAGGAACAGGAGAGGTCATGGACGCGCGTGCGCACGACAAGTCACGGCTGCCGAGTCGGCATGTAACCGAAGGGCCCCAGCGCGCGCCGCATCGCTCTTATCTTTACGCGATGGGCCTGACCTCGGAGCAGATTCATCAGCCCTTCGTCGGCGTCGCCACCTGCTGGAACGAGGCCGCGCCGTGCAACATCGCGCTGATGCGACAGGCCCAGACGGTCAAGAAGGGTGTGGCCTCGGCCGACGGGACGCCGCGCGAGTTCTGCACGATCACCGTGACCGACGGCATCGCCATGGGCCATCAGGGCATGAAGGCCTCGCTGGCAAGCCGCGACGTGATCGCCGATTCCGTCGAGTTGACCATGCGCGGCCATTGCTACGACGCGCTGATCGGCATGGCCGGGTGCGACAAGTCCCTGCCCGGTATGATGATGTCCATGTGCCGGCTCAACGTGCCGTCGATCTTCATCTATGGCGGATCGATCCTGCCCGGCAGCTTCCGCGGCCGGCCGGTCACGGTGCAGGACGTCTTCGAGGCGGTCGGCCAGCATTCGGTCGGCAATATCTCGGATGAGGATCTCGACGAGCTCGAGCAGGTCGCCTGCCCCTCGGCGGGGGCCTGCGGCGCGCAGTTCACTGCCAACACCATGGCCTGCGTCGCCGAGGCGATCGGCCTGGCGCTGCCCTATTCCTCCGGGGCGCCGGCGCCTTACGAGATTCGCGACAAGTTCTGCCATATCGCCGGGCGCCAGATCATGGAGCTTCTGGCCAGGAACATCCGGCCGCGCGACATCGTCACCCGCAAGGCGCTGGAGAATGCCGCGACGGTCGTCGCCGCGACCGGCGGATCGACCAATGGCGGGCTGCATCTGCCGGCCATCGCCCATGAATGCGGCATCGAGTTCGATCTCTTCGAGGTCGCCGAGATCTTCCACCGCACCCCCTATATCGCCGACCTGAAGCCGGGCGGGCGCTATGTCGCCAAGGATCTTTACGAGGTCGGCGGCATTCCGCTGGTCATGAAGACGCTGCTGGAGCACGGCTTCCTGCACGGCGACTGCATGACGGTTACCGGCCGGACCATGGCCGAGAACCTCGCCTCGGTCGACTGGAACCCGGATCAGGATGTCGTCCGTCCGGCCAACAATCCGATTACGCCGACCGGCGGTGTGGTCGGTCTGAAGGGCAATCTGGCTCCCGACGGCGCCATCGTGAAGGTCGCCGGCATGGACCAGCTCCGCTTCACTGGCCCCGCCCGCTGCTTCGATTCTGAGGAAGAGGCGTTCGAGGCTGTTCGCCAGCGCAATTATCGCGAGGGCGAGGTGCTGGTCATTCGCTATGAGGGGCCGAAGGGCGGGCCGGGCATGCGCGAGATGCTGTCAACCACGGCGGCGCTCTACGGCCAGGGCATGGGCGACAAGCTGGCGCTGATCACTGACGGGCGGTTCTCCGGGGCGACGCGCGGCTTCTGCATCGGGCATGTCGGGCCGGAGGCGGCGGTGGGCGGGCCGATCGGCCTGCTCAAGGACGGCGACATCATCGAGATCGACGCTGTTGCGGGAACGCTCGCCGTTCAGCTCAGCGACGAGGAACTGGAGCGGCGCCGCAAGAGTTGGCAGCCACGCCAGACCAACTACCCCTCGGGGGCGTTGTGGAAATATGCCGAGACAGTGGGGTCGGCGCGCCACGGTGCGGTGACCCATCCCGGCGGTGCAGTGGAAGTATTGAGTTATGCAGACATATAAGTCGGCTCTCATGGCGGCAGCGGTGAGCGCCGCCATTCTGTTGCCTCCGCCGGTAACGGCCCAACAGGCCTCGGGCGAGGAAGGCGCCGTGGAGGCGTTCCGGCAGGGCGCCGAGTATTACCATATCGGCGAGCTGGAGGCCGCGTTCGACGCGTTCAACGAGGCGGCCGAGCACGGCAATGCCATCGCCCAATGGAAGGTCGGCAAGATGTATGCCCAGGGTGAGGGCATCCCGGAGGACGACTACAAGGCCTTCCAGATGTTCTCGCGCATCGCCGACACCCATGCCGAGGACAGCCCCTATTCGCCGGTTGCGCAGGTGGTCGCGGATGCCTTCGTGAATTTGGGCAACTACTACAAGAATGGGATCGCGGCCGCCGGCATTCAGCCCAATCTGCGGCGTGCCGTTGAGCTCTACACCCATGCGGCGAGCTATTTCGGCGATGCCGATGCCCAGTATCAGCTCGCCCGGCTCTATCTTGAGGGCAACGGCGTCCATTCCGATCCCAATCAGGCGGCACGCTGGCTCAACCTGGCTGCCCGCAAGAACCATGCCGCGGCCCAGGCCACGCTGGGCGACATGCTGGTCTACGGTCACGGCGTGCGCGCCATGCCGGCGCAAGGCTATATGTGGCTGCTGGCGGCGAAGGAGAACGCCTCGCCGTCCGAGCGCGACTGGATCCTCGCGCTGATCCATCGCGCCGAGCAGACCCTGTCAGAGGACTATCGCTCCAAGGGCGAGGCGCTGGCCAGCAACTGGCTCGACCCCAATAGCTGATTCCGTGGCGGCAGATCCGCCGGGATAGGCACCGCCGATCGTCGCCGCGCTTGCGCCGGCGCGATGTGCGGGGCAACCTCGTCGGCGGTCGGCTGCGTCGGCCTGCGAGCGGACTCTTCGCGGCGCGACATGCGCAGTCTCCTGCGAGCTCGCTGACCGCTTGCCCTAGCCTGCCCCGCGCCGGTTAGTCTTACCAAGGTAGAACGACGACTCGTGGACGGCGCTCTTTTCTCGGGGGCGCGAGCGGGTTCTTAGGAGGCGCGATGAGTCGGCTGTTGACGCGGGACGATCCTTCGCCGGTCGCGATTCACCGGGCGCAAGGCGGCTCGCCCTTCGTTCTGGTGTGCGACCATGGCGGCAATCTGGTGCCCCGCCGGCTCGGCACGCTCG
>SKQW01000384.1 GCA_007118805.1 Rhodobiaceae bacterium | reverse complement strand
CGCCTCCTTGCCGGAGCCGGAGACGGACTGATAGGTGGCGACCACCACACGCTTGATGCGCGCGGCCTCGTGCAGCGGCTTGAGCGCGACGACGAGCTGGGCCGTCGAGCAGTTGGGATTGGCGATGATGCCCTTCTTGGTCCAGCCTGCCACCGCCTCGGCATTGACCTCCGGCACCACCAGCGGCACGTCGGAATCATAGCGCCAGCACGAGGAGTTATCGATCACCAGCACGCCCTTGGCGGCGATCCTGGGCGACCATTCGCGCGAGATCTCGGAGCCGGCCGACATCAGGCAGATATCGACGCGCGAGAAATCGAACTGCTCCAGCGCCTCGCATTTCAGTGTATGGTCGCCAAAAGATACCTCCTTGCCCTGGGAACGGCGGGAGGCGATGGCGTGAACCTCATCGAGCGGGAACTCCCGCTCGGCAAGGATTTCCAGCATTTCGCGGCCCACATTGCCGGTGGCGCCGACGACAGCGACCGAATAACCCATGACACTTCTCCTGCAAGGACGCGCCGCCGCGCATTGGCGCGTCGGGCGCCTGCATGGCGAACATCATTTGCCGGCGGAAGTCAACGCCCGGCGAATTCGGGGACGGCCGACAGAAAGCGGTTGGCGCGGGCGGCATCGGAAAAAATCAGGACCGCCACTGCCCCGCACCTTTTCCGACAGCGCCCCGCACCGTGAAAAAACATAGTTTTATCAAGATGTTATAGTGCATAATATTGGTAGTGGTGGGCGGTGAGAGACTCGAACTCCCGACATCCACGGTGTAAACGTGGCGCTCTACCAACTGAGCTAACCGCCCCTGCCCCGGCCGATCGATCCGCCCCGGCACCGCCGCCGGGCCGCTGCGGTCCGGCTGCCGCTCGCCCCCCCAATTATGGCGGGACCGCCGTGGCGGAACCTTGCCCATGTCCGACCAGCCATCAGCGCCGATCCCGCCCGGCACGTGCCCCAAGAGGGCAGCACGGGAAGGCACAGGCCGGCAACCACGAGCGCGCTTCCCGTTCAAAGCCCTTCCGCTTCCCACTCCTTCGCGCTTAAGGCGGGGATCCGGCACTGGATGCCCGCCTTATACGGCCATGAGCGGAGAAGCGAGGCGGTTCAACCTGATCGCAATCGAACCGCCCCCCGCGAAACTCGCGGCCGAGCCGCCGCCGCGTCGTCGCAAAATGGCGGCTGTCCGGACGCCCCCGTCGGTGTACCGGCGACGAGCCCCCGCAGCATGCATCTGACATTCGATAGCCGATCCGCAGCATGCCCCCGATCGCATGTCGAACTCCAGGCGTCCACCGGAAAACAACGTCGCTCCAGCAGTTCCTTTGAGCTCCGACATCTGCTTCGCGGCTGCGGCGACGGGCCGCGAATGTCGGACTCGAACCACTGGCCCGGCGGACCTGATCCGCGGCGGGCGCCTTACTTGACGGCGTCTTTCAGGGCCTTGCCGGCCTTGAATTTCGGGAGTTTGGTCGCCGCAATCGTGATTGCCTCTCCGGTCTTCGGGTTGCGCCCCTGGGATGCGGCGCGGTTGGCCACCGCAAAGGTGCCGAACCCGGCAATCTTGACCTCGTCGCCCCGGCCGAGCGCGCCGGAAATCGACCCGATCACCGCATCCACGGCGTCAGAGGCCTGCGTCTTGGATAGGTTCGCTTCGTTGGCGACGTTGGCAATAAGATCGGCCTTGTTCACGGCGCTGTCCTTTCCTGTTGCATCCACAAAACGGGTCGGCGAATCTCGCCGACGCGCTGCATTTATACCGCGCTTTTCGCCCAAGGAACACGGTTTACCGCGGTTTTTGAACACCTCGGGGCGCAAAAAGACGCCCGCCGGAGGCGGGCGTCTCACAGTTGACGTCGGGGCCGGTTGCCGCGCTCAGTGGGCGACGATGCCCGACTGCGATTCCTCCTCCGCCACGGGCGGGGGAACCGGCGCCATCGATTCGTCCCATTCGATGGGCTCGGGCTGACGGACAAGGGCGAGCTTGATCACCTCGTCCATGCGCGAAACCGGAACGATGTCGAGCCCGCTCTTGAGGCTGTCCGGGATCTCCGAGAGATCCTTGGCATTCTCCTCCGGGATGACCACCGTCTTGAGGCCGCCGCGCAACGCGGCCAACAGCTTCTCCTTGAGGCCGCCGACCGGCAGCACGCGCCCGCGCAGGGTGATCTCGCCGGTCATCCCGACATCCTTGCGCACCGGAATGTTCGTCATCATGGAGACGATCGCGGTCACCATCGCCACCCCGGCGGAGGGGCCGTCCTTCGGCGTCGCGCCCTCCGGCACGTGGACGTGAATGTCACGCTTTTCGAAGAGTGGCGGCTCGATTCCGAAGTCGATGGCACGCGAGCGCACATAGGCATTGGCGGCCTGGATCGACTCCTTCATCACGTCGCGCAGGTTGCCGGTCACCGACATGCGGCCCTTGCCGGGCATCATGACGCCTTCCACGGTCAGCAGCTCGCCGCCGAACTCGGTCCAGGCAAGCCCGGTGACCACGCCGACCCGGTCCTCCCGCTCGGCCTCGCCATAGCGGTAGCGCGGCACGCCGAGCAGGTCGTGGAGCTTGTCAGGGTCGACGGTGATCGACTGCTCCTTGGAGGTGATCAGCTCCTTGATCACCTTGCGCGACACGGTCGCGATCTCGCGCTCGAGATTGCGCACGCCGGCCTCCCGGGTGTAGCGCCGGATGAGCTCGAGAAGGGCGTCGTCCTCGATCACCATCTCGCCCTCCTTGAGGCCGTGCTCGCGCACCGACTTGGGGATCAGGTGACGCTTGGCGATCTCCACCTTCTCGTCCTCGGTGTAGCCGGCGATGCGGATGATCTCCATCCGGTCCATCAGCGCCGGCGGGATGTTCAGCGTGTTCGCCGTGGTCACGAACATGACGTTCGACAGGTCGTAGTCGACCTCGAGATAGTGGTCGTTGAACGCGCTGTTCTGCTCCGGGTCGAGGACCTCCAGCAGCGCCGAGGAGGGATCGCCCCGGAAGTCGGCGCCCAGCTTGTCCACCTCGTCGAGCAGGAACAGAGGGTTCACATATTTCGACTTGCGCATCGACTGGATGACCTTGCCGGGCATCGACCCGATATAGGTGCGCCGATGGCCGCGGATCTCCGCCTCGTCGCGCACGCCGCCGAGCGACACACGCACGAAATCGCGGCCCGTGGCCCGCGCGATCGACTTGCCGAGCGAGGTCTTGCCGACGCCAGGCGGGCCGACGAGGCACAGGATCGGCCCCTTGAGCTTGTTGGCCCGGCTCTGCACAGCGAGATATTCGACGATGCGTTCCTTGACCTTCTCCAGGCCGTAATGGTCGGCCTCGAGCACGCCTTCGGCAAAGCCCAGATCCTTCTTGACCCGCGACTTCTTGCCCCACGGGATCGACAGCAGCCAGTCCAGATAGTTGCGCACCACCGTGGCTTCGGCCGACATCGGGCTCATCTGGCGCAGCTTCTTGAGCTCGGCGGTGGCCTTCTCGCGGGCCTCCTTCCTCAGCTTGGTATTCTTGATGCGCTCCTCGAGCTCGGCGAGCTCGTCGCGGCCGT
>SKQW01000149.1 GCA_007118805.1 Rhodobiaceae bacterium | reverse complement strand
TCGGTCATTGAAGCTCCATCGGATGGTGGATTGGCGCGCGCGGCCCGATGTGTCTAGCATAGCTTCGAGGCCCTCCAGAAGAACTCGTGCGGCGCAATGATCCGAGGGGCTGGGGGTGAGTGAGACGGCAGCAAGTCGCTGGAGTTTCGGTCGCGCCGGCGCGCTGGGACGGCGCGCGGAGAGCCTTGACCTGATCCAGCGCCTGGAGGGCGAGCACGACCGGCTGTTCCTCTGGGTGCCGGTGGCCTTTGCCCTCGGCATCGCGATCTATTTTTCCCTAACCTTCGAGCCGCCCCTTATGGCAGCGCTTGCCGCGCCCTTGCCCTTCGTTGCGCTCGTCATCTTCTTTCCACCCGGGCGGCTCGCCTGGTATGCTGGCATGCTCGCTCTCGTCGCGACGCTCGGACTGCTCGATGCCAAGCTGCGCACGCTTTGGGTGGCGGCGCCGGCCGTGCAGCAGGAGACGGGGCTGACGGAAATCACCAGCCGCGTTGAATCGTTCCAGCGCCTCGCCGACGGCTCGGCCCGCCTGTTTCTTGCGCCGACTGCGATCGAGCGCCTGGAGCCGGACGAGATGCCGGCGCGCATCTCGCTTCGCGTGCGGGTGCGCGACGCCGCGGCGACGGCGGGCACCGACGTCAGGCTGCTGGGGGTATTGCTGCCGCCGCCGGATGCGACCCATCCCGGCGGGTTCGATTTCGCGCGGCAGGCCTGGTTCGACCGGCTTGGGGCGGTCGGGTATGCCGTTTCGGCCCCTGAAGAGGTCGCGCGGATGCAGGTACCGTCCCGACTGGAGCGGCTCGCCATTGCGGTCGAGCGGTTGCGGGCCGGTATCGCCGAGCGCATTGAGGCCCGAATCGGCGGCGAGGCCGGTGGAATTGCGGCGGCCCTGGTCACCGGGTTCCGTGGCGCCATCCCCGAGGATGCCCAGGAAGCGCTTCGCGCCGCCGGACTCGCCCATATCCTGGCAATCTCGGGACTGCACATGATGCTCGTGGTCGGCACGCTGTTCTGGGGCGTGCGGGCGCTGCTGGCGCTGTCGCCGCGGCTAGCCCTGACCCGGCCGATCAAGAAATGGGCCGCCCTCGTCGCGCTGCTCGGTGGAGCCGCCTATCTCGTTATCTCGGGCGGCGCGATTGCCACCCAGCGCGCCTTCATCATGGCCGCCATCATGCTCCTGGCGATCCTCGTCGATCGTCCGGCAATCACCCTGAGGAACGTCGCCATCGCGGCGCTCATCGTCCTCGCCCTGACGCCGGAGGCGTTGGTCTCGGCCAGCTTCCAGATGAGCTTTGCCGCGACAGTGGCGCTCGTTGCCGGCTATGAGGCGTTGCGCGAACGGCGCAGGCCGGAGGCCTGGTCGGGCGCGGGCCTGGTCGCCACGCTGCGGCGCCACGCCTGGCGCTATCTGTTCGCTCTGGTCATGACCGCCCTGATCGCCGGCGCGGCGACCGCACCCTACGCCGCCTACCACTTCAATCGCGTCGCGGTCTACGGCCTCATCGGCAATGTCGCCGCCATGCCGCTTGTCGGCACCTTGATCATGCCGCCGGGGCTGATCGCCATGTGCCTCATGCCATTCGGGCTCGATGGGCCCTTCCTCTGGCTGATGGGGCAGGGAATTGACCTCGTTCTTGGCGTCGCGCGGACGGTCGCCGGCTGGGAGGGCGCGGTGCGCATCGTGCCGGGCTTCAGCGTTGCGGCGCTTGGGGTCATCACCTTGGGCGGCCTGTGGCTGTGCCTGTGGCGGCGCCAATGGCGGCTCTGGGGGGTGGCGGGCCTGGGCCTCGGGGTGGCGCTGGCCGCGCAAACACCGCAGCCCGACCTCTATGTCTCGCGTGACGCACGTATGGCCGCGCTCAGGATCGATGAGGGTGGGCTTGTCTTCCTGCCGCGACAGACCTCGCGCTATGTTGCCGAGCGCTGGCTACGCGCGGCGGGCGATGGGCGCCCTCCGGGCGATGACGCCATGGCGGCACATCGCAGCTGCGATCCGCATGCCTGCATTGCCCGCTCCAGCGTCCTGTCGGTTGCGCTGATCGAGCATCCGGCTGCTTTCGCCGAAGAATGCGCCCGCAAAGATGTCGTGGTGGCCCGCATTGCTCCGCCGGCCTGGTGTGCAGAACACGCCCTGGTGATCGGCCCGAACCACGCCACTGCCGCCGGCGCCGTGTCGTTGCGGGTTACCGATACCGGGATCGCCATGCGCAGCGTCGGCGCCGGTTCGGCCGGCCGCCCATGGAGCCGCCGCACTGGTGGTCTGCCAGGTATGGGGGACTAATACTGCCGGATGAGCCCGATCAGCCGGCCCTGAATGCGCACCCTGTCCGGCCCGAAGATCCGGGTCTCATATGCCGGATTGGCGGCTTCCAGCGCAATCGACGCGCCCTTGCGCCGGAAGCGCTTCAAGGTTGCTTCCTCCTCATCGACGAGGGCGACGACGATATCCCCAGTATCGGCGCTGTCGACCTTGCGGCAAATCACCGTGTCGCCGTCGAGGATGCCGGCCTCGATCATCGAATCGCCGCGCACTTCCAGCGCGAAGTGATCGCCCCGGGACAGGAGATCGGGGGGAACCTGGATGTTGTGGCTGTGGTTCTGGATCGCCGAGATTGGCACGCCGGCCGCGATCCGGCCCATCACGGGCACGGAGATGCCGGTTGGCAAGTCGGCCGGTTCGGCCGCCTCGCTCACCCTGCCGAGGCTTCCCTCGATGACCGCGGGCGAAAAGCCGCGGCCGCGCTGCGCATAGCCGGCCGAGGCCGAGTCAGGCAGCTTCAGGATCTCGAGCGCCCGAGCCCGATGGGGCAGCCGGCGAATGAAGCCGCGTTCCTCGAGCGCCGTGATCAATCTGTGAATGCCCGACTTGGAGCGCAGATTGAGTGCCTCCTTCATCTCGTCAAAAGACGGCGGAACGCCGGCCTCCTTGAGCCGTTCATGAATGAACATAAGGAGTTCGTGCTGCTTCCGCGTGAGCATCTGATCGGCTCCTTTCGGGGCAATCGCACCCCGGACGAATCTTGTACAAATCGAGAACATGGATACATGTTCCATTTGTGTTCCGCAATGGTTAATTTTCGGTGAGCGGTCGACGGCTTAGACGTCGATTCGCAGGATCTCGCAAGGATCGCCAGCCTTCGATGCCGGCGCATGGGGCGGCCGGACGACCAGACAATTGGCGTGGGCCAAGGTCGCCAGCATCGAGCTGTCCTGGCGGGGAAACGGGGTTGCAATCAGTGTGCCCGCGGCGTCGCGGTCGAGGCGCGCGCGCAGATAGTCCTGGCGTCGGTCGTTGGCCGGCAGGTCGTCGCCGAGCCGTGCCGGCTCGGGGCTGTCAGTCCCCGCCGGCCGGCCGAGCAGTGCACCGATGAGCGCAACCAGAAACAGGCGGGCGCAGACCAGCGCCGATACTGGGTTGCCCGGCAGTCCCAATACGCGCATCGCGCCGAGATGACCGAACATCAGTGGCTTACCGGGGCGCATGGCGATGCGCCAGAAGCCGAGCGACATGCCCTGGCCGGTCAGCACGGCCTGCACCAGGTCGTGTTCGCCGACCGAGGCGCCGCCGAGGGTCACCAGGATATCGGCCCGAGCGTCGACGGCCTGCTGCACCGCCCCGGAGATCTTCTCTTCCTGGTCCGGCGCGATACCGAGATCAAGCGGCTGGCCGCCCGCAAGGCTGACCAGTGCCGCGATGCCCACACCGTTGGATGCCACGATCTGGTCGGGCCCCGGTAATTCTCCCGGCGGCACGAGTTCATCGCCGGTCGCCAGAAGCGCGATCACCGGACGACGGCGAACGGGCAGGGTGCTCCAGCCCATGGCCGCCGCGAGGGCAAGGTCGCGGGGGCTGAGCCGGTGACCGGCAGCCAGCAGCGCCTCGCCTTGGGAGAAATCGAGGCCCTTGCGGCGGATGAATCGGCCCGGCGGCGGCGCCTCCCGGATCACGACCTCCTCGCCGTCCTGTTCGGTGTCCTCCTGAATGATGATGGTATCGGCACCGCGGGGCAGCGGGGCGCCCGTGAAGATCCGCACGGCCTGGGCCGGCCCCACCTCGCCCGGGAAGCCGTGGCCGGCCGGCGCGGTGCCGATCACCCTCAGGCGGACGGGCAGGTCGCCCACATCCGCCGCGCGCACCGCATAGCCATCCATCGCCGAATTGTCCCAGGGCGGCTGGGTGAGCTTGGCGGTCAGGTCGCAAGCCAGCGTGCGTCCGAGCCCCTCCGCAATGGGCACCTCCTCCGAGGCGAGTGGCTCGACCCCTGCAAGGATTCGCGCCAGCGCCTCTTCGACCGGTAGGAGGCTCATACCTCGGCTCTCATTCGGCTTTGTCGGCCCGCCAGTAGCCGGATTGGCCGCCGGACTTTTCGAGAAGCCGGATTCCGCCGATTTCGATGCCCCGGTCGACCGCCTTCACCATGTCATAGATCGTTAGACAGGCCACCGACACCGCTGTGAGGGCCTCCATCTCCACGCCGGTCTGGCCGGTCACCTTGGCCGAGGCCACAACCCGCACTTCTGATCGGTCCCGATCCGGTTCGAGGTCGACCGTGACCTTGGTGAGGGCGAGCGGATGGCAGAGCGGGATCAGCTCATGCGTGCGTTTGGCGCCCATGATTCCGGCAATGCGGGCCGCGCCGAGGACATCGCCCTTCTTGGCGTCACCATCGAGGATCAGGCGCAGGGTGGCCGGCTGCATCCGCACGAAGCCCTCCGCGACGGCGCGGCGTTCCGTGGTGCCCTTCTCGGTGACATCGACCATCGCGGCCCGGCCGGCCGCATCGAGATGGGTCAGACGCCGCTCGCTCGACATGGCTACGGGGCAGCGTCGGCGGGCGCAGGCGCAAGCAGCATGCGAACCGCCTCGGCCACGTCCTCTTGGCGCATCAGGCTTTCGCCAACAAGGTAGGCATGGATGCCGGCCCCGGCGAGCGTTGCAATGTCGGCACTGGTGTGTATGCCGCTTTCACCAACGAGCGTGACGCCGTCGGGTACATTGCGAGCCAGTTCGAGCGAGGTCTCAAGCGTCGTCTCGAATGTCCTGAGATTGCGATTATTTATGCCAATGAGCCTGGATCTCAAATCGAGCGCGCGAGCGAGCTCGGTGGCGTCGTGAACCTCGACGAGCACGTCCATGCCAGCCGCGTCGGCAGCATCCTCCAAGGCGCGCGCGGTGTCGTCGTCGACAGCGGCCATGATGATGAGGATGCAGTCGGCGCCCCAGGCCCGCGCTTCCCAGACCTGATAGGGGTCGTAGAGGAAGTCCTTGCGCAAAGCGGGCAGCTTGGTCGCCGCGCGCGCGACCTTCAAATGCTCCGGACTGCCTTCGAAGGAGGGGCCGTCAGTCAGCACCGAAAGGCAGCTCGCCCCGCCATCCTCGTAGGCGCGAGCGAGCGTGTGCGGATCGAAATCGGCGCGGATCAGCCCCTTCGACGGGCTGGCCCGCTTGATTTCGGCGATCAGCGCGGGTCGCCCGGCCCCGATCTGGCTGCGAAGTGCTTCGTGAAAGCCGCGCGCGGGCGCTGCGTCCCGAGCCGCGGCCTTGACCTCGGCCAGTGGGCGCGCCGCCTTGGCCGCGGCGATTTCGTCGCGCTTATAGGCTTCAATATGGGCCAGAATGTCGGTCATGTGTGCGTCGCGTTGGAGACGGCGATCAGGCGTTGAAGGCGCTGCAGGGCGCCCCCCGAATCGATCGCTTCGGCTGCCATTCGGGCACCCTCGGCCAGACCGGCCGCCTTGCCGGCCACGACAAGAGCTGCCGCGCAGTTGAAGACGACGATATCGCGAAACGGGCCTTGCTCGCCGCCGAGCAGCGCCCGGATGGCGGCGGCGTTGGTCTCGGCGTCGCCGCCCTTGAGCTGGTGCGGCGCGGCGGGCGCCAGGCCGATATCCTCAGGCGAAATCTCAAAGGCGGAAACCTGGCCGTCCTTGAGCTCGGCGACGAATGTCGGCCCCGTCGTGGTGATCTCGTCGAGCCCGTCGCTGCCATGCACTACCCAGATCCGATCCGATCCGAGCGTGGCAAGAACCCGCGCCATCGGCTCAACCAGCTCCCTCGAGAATACGCCGATGAGCTGGCGCTTGGTTCCCGCCGGGTTCGACATTGGCCCCAGAATATTGAAGATGGTCCGCGTTCCCAGCTCAACGCGGCTCGGGCCGACATGCTTCATGGCGCTGTGATGGGCCGGCGCGAACATGAAGCCGAGCCCGGCCTCGCGAATGCAGGCGGCAATACGGTGCGGCGGTAGCTCGATGTCGATGCCGAGCGATGTCAGCACGTCGGCCGCGCCAGAGCGCGACGACAGGGCGCGATTGCCGTGCTTGGCGATGGCTACGCCGCAGGCCGCCGACACGAAGGCCGCGCAGGTGGAGATATTGTAGGTGCCCGAGCCGTCGCCGCCGGTGCCGACGATGTCGATGGCATCGCCCGGCGCGTCGACCCGCAGCATTTTCGCGCGCATCGTGGTGACCGCACCGGCGATCTCGTCAATCGTCTCGCCGCGCACCCGCAGCGCCATCAAAAAGCCGCCGATCTGCGTCGGGGTCGCGTCGCCGGACATTATGATATCGAAGGCTGCCGTCGCGTCGGCGCGCGAGAGGGGCGTGCCGTCGGCGACCCTTGCGATATAGTCTCTGAGCGTAACCGTCACGCGTCCATCTCCCGGCTGCTTGGTGCCTCAACGCTCCGGATCTTGCAAGCCTGTCATGCTGCCCGGCGTCGCCACTCAGTCGCGATATCCAGGAAATTGCGCAGGATCCGATGTCCGTGTTCCGAGGCGATGCTTTCGGGATGGAACTGGACGCCATGCACCGGATGACGCCGGTGGGCGAGCCCCATGATTGTGCCGTCCTCCGTTTCGGCGGTGACTTCGAGATCGTCCGGCAGGCTGTCGCGCTCCACGATCAACGAGTGATACCGTGTGGCTTCGAAGGCACCGTTCAGGCCGTGAAAGACGCTGGCGCCGGAATGGACGATGCGGCTCAGCTTGCCGTGCATAAGGATAGGTGCGCGCGCCACGCGGCCGCCATAGGCCTGACCGATCGCCTGATGGCCGAGGCACACCCCGAGCAGGGGGATCGTCGCGCCGGCACGGGAAACGAGATCGAGACAAATGCCGGCCTCGTTCGGCGTGCACGGTCCAGGGGACAGTACGATCCCCGCGGGCTCGGCGGCGACCACCTCCTCGACGGTCACCCTGTCATTGCGATGGACCCGTACCCGGGCCCCGAGTTCGCCCAGATAATGGACAAGGTTCCAGGTGAAGCTGTCATAATTGTCGATGACGATGAGCATGGCGGCCGGTTATCCTTTCCATGCACCGAGTTAGGCCCGCAAGGCGCGGCGGGTCAAGCCGGCTACTGTCCGCGCTCGACCTGGCTGGCAAACCGCACCGCTTCCTCGGCGGCGCGGAACAATGCCTTGGCCTTGTTGCGGCATTCGGCCTGTTCGCTCTCGGCCACGGAATCGGCAACGACGCCGGCACCGGCCTGGACATAGATCCGTCCGTCCTTGACGATGGCGGTCCGCAAGACGATGCAGGTGTCCATGTCGCCGTCGGCCGAGAAATAGCCGACGCAGCCGGCATAGATGCCGCGCTTTTCCTTCTCCAGCTCGTCGATGATCTCCATCGCCCGCACCTTCGGGGCGCCGGAGACGGTCCCGGCGGGAAAGCCCGCGATCAGCGCGTCTATGGCGTCGCGTGCCGGGTCGATCTCGCCTTCCACATTGGAGACGATGTGCATCACCTGGCTGTAATGCTCGAGTGCGAACTGCTCGGTCACCTTGACCGTGCCGATCTGCGCGACGCGGCCGACATCGTTGCGCCCGAGATCCAGGAGCATGAGATGTTCGGCCCGCTCCTTGGGGTCGGCCAGCAGTTCTTCGCCGAGCGCCCGGTCCTCGCTTGGCGTTGCCCCGCGCGGGCGCGTGCCGGCCAGCGGGCGCAGGGTGACGCGACCGCCACGCAGCCGCACCAGGATTTCCGGGCTCGAGCCGACCACCTGAAAGTCGCCGAAATTCAGGAAGAACAGGAACGGCGCCGGATTGATCCGCCGCAGCGTGCGGTATAGCGCGAGCCCCGACAGGCCGAAGGGGACCTCGAAGCGCTGGCTCAGCACCACCTGGAAGATGTCGCCGGCGGCGATGTACTCCTTCGCCCGCTCGACCATGGCGTGATACTCGTCGGCGTCTGTGTTGGAGACGGGCGCCCGATTCAGCTCCTCCTCAGCACCGGCCGACCGGGCTTTGTCTACATGCCGGTCAAGCCCGTCCACCACGTCGGTCAGCCGGTCGACGGCGCGCCCATAGGCCGCCTTGGCTGACAGGCCGGCGGAGGGCCGCACCGGCGTGACCACCGTCACCTCGTCGCGCACCGCGTCGAAGATCACCATCACGGTCGGACGGATGAAGATCGCGTCGGGCAGGCCCAGCGGGTCGGGGTTGGGCTCGCCGATATTCTCCATTAGCCGAACGGTGTCGTAGGCCATGTAGCCGAACACGCCCGCCGACATCGGCGGCAGACCGTCCGGCAGGTCGATGCGCGACTCGTTGACCAGGCGCCGCAACGCCGCCAGCGTGGGTTCCTCGCAGGGGCGAAAGCCACCTTCCGGGTCATTGGATGGGGTCCGGTTGACCTCCGCCCGGTCGCCGCGGGCGCGGAATATCAGATCGGGCGCAAAACCGATCATCGAGTAGCGCCCGCGCACCGCGCCGCCTTCCACCGATTCGAGCAGGAAGCTATTGGGGCGCCCGTCGGCGAGCTTCAGCATCGCCGATACCGGGGTTTCTAGGTCGGCGACGAGGCGGGTCCAGACGACCTGCGAGGCGCCCAGCCGATAACGTTCCTCGAAGGAGTCGAATCCCGGTTCGATCAGCCCCATTTGCCCCGTCCCGGCTTGGCCTTGGCGTGCTGGTGGAATGGTCTGTGGCGGCCAGCAGCCCCCACACCGAACCGCGCCGTTTCGCTGTCCCGTTAGAAGTCGTCGACCTGCTCGCCGAGCGCCTGGCGCAGGGCACGCTGGTTTATCGAGACGCCGAGCTCGTCCTGAAGCTGGGCGATATACTGGCCCATCAGGTCCTCCGACAGCCCCTCAGCGATCCGCTCGGCATAGCGATCCCCATCGGTGGGCGTGTAGTCGGGAACCGACACCTCCGTCACCTGGAACACGACCCGCGCAAGCGGGTCCGTGGCTTCGGCGACAGCCACCGCTCCTTTCGGCGTGGTGAACAGGCGCCCGGTCGCGGCGCTGCCAAAGTCGCCGGTCGTGCTCCCGCGGGTCAGGGGGCCGGCGCTTGCCGGCGCCAGGCCCATTTCCTCGGCCAATACGTCAAGGCTGGCGCCGCCGCGGATCTGGTCCGCGATCTGTTCGGCCAGGGCGTTGACTTCCTCGGTGACGCGGGCCTCCCGCCACGCCTCGGCAACATCTTCGCGCGCCTCGTCGAATTCCCGGTCGCGCGAGGGATAGATGTCCAGCACATCGAACCAGGCATAGCCTTCCGCGCCGATCTGGACGGGATCGGCCTCGATCCCGGCATCGGTCTCGAAGATCTCGGAAACAAGCTGATCGGCCTGTGGCAGGTCGGCGACCGCGTGGCCGTCTTCGTCCTGGCCGCGCCGGTCGATCCGCTCGATTTCCCGGAAGGGTAGACCATGGCGCTCGGCGATCTCGGCCAGGGTCATGCCGGCGGCGCGATCGTCCTCGATCTGGTCGTAGATGTCGAGAATTTCGCCCTGGGCCCGGCTGGTTGCGAGCTGCTGGCGGACCTCGTCGGCAACCGCCTCGAAATCCGCGACCTCTTCGCCATGAACCTCGCTCACGCGGATCAGCACCGGCGAGAACGTGCCATCGACGGGGTCGCTGACCTCGCCTTCCTCGAGCGCGAATGCCGCTTCGGCGATCGCCTGATCCACGACGTCCTCGCGCTCCAGCGTTCCCAGGACACGATCGGCTTCCGACACGCCGAGTTCCTCGGCCACCGCCTCGAAGCTGTCTCCCTCTTCGATCTGCTGACGCGCCTGTTGGGCATCCTCCATGCTCGCGAAGGTAAGCTGCTCGATGGTGCGCCGTTCGGCTGTCATATACTGGTCGGCACGCGCCTCGAACTCGGCGCGCGCGTCCTCATCGCTGACTTCGATCCGCTCGACGATATCCTCAGGTTCCACCGGGATCATCGCGACGCGCCGGTACTCCGGTGCCCTGAAGTCGGACCGGTTGTCCTCGAAAAAGGCCTGCAGTTCCTCCTCCGACGGCTCGGGCTGCTGATCCAGCATATCCGCCGTGACCAGGACATAGGCCGCGCTGCGCTCTTCGTTCTGATAACGGTCAATCGCCTTGGCCAGAACGTCCGGGGCCGGCGCGGTCCCACCCACCGCTTCGCCGATGGCCCGGCGCATCAGGCGCTGGCGCTGGTCGGCCACGAACATCGCTTCCGAGTAGCCGGTTGCCCGCAGGAACTGGTTGAACGCGGCGCGATCGAACTGACCGCCGGGCCCGCGAAAGCTGGGGTCCGACCGGATGCTGTCGGCGATGGCGGCCTCCGACATGCCGAGCCCGCGCCGGCGCGCTTCGTCGTCAAGGGCAGCCTCGGCGATCAGGCGGCCCAGCACGCGCTGGTCGAGCCCGAAGGTTCGGGCCTGATCCATCGTCAGATAGGTGCCAACTTGCTGGGAGATCGACTGGATCTCGCGCTGGAGCGAATCCCGGAAGACCTGGGAGGGGATCTCGGTTTCGCCGACCCGCGCGACCTCTGTGCCACGATAGCCGGTGAACACGTCGGAGACGCCCCAAACGGCAAAGCTCAGCATGATGACGCCGATAAACGCCTTGACGATCCAACTGTTGACGCTGTTGCGAAGTGCTTCGAGCATTGGAACTTCAGATCCGTTTTGGCCCCGACTAAAGGCCGCGCATACTAGGAATCGACATCTGCCTCGGCAAGCCGGCCGAGGCCCTGTTTCGGCGGCGGCGCCACCGACACGGTGCCCTGTATCATGATTGTGGGCGGGATGCCTTGAATTTGTTCGTTATCTGGCGCACTTGGCCCAAAGGTTCAAGCATGCTGCGGAAGGCCGGAGCAATGGCGAAATGGAACATCCTGTATTGGCAGGAAATCCCCTCGATGGTCGAGGTGCGCGACCGATCCGGCACGCACAAGGTGCAATTGAGCGCACGCTTTCAGGAACTAATCGACATGGCCGCGATGCGGCGCGGCCTGGCCGACGGCGATGCCTATCTCGAGGCCTGGCATCGCCAGCGTCAGCCCGAGCGGGAGGGGCAGGGACAGGAACTCGCCGAAGCCCTGGCCGCCGAGCTCGAGGCCGAGTATCCGCGAATTCGCAGCGCGGTCCTGACCTCGCTTGGACGTCACGTCGATGAGTGAACCGGCGGTCTGGCACGGTGCGGGCGTCAGCGTCGACGCAAAGCGTCTCCTCAAGGTGCAGGGGTTCAGCGCGCGTCGTCCCGCCCGCCCGCGGCTGGAGAGGGCGGCGGCGGAGGCGGCGGACCGCGCTGCAGGGCTCGCCGCGCCGGAAGCTAGCGCGGTCCGCCGGCGCATCGAGCATTGTGCCGCGGGCGAGCTGCGCCTGGCGCAGGGAACGGTGTTCACCTGTCCGGTCTTCGAAGAGGTGCTCCATGGCTGCGACGAGGCATTGCTGTTCGTCTTGACGCTTGGCCCCGCGCTGGAGACCGAGATCGCCGAGCGCTACGCCGCCTCGGAGCCGCTGGAGGCCTATTTCCTCGATGCGGCGGGCTGGCTGCTGGTCGAACAGGCGACCCGTCAGTTGCGCGGCCATTTTTCGCAATCCCTGTCGACATGCGGCCGTGCGCTGACCGCCCGGCTTGGCCCCGGCTACGACTACCGCGACGGCGCAACGCGCACCCGCTGGCCGCTGGAACAGCAGCATGAGCTGTTTCGCGCCTTCGGCGCGGTTGAGCTGCCGGTCCGCCTCCTGGAGAGCAGCGCCATGATCCCCCGGCTGTCGCGATCCGGCCTGTTCGGGATTCTTTCCGATCGGCGGGCTGAACACTGAGACCCCAGCCGGATTCTCAAACGGGACCTAAACGGTTCGCTTTCGCGAAGAGGTCTGATAAGGAGCCGGGTAACAATCGCCGAGGAAGACCGCCATGACACCTGGGATACGCCCGCTCGTTGCCGGCAACTGGAAGATGAACGGGCTGAAGGACTCCGGATCTGTCCTCAAGGAAATCGTTGCGGGCTTCGAGGAAGGGCTTTCCGACCGGACCGATCTCCTGATCTGCCCGCCGGCTACCTTGCTCCTTGCTTTCGCCACCATGGCCGAAGGCGCCGCGCTTGCCATCGGCGGCCAGGATTGCCACCCGGACGCGTCGGGCGCCCATACCGGCGATCTCGCCGCCGAGATGCTGGCCGATGCGGGGGCACAGGCGGTCATTGTGGGCCATTCCGAACGCCGGCAGGACCATGGGGAGAGTGATGAGCTTGTCTGTCGCAAGGCGGAGGCGGCGTGGCGGGCCGGTCTTACGCCCATCGTCTGCGTCGGCGAGACCGAAGCCGAACGGGAGGCCGGCGCGACGCTGGAGCGGGTAGGGCACCAGCTCGAACTCTCCGTTCCACAGGCCGCCGGCGGCGAATTGATCCTTGCCTATGAACCGGTCTGGGCGATCGGATCGGGCCAGACCCCGACACCGGACGATGTCGCGGAAGTCCATGCCTTCATCCGCAGCTGGCTGGGCGAGCGCTTCGCAAGCGACGGTGCGCGCATCCGCATCCTCTATGGTGGCTCGGTGAAGCCGGAAAACGCGTCGGAGCTGTTCTCGGTGGAGAATGTCGATGGCGG
>SKQW01000333.1 GCA_007118805.1 Rhodobiaceae bacterium | reverse complement strand
CAACTCGCAGAGCGGTGGCGTCAGATCCATGACCGGGACCCGCCGCCGAGGTTGAGCCGCGAACTGATGGTCCGGGCCATCTGCTACTCGGTGCAGGTGGAGGCCCATGGCGGGCTTGACGGGTGGACCCGGCGCCGGCTCCGGCAGCTTGTCGCGGAGATGCAGGGCGCCAAGGCATCGCTGGAGACGCCGTCCCGCATCAAGCCCGGCACGCGGCTGATCAGAGAGTGGCATGGCGAGATCCACGAGGTGCTGGTGCTCGAGGAGGGCTTCGCCTTCCGCGGCCGGGTGCACCGCAGCCTGACCGCGATCGCCAGGGAGATCACCGGCACCAGCTGGAACGGGCATGCCTTCTTTCGCCTGCGGCGACGCGGCAGACGAACGGCATCTCTCCACGATGCCTCCGAAGGCGCCCAGGGCAAGCAGAAGGCGCATCCCGTGCCGGAGCCACGCAATGACTAGGCGGCGAACACCAGCGGACCGCGCATCCTCCCATCAGCGCGCATCCTCCAATGGCCGCGCCTCGTCCGATCGATTTGGGACGATCCGCTGTGCGATCTATACCCGCAAGTCGACCGAGGAAGGACTGGAGCAGGCCTTCAACTCGCTCCATGCCCAGCGCGAGGCTTGTGAGGCGTATGTCCTGAGCCAGCGGCACGAGGGATGGTCGGCCATCGCGACAGCCTATGATGATGGCGGCTTCTCAGGCGGCACCATGGAGCGTCCCGCGCTTCAGACGCTGCTGGCCGACATACGCGCGGGGCAGATCGACGTGGTGGTGGTCTACAAGGTTGATCGGTTGACACGGTCGCTTTCCGACTTCGCCAAGATCGTCGAGATCTTCGATGCCCACGATGTCTCGTTCGTCTCGGTGACCCAGGCCTTCAACACGACCACCTCGATGGGCCGGCTCACCCTGAATGTGCTTTTGTCCTTCGCCCAGTTCGAGCGGGAGGTCACCGCAGAGCGCATCCGCGACAAGATGGCGGCCTCGAAGAGGAAGGGCATGTGGATGGGTGGCTTCGTCCCGCTCGGCTATGACGCCATCGACAAGAAGCTGGTGATCAATGGCGAGGAGGCTGAAGCAGTCAGGACCATCTTCAATCTCTATCTCGCACTCGGCACTGTCCGGCAGGTGAAGGCCGAGGTCGATCGGCTCGGCATCCTCACCAAGCGGCGGACGGTCAGAGACCAGCGGGTGCGCGGCGGCCGGCCGCTGTCGCGCGGCTACGTCTATGCCATGCTCACCAACCCGCTCTATCGCGGCAAGATCCGCTACAGGGGCGAGATCCACGAGGGCGAGCACGAGGCGATCATCGATGAGGAGACCTGGGAACGGGTCCAGGCAACGCTGATCGACAATGCCAGGAAGGCGCGCGGCCGCAAGACGGCGGCAAGCCCGAGCCTGCTCGCCGGGCTGCTGGTCACCGAGCATGGCATTCCCTTCACACCGTCCCACGCGGTGAAGGACGGCAAGCGCTATCGCTACTACATCGAACGTCCGCTCATTGACGGCAATGACCAGTTCTCGCATGAAGCCGAGCAAGCAACGGGCAGCGCGTCCTCGGACCGCATGCCATCCTCACGCCGCCGCGGCTGGCGCATTCCCGCTCATGACATCGAGGAAGCCGTTCTGCGTGGGTTAGCAGGTCATCTGTGCAGCCACGAGACCACACGCAGCCTCCTCGACAACGATCATGACGCCGTCATGATGCTGCCGGAACTGCTCGACCGGGCGGCAGCCCTGGCCGCGGTGCTTGAGTCCGGCTCGCCGCAGGACCGGCTGGAGCTCGTTCAGACAATGGTCGAGAAAGTCACGATCCGCGACGCCGCACTCGTCGTCGCAGTGCAGCCGAATGGCCTCCGCGAGCGGCTCGGCATCCACGCTACGCCGAGCGATCGGGATGACGCTCCAGAGATCGTGCTCCCGGTGGCCATCCGGCGGCGCGGTGTTGAGATGACACTGGTTCTGGAGGATCAGTCGCTGACTCGTAGCCAGCCCAAGGTCGATGCAGGGCTGGTGCGGGCGATAGCGCAAGCGCAGGCGTGGTTCGATCGCATTGCCATAGGCGAGGCCACCGGGCCGGGAGCCATCGCCGAGCAGGATGGTCTCGCCCGCACCGATGTGTCGCGCGCCCTCAGCCTTGCCTTCCTCGCCCCCGATATCGTCCAGGCGATCCTCGACGGGCGGCAGCCGCCGGGTCTCACGACGACATCTCTGCTCCGCCTCGCTGCACGTCTTCCTGCCGATTGGCATTCGCAGCGGCTCACGCTCGGATTCACGGCAGCCTAGTCCCTTGTATTCGGGCCCGGGCGGCAAGTGTGAGTGCCGAATTGGTCTCCTGAGAATTACACCAGATTCCGCGCCTTGTGGGCGCTCTCAGGTCACACTATCCGGGAATGCTCAAGGCTCAAGGGCTGCCAACCTCCCGAAATGTCGGGGAAATTTTCCTCACCACCCAAGGTAGGGCAGCTACAGGAGACTCGCGGCGGCTGGTTGGCTGGGGCGCCAGGACTCCGTCTAGGGATTCTAAGCCATTGATCCCGCTATCCTTTCCGGCATCAGCCGATGTGCCGTCATACAGCTGTGGAGGGCGGTTCTGCAAGTGCTTTTTTCGACGCGGGCCCGTGACGATTGTGGAGGCGGCCAGGCCCGAGAAGCGCTACTGGAGCCGCCGAAATGATTTCCGGCAGCCAATCCCGCCCCACTGGCCACGCGGCGGCGGCCGTTCGGCCCAATCCGCGCCGGACGTCGACGGCGCGCTCCAGGCCATTGCGCGGCACTGCGCAGTGCGAATCGGCCCGAAGGGGATCCACTGATCACGCCCCTTTCGGTTTGCGCCACGGCTCGACCGGAGACACGCCTAACGATGCATGGCACGGTCAAGCCTGGCAAGCAGGGTGAGGACAACAAGGCACAGGAGGGCGCCGATCAGCGCCCCTGCTGCGCTTGCCACGAAATCAAGCAGCGCAGGCGAGCGTCCGGGCGCCCAACGCTGGGCGGTTTCGAGGATGGCGGCATAGGCGATCATCGCGGTCACCAGGATCGGTACAGGCAGGTTGCGGCGGAAAACGAACACCGCCATGCCCGAGACCGCGAAATAGGCAAGGAAGTGTTCAACTGCACCGGGCAGGGCGGTACGCGGCGGGGAGTGCGCGGCCGGCACCAGCGAAACGAAGGCAAGACCGATCACGGCAGCGAGTGTCAGGCCGCGGAGCCAGACTGAGTTGGCGAGCCGATTGGCGAGGCGAAGCATGGTCATGTGTTGCGGCATAGCATGGTCTGGCCGGATTGAGATGAGGGTAGTCGCTTGGATCATCAAGTGACTTGTGCAATCTGGCGTCCCGTTCGCATCGACCGCCACGGATACTCATCAGATTTGCCGGGCGTTTCTTCAGGGTAGGGTGTTCAGGCCGGGCAAGCAAAGGCCCGCCAGCCTGGGGTGGAGCGTGAGTGGGTCGGACATTGAGAGCGGTCTGAAGACGCGGTACCGATGACTGGGTCGATGCCCGGGCGCCGCCAGAGCCCCCTGATCTGATCCGTCATCGCAGCTTCTCCTGACGTCAGCCCCGAT
>SKQW01000113.1 GCA_007118805.1 Rhodobiaceae bacterium | reverse complement strand
GAAACGCCGGTGATCACACGGCACCGGCACCGGCACGAGCTTGTCAGGGCGGAGGCCGCGCTGCGCCGGGCCCTAGCCGGGGACCCAGTGGCAGCGCCCGAGATTGTTGCCGAGGACCTTCGGGACGCGGCGGCGGCGCTCGGTCGGATCGTCGGGCGCATCGATGTGGAGGACCTGCTCGACGTGATCTTCCGGGCATTCTGCATCGGCAAGTAGCGGCGCTGTTTCACGTGAAACGGGGGCCTGAGAGGTCGGGTAAGGCTTCCGGAACGGCGGCGGAGGCGTTAGATACCCCGGATTGAATGAGGATATGGAATGGAACGAGTTGACCGATATGATGTCGTGGTGATCGGCGGCGGTCATGCCGGCTGCGAGGCCGCGGCGGTGGCGGCGCGGCTCGGCGCGTCGGTCGCGCTCGTGACCCATCGCCGCGACACCATCGGCGCCATGTCGTGCAATCCGGCGATAGGCGGCCTCGGCAAAGGTCATCTGGTGCGCGAGGTCGATGCCCTGGACGGGCTGATCGGACGGGCCGGCGATGCCGCCGGAATTCAGTTCCGCCTGCTCAACCGGCGCAAGGGGCCGGCAGTGCGCGGGCCGCGCGCCCAGGCCGACCGCAGGCTCTACGCCGCGGCGATCCGGGCGGCGCTGGCCGAACTCTCCACCCTGTCGATCGTGGAAGGCGAAGTGGTCGACCTCGTCATGGAGGGCAGACGGGCCGCCGGCGTCGAGCTTGGCGATGGACGAATCCTCACCGCTGGCGCGGTGGTGGTGACGACCGGCACCTTCCTGCGCGGGTTCATCCATGTGGGCGAGACGAGCTATCCGGCCGGCCGCGCCGGGGAAGGGCCGGCGGTGCGGCTTGGCGCGCGGCTTGAGGCCGCGGGCTTTGCCATGGGGCGCCTCAAGACCGGCACCCCGCCGCGCCTTGACGGCCGGACGATCCGCTACGACCAGCTCGATGAGCAGCCCGGCGACGATGTGCCGACGCCGCTATCCTTCCTAACCGGCGAGATCACAACGCCCCAATTGCCTTGCCATCTTACCCGCACGACGGCCCAGACCCATCGCCTCATCGCTGCCAATGTCGGCCGCTCGGCAATGTATTCCGGGCGCATTGAAAGCAACGGCCCGCGCTACTGCCCCTCCATTGAGGACAAGGTGGTGCGCTTCGCCGACCGCGACTCCCATCAGATCTTTCTTGAGCCGGAAGGCCTCGATGACCATACCGTCTATCCCAATGGCATCTCGACCTCGCTGCCCGAGGAGGTCCAGCAGGCATTGGTGGCCTCGATCCCCGGCCTCGAGGCGGCGAAGATACTGCGGCCCGGCTATGCCATCGAATACGACTATATCGACCCGCGCGAGCTCGACGCGACCTTGGAGACCAAGCGCTTCGCACGTCTGTTCCTTGCCGGCCAGATCAACGGCACCACCGGCTATGAGGAAGCCGCGGCCCAGGGCCTCGTGGCGGGTCTGAATGCCGCGCTCACCGCGGCCGGCGCTGATGGCGTCGTGTTCGATCGCTCGGAGGGCTATCTCGGCGTCCTGATCGACGATCTGGTCATGCGCGGGGTCAGCGAACCCTATCGCATGTTTACCTCGCGCGCCGAATACCGCCTGACCTTACGGGCCGATAATGCCGATCAACGCCTGACCTCGCGCGGCATTGGGCTGGGGTGCGTCGGGGCGCCGCGGGCAGCCCGGTTCAGCGACAAGATGGCGGCGCTCGATGCTGCCCGGGCCTTGTGCGAGGGCCTCGCGCTCACCCCCCAGGAGGCCGCCCGGCACGGTCTGGCGGTCAACCGGGACGGCCGACGGCGCAGCGCCTTCGAGCTCTTGGCCCGCCCCGAGGTCGATCTTGCGCAGCTGGCGGCAATCTGGCCGGCGCTTGGCGCCCTGCCGGGCGAGATTGCCGGGCAGCTCGAAATCGAGGCGGGATATGCCGTCTATGTCGACCGCCAGAAGGCCGACATCGCGACGTTCCGGCGCGACGAATCGCTGGTCATTCCTGAAGGATTTGACGCCGCGGCGCTGCCGGGCCTGTCGAATGAGATTCGCGAGAAGCTTGCCCGGTTCCGGCCGCGCTCGGTCGGCCAGGCGGCGCGGATCGATGGCATGACGCCGGCGGCGCTTCTGCTTCTGGCTGCCCATCTGCGCGGCCGTGGCGGAGCGCGTAAACGCGCGTGACGGGCCCCGGGGACCGCGCGGCCGGGCTCGCCCTGATGCGCGAGTTTCTTCCTGTTTCACGTGAAACAGAGGCCCGGCTCGATCGCTATGCCGACCTGCTTGGCCGCTGGCAACGGGCCAAGAACCTCGTCGCGCCCAGCACGCTGGACGCGCTGTGGACCCGGCATTTCGCCGACAGCGCCCAGATCGTGCCGCTTGCGACGAAGGCCCGCCGTTGGGTCGATCTCGGCTCGGGCGCTGGCTTTCCCGGCCTCGTCGCCGCCGTGATGCTGGCCGAGGCCCCCGGTGTTCGCGTCGACCTCGTCGAGGCGAACGCCCGCAAATGCGCCTTTTTGCGCGCGGTGATTCGCGAAACCGGCGCGCCGGCCCATGTCCATGCTCTGCGGATCGAGGCCTTCCTCGACGGGCTCACCGACCCTGTCGACGTCATCACCGCGCGCGCCCTTGCGCCGCTGCCGGAGCTGGTGGCAATGACCGCGCCGCAGATTCGGCGCGGTGCGCTGGGGATTTTCCACAAGGGCGCCGACCTTGATACGGAGCTCGCGGCGGCGGCAACCCATTGGGATCTGAGCTTTGACCGGGTGCCCAGCCACACCGATGGGTCCGGTGCGCTCCTCATTGTGCGTGACTGTGCGCCGAAAAGCGCTTAAGCCAGTGTATCCGGTCAGGAAGTGCTAAGAGGCCAGGCAAATGCTTCCGCGCGTTATCACCATTGCCAATCAGAAGGGCGGCGTCGGCAAGACCACCACCACCATAAATCTCGGCACCGCGCTTGCCGCCGTGGGTGAGCGGGTGCTCATCATCGATCTCGACCCCCAGGGCAACGCCTCGACCGGTCTGGGCATCGAGCTCGAGCAGCGCCGCAGCTCGATTTACGATGTCCTGTCCGGTGACATGACATTGACCGAATGCGTGCAGGACACGGCGGTCCCGCGCCTGTCGGTGGTTCCGTCCACGCTCGATCTCCTCGGCTTCGAGCAGGAGGCCATGGGCACACGCGACCGGTCATATCGGCTGAGGCGAGCGATCGACGCATTGCCGGCCGGTAAGGGGGAAGCGCCTTTCGGCTATGTGCTGATCGACTGTCCGCCCTCGCTCAACCTGCTGACGATCAATGCCCTTGCCGCCGCCCAGTCGGTGCTGGTGCCGCTGCAATGCGAGTTTTTCGCGCTGGAGGGCCTGAGCCAGCTATTGCGCACGGTCGAGCATGTGCGGGTCAATCTGAATCCGGAGCTGGCGATCCATGGCATCGTGCTGACCATGTTCGACCGGCGCAACAACCTGTCGAGCCAGGTGGTCGACGATGTTCGCCAGTTCATGGGCGATCAGGTCTACGAGACCGTGATTCCGCGCAATGTTCGCGTCTCGGAGGCACCGTCCTTTGGCAAGCCGGTATTGCTCTATGACGTCGGGTGCGCCGGCAGCCAAGCCTATATCCATCTTGCTTCTGAAGTCATCAAGCGCGAGCGTGCCTTGCGGGCGGCATGAAAGGCGTAGCCGGATGAACAGCGAGCGCAATCCCTCGCGGCTGGGCCGTGGCCTGGCCGCTCTCATCGGTGATGCCGACACTGAATGGCAGGCGGTCGAGCGCGCCCGCACCCAACGGCGTGTCGCCATCGAGCTGATCGACCCGAACCCGCGCAACCCGCGCAAGAGCTTCTCGCAACACGAGCTCGGCGAGCTGGCCGCCTCGATTCGCGAAAAAGGCATTGTCCAGCCCCTTCTGGTGCGGCCGGTGGATGGCACCAGCGAGCGCTTCGAGATCGTGGCGGGCGAACGGCGCTGGCGCGCGGCACAGGCTGCCGGCCTGCATGAGGTGCCGGTGGTCGTGCATCGGATCGATGACAATGAGGCACTTGAGATAGCGATTATCGAGAATGTCCAGCGCGCCGATCTAAACCCACTGGAAGAGGCCGCCGGCTACCAGCGGCTGATTGACGAATTCGGTTACGGCCAGGAACGGCTCGCCTCGCTGATCGGAAAGAGCCGCAGTCACGTCGCCAATACGCTGCGGCTGATGAAGCTTCCCGAGAAAGTAAGATCCTATGTCGAGGATGGGCGGCTGAGCGCGGGACATGCGCGCACCCTGGTCGGGCGGGAGGATTCTGAACAGCTGGCCCGCACCATGGTCGAGGGCGGGCTCACCGTGCGCGATGCTGAAGCGCTGGCCAGGAAGCCCGCGGGCGGTCGCCCGCCGGGCCGCGCGCCGGAAACCAAGTCGGCCGACACCAGGGCGCTCGAGAAGCGCCTGAGCGACCAGCTCGGGCTGGTCGTTGACATTCGCCACAAGGCCGACGGCCGCGGTGAGCTGCGCGTTCGCTATACCGACCTGGAACAGCTCGACGGCGTGATCAGGCGGCTGCTTTCACCGTAAAGCCGCGCGCCGGCGCAGTAGCGCCTCGGCGCCACTGCCCGGTCGCCTCGTGCCTTGCCCGTTTCAGGTGCCCGGACCGAAGTTTGCCGGTGCGCGATCACGAACGCGCGCCGTCCCGCCCTCGATTTCCAGCACCGCGAGGCCGCGTTCATTGGTTCCGTCGGTGCGGAAGCGGAATACGCCATCCACGCCGGCAAATCCATCCGAATCAGTCAGCGTTTCCCGGGTGAAGCCCGCCGCGCCGAAGTGCCCGGCAAGCGCGGCGGCGAGGCTGACCGCGTCATAGGCTAGGGTGGCGTTGCGGGGCGGCGAGGACCCGTAACGCTCCTCATAGCGCGCTTGGAAGGATTGCCAGCCGCCCGGCTCGGGCCCGACGAACCAGCCCCCGGCAAGCCCGTCGATGCGCCACGCGGCCTGGTCGTTCCACTGCCCGCTGCCCAAGAGCCGCACCTGTTCGGTGTCGATATTGGCTTCGGCCAGCATCGGCGCCAGGCGTGCCATCGCGCTCGGCGTGTCGGGAACGAGCAGGGCATCGACTTGCGGGTCGGCGCCGCCGGCCACGGCCGCGATGCGCCGGATCGCGGCGCGAATGTCGTTCTCATCGGTGCCATACCGCTCAATCGCTGCGATCCGTCCGTTGTGGCGTGCCGCCGACTGCTGAAGGGCGGCTTCGACCACCTCGCCGTAACTACCTTCTGGCAGCAGCGCGGCAAAGGTTCGGTTGCCATTGCGAACGCTGTAGCTGACGATCCGCTCGACATCCGCCTGGGGCAGGAAGCTGAGCAGATAAACCCCCGGTGCGGCGACGTTCGCGTCGCTGGAGAAGGCGATAACCGGAACCTCGGCGGGGTAGGCGACGCTTCCCGCGCCACGGACTTCGCCGGCCAGAAGCGGGCCGATGACCATGGAAGCGTCCTGCTCCAGGGCGCGTCGGGTTGCGGACTCTGCGCCGCGTGTATCGCCCTGCGAGTCCAGCGGAACGATTCTGAGGTCGGAATTGGGGATGTCGTCAAGCGCCAGCTCGGCCGCATTCCGCATTGCGCGCGCAGTCTCCCCGGCGCCGCCCGACGCTGAGGTCGGCAGCAACAAGGCGACGGTTACCGAGCCTTCCCCCAATGCCTCGACCCGGGGTTCAGGCGTGGGCTGGCCAGGTCCCGGAAAACCCATGTTCACAGTCTCGCATCCGGCCAGTGCGACCGTCGCCAGGGCCAAAAGCGAGCAACGCAGGAAACTGCGCAATGGGATGTGTGAAGTCGGGGGCGTTGCGGCACGCCCGGCGAATTGCGTCATGACCCCTCCTGCGCTCCGCCCGGACCGTCGTGTGGTCTCTGTGATTCGATCTAATCGGAGCGTACGCGTTTACCCATTCAATGTTAGAACTCAAGCGGAGCGAATTCAAACTGCCGATGTGACGAAACTCGGGCCGCTGCCGCTAGTGACTCCTGCTAGGCCCACCGGATCGATGGAAGCGAGACCATGACGGAACCTGATGCTGCCGGGGCCGCGGTCGATCGACTCGCTTCGGCAGTGGAGCGGGAGATACGCCGTCATGCCCGGCCCCAACCGGGCCTCTACGTCGTTGCCACGCCCATCGGCAATCTGGCGGATGTCACCCTGCGTGCCTTGCGGATTCTCTGTTCCGCGGACCTTGTCCTGTGCGAGGATAGCCGCATCACCCGCCGCCTGCTGGACCGCTACGGGCTTACGAGTCGCCTCATGACCTATCATGACCATAATGCGGCCGAGCGGCGCCCCCAGATATTGGATAGGCTGTCGCGGGGCGGCGTCGTGGCCCTGGTCAGCGATGCCGGGACCCCGCTGGTTTCCGATCCCGGCTACAAGCTCGTTCGCGCCGCCCAGGACGCCGGCCATCCGGTCCACGCCGTGCCCGGCGCGTCTGCCCTGCTTGCTGCGCTGGTCAGCGCTGGATTGCCCACCGACAGGTTCTGGTTCGAGGGCTTTCTCCCGGCCAAACAAGGCGCCCGGGCGGCGCGTATCGCACAGCTCGCCGAGCTCGATGCCACTTTGGTGCTGTTCGAATCGCCGCATCGCCTGGCGGCGGCCCTGTCGGCCCTCGCCGATGGGCTGGGCGCGCGCGAGGCTGCGGTGGCGCGCGAACTCACCAAGCGGTTCGAGGAGGTCTGGCATGGGTCGTTGCCCGAACTCGCCGCGACCTGCGCAGCCGGGCCACCGCTCAAGGGCGAGATCGTCGTGGTCATCGCGCCGGGCACCCCGGCAAGCGCCCCGGAGCAGGACGAAGAGGCGATCGCGAGCCGGCTCGTCATGCTCGTTGAAAGTGTGGGAACGCGGGAGGCAGCGGCCCAGCTTGCCAAGGAGACGGGTCTCAAGCGCCGCGACCTCTATCAGCGCGCGCTGCGTCTTACCGGGAACGATGGCTGAAGGGCGGCGCCGGCGCCGGGCTGAGACGGCCGGCCGGCTCGCCGAGCTTGCGACGGCGATTCTCCTCTCGCTGAAGGGCTATCGTGTCCGGGCAAGGCGTCTGCGTACCCCCGTTGGCGAGCTCGACCTGGTGGCGCGTCGGGGGGACACCATTGCCTTCGTCGAGGTCAAGCTGCGCCGGGACCGCCAATTGGCGGATGAGGCCGTCACGCCGCGCAACCGGCGCCGCCTCGTCGCAGCAGCGCAATGGTGGCTTGCGGCCAACCCCGAATATGTCGGATATGTCCTGCGATTCGACATCGTGTTGTGGGTGCCTTGGGCGTGGCCGAAACACGTCGTCGATGCCTTCGACAGCGTCTGATGAGGACAGCAGGAATGGCACTCAGCGTCGCCGTGCAGATGGACCCGATCGAGCGCATCGCCATAAAGGGCGATTCGACCTTCGCGCTGATGCTGGAGGGTCAGGCCCGCGGCCATCGCCTCCTCTATTACACGCCGGACAGCCTCGCCATGCGCGACGGCCGGGTCAGCGCTCGCATCGCGTCGATCGAGGTTCGCGATGTGCAGGGCGACCACTTCACCTTAGGATCGTTCGAACGCCGGGACCTTGCCGAGATTGATGTGGTGCTGATGCGCCAGGATCCGCCTTTCGACATGCACTACATATCGGCGACCCACATCCTGGAACGTATCCATCCCGATACGCTGGTCGTGAACGATCCCGCCGCCGTGCGCAACGCGCCGGAGAAGCTCTATGTCACCGAGTTCCCCGACCTCATGCCCGATACCCTGATCACGCGCGACCGCGACGAGATCCAGGCCTTCCGGGCTGAGTTCGGCGATGTCGTGATGAAGCCGCTCTATGGCAATGGCGGCGAGGCGGTGTTCCGGGTGGCCGCGGGCGATGTCAATTTCGGGTCGCTCTACGACCTTTTCGCCACGACGTTTCGCGAGCCCTGGGTCATCCAGCGCTTTTTGCCCGCGGTCAAGGAGGGCGACAAGCGCATCATCCTGGTTGACGGGGAGTTTGCCGGCGCCGTCAACCGGATACCGGCGGCGGATGATCTGCGGTCCAACATGGTGCGCGGCGGCGCCGCGGAAACCACCGAGCTCACCCCGCGCGAGCAGGAAATCTGCGCGCGCCTGCGCGACCCGATGCGCGAGCACGGCTTTCTGTTCGTGGGCATCGATGTGATCGATGGCTACCTGACTGAGATTAACGTGACCTCACCAACCGGGATCCGCGCCATAGCTGGGCTTGGCGGCCCCGATGTCGCCGCCCTGATCTGGGATCGGATCGAGGCTGGATGGCGCCCATAGTGGAAAGATTGCCACCGTGGAATGGCGATGGCGAAGCCCAGCCGCCAGGAGCGCCTTATCGCGGCAGGGTTTGCGCTTGCGAGCGCCTGCTAATAGTCTGCACCGATCGGGGGCGTGGACCGACAGGGATAACCCGAACCATGCCAGTCTTCAGCGTATCGCGTCAGGGTGCTGCGGCGAGCGGCGCTGGCGACAAGCTTTCTTTGCGCCGTTGCCTGCGGGCCGGCGCCCTCGCCCTCGCCGTGCTGCTGGCGCCGGGCGCCGGCCAGGCGCAGGAGCTCCTGTCCGGCGGCGATGCCGCGGTGACGCTGTTTTCCGGGCTCGAACGGGGCGCTGACGGGACCCCGCGGCCCGATCCCGACGGCGCCGCGGTGCGGCTGATCGGCCTGGGCGGGATGCAGGGTGCGCCGGACGGGGCACTGCGCGAAGCTCCGCGCCTGTTGGTCTCGCGCACCGCCGGAGAGATAGGACAGGTCTTCGGCGTCGCCTTCGACAGTCGCTCGCCCGCCAACATCTATCTCGCCGCAAGTTCGGCCTTCGGCCTCTATCGCACGGCGAATGGCGACTGGGCCGAGGGCATGTGGGGGCCTGATGGGGGCCCCGGCACGATCTGGAAACTCAACGCAGCGCGCGGCTACCGCGCCGAGAAATTCGCCGAGATCGGCTATCTCGACGAGCCGAACGCGGCGGCGGGCCTCGGCGACCTGGCTTACGATCCCTGGCACGAGCAGCTCTTCGTCTCCGATCTTGAAAGCGGGCTTATCCATCGGCTCGATATGCGCGATGGCGAATTGCTCGAATCCTTCGATCACGGGGCCGATGGCCGCGCCCTGTTCTTCGATGCGCTGACCGGCGAGGACGCAACGCGCGAGCCGGTCCTGCACGACCCCACCGGGGCCCCGCGCTTTGACGACTGCGCGGTCGAGTTCGAGGGCGTCGAGGATGAGATGCCGTTCGATTCGGCGGCGGAATGCTGGAATTTCGCGGATTTTCAGCGCCGAGTCTGGGGGCTCGGGGTCCATCGCGACGGGGAGGATGGCGAGGTCCGGCTCTACTACGCCATCTGGGGCGGCGCGTCGCTCGGCAGCGCCGACTGGGCCGCCGAAGCGGAGGATGCCGCCACCAGCATCTGGTCGGTGGCGCTGACCGAGGGTGGTTGGTTCGACGCCACCGATGTGCGCCGGGAGATCATCCTGCCGGCGATCGCCGGCGCCGATGATGATTCGGGCGAAAAGCCGCCGGTCACCGGCATCGCCTTCACCGAGAATGGCGCGATGATCCTCGCTGAGCGCCCGGCGCCGGCGCCCTATTTCGAGGATGCGGCGCATACCCAACTCCTCGATCCCGACAACGCGCGGGTGCTGCGCCTTGCCCGTAACGGGGACGATGTCTGGGAGATCGACGGGCGCTACGCGGTGGGCTATCCGATCCGCGCCGAAGCCCCGGAAATCCGGGCCAATGCGGGCGGTGGCGTGGCGCTCCCGGTCGGCGGCCAGGGCCTCATATGGATGACGGTGACCCAGCTCTGCTCCGAGGACGCACCGTGTCCCGACGCCCAGTCGGGCGAGCCCACCCTGTCCGACCGGGTAGCCGGCATCCAGGCCGTTCCGGAGGCCGACATCGTTGCCCTCGATGACCCCGATGAGGGGGCGGAAAGCCTTGAACGGGCCTACCTTTTCAGCGTCCGCGGGGCCGGGCGGGTGCCCGGCGATATCGGCGCCATCGCGCTGCATCCGGGCGATGCGCCCCCGGTGAGGATCGTCGACCGGCCGGCCCGGCCCGAGCCCGAACCGGACCCCGACGAAGAGGACGAGGCGCGGGACGAACCGGTAGACGAACCGGATGAAATCGAGCCTGAAACGGTGTCCACCGATCTTGGCGTCGAAAAATCGGCGCTCGAGACCTGCGAGCCGGGCGAGGATTGCCGGTTCGAGCTGACGCTCACCAATCTCGGCGACGAGGTGTTCGACGAGCCGATCCTGATCACCGATACGCTGGGCACCGCCGGCACCGACTTCGTCGCGGCCAGCCCGCCGGGCGAGTGGATGTGCCATGCCGCCAACGCCCATATCTTCTGCCGCAGCGACGGCCTCGATCTCGCGCCGGGGGAGTCCGCTAGCCTCGAGCTCACGGTCCGGCTCGCCGGCAACCACCGGTCTCCCCGGCTAGAGAATTGCGGTGCCATCACCTGGCTCGGCCGGGGCGGCCGGGATCGCATCCGCGCCGTGCAGGCCGAGCTCAACCGGCGCGGCTTCGAGGCCGGCCCGGTCGATGGCGCCATGGGGCCGCGCACCGCCGACGGCATCAGCGCCGCCGAAGACGCGCTCGATCTGCCCGATAGCGGGGAGATCACCGGCGGCCTCATCGAGGCGCTGTTCGGCGCCGGCAGCTATCTGGCGGGCGATGCGAGCCCCGACAATGACCGCGCCTGCGCGAGCGCGACGGTCGACGTGCCTGCGCCGCCGCCGGCCGAGGTGCGCCAGCCTTCACCGCGCTTTGAGACCCCGCGCCCGCATGACCGGATCATATCGCGGTTCCACCAGCGCCGGGCCTCGGCCCAGCACAATCCGGCGACCAGCGCGCCGACCCCGGTCCACCAGCGCCACTTCTCCGAGTTTCACATGCAATACCGCTCCTCCCAGCATGACGGGGTGCGCAGCGAGTTCGTGGCCGGCCATGACCGCGTCATGTCGCGCTTTCACCAGCGCTTCGATTCGCGCGTGCACGACATCGAGACCAGCGGACCGCACCGCTTCCACTCCATCCGGGATTCCGCCCTGGACGAGATGCATGACGGGGTGACCAGCCGGGCGCCGCGGGCCCATGAAGGCTGGACGTCGCGGTGGCGTTAGGGAGAAGAGTGCGCCCGCTGCCGCTCCTGGCGTGCCTAGCCGCCCTCATGTGGCCCGGCGCGGCGGCGGCCGAACCGGAACCGGGTGAGCCGGGATACGGTGTGCGCTTCAACCAGCATCTCTTGGAGGAGATCATCGGCGCGCCCGAGATCGATGTCGACGACATCGTGGCCACGTTCCGCCACGTCTTCGCCGCTCTGCCCGACGAGGCGAAGGTCTATCCCACTGAAAACTATTACTATTTCACCTTCTTTCACGGCGGCGTCGAATATGCCGGGAATTTGCGCCTCGACGCCGCCGACCGCGACGACGGGGTGATCCATTTCGCCTATTATCCCCAGAACACGCTGTGGCAGGACGACACCGAGACCCGCTACCGGGCACTGTCCGGCCATGACGGGGTCGAGGTGACCCGCGAGGGCCGCTTTAGCTACGCGGTGAGTTTCGAGGGCCGCACCGTGCGGTTCGAGCTCAACGATCTGTCCGATGTCGAGCCGCCGGCCGAGGCCGTGCGCGACAGCGAGCGCTATCTCGGCCCGGTCTTCGACGAATCGGGGATCGGCTTCTACCTGCTGTTCGACGAGGAACGCCGCGCGTTCCTGTTCGTTCTGGACGAGCGCGCGCCACCCCATGACGAGTTTGTCCGGCTGCACGCCGATCATCCCGCCCTGGAACTCGGCCGCCGGACGGGGTTCGCCGTCTACCGGGACCGCTTCCTGCCGCGGCGCATCCTGGTCGGCGTGCATCTGCAGCACGTCGCGCTGAACACCTATCTCGACGGGCCGTTCGACCAGCTACCCGACAATTTCCTTGCCGGCGACGCGCTGCGCGCGGCGATCATCGCCAAGCATCCCGAACTCGACGGCGAGATCGACCGGTTCGGCGCCTTCCGGGCCCAGTCGGGGCGCTTCCTGGTCAACCCCTATCTCAACTATGCCGACACGGCCGATCTCGAGCGCTTGCTGCGCTGCGCCGACCCGGCGCTCGACGAGGCGCGCTTCTATGCCTGCCTGACGCCGAATGGCGACGGCTAGTGTGGTGGATTTGACGTTCGTTACCAAGCTTGCGCCAGGCTCCCGAAACGAACTTCAAATTCAAGACCACATTAGAGTCACAAAGTTGCTAGTGTCCTTGTCGAATCCGAAATTCGTGCGGAGACGGTTGCAAACGGTAACGAATTTCGGATTCGGGACACTAGCACCACTTTGGCAGATTAATGTTTTGCTTACCATCGAGGGAACATGGTGGGCGCTCTGATCATGATCGGAGCGCGAAATGGCGACTTGGAACGAGGAGATCACGCAGTGGCTGCAGCCCTTTTTGGCGCGGCTGGGACACAAGAAGCGGCGGCAGATGTGCCCGCTCTACGTGGCGGGGCTGATCGGCCCAGGCGAGCGCAAGAGCATGGAGCCGATGGCGGCCCGGCTGGTGCCTGACCACTACGATCGTCTGCATCATTTCATATCGGATGGTGTATGGGATTCTGGTCCGCTTGAGGAGGAACTGGCGATCCAGGCGGAGCGGATGGTGGGCGGCCCGGAGGCGGTGCTGGTTGTCGACGACACGGCATTGCCGAAGAAGGGGGATCATTCCGTCGGCGTGGCGCCGCAATATGCTTCTGCGCTTGGAAAAACCGCCAACTGCCAATCGTTGGTTTCGGTGACGCTGGCCGCGCGCGAAGTGCCGGTGATGGTCGCACTGAGGTTGTATTTG
>SKQW01000316.1 GCA_007118805.1 Rhodobiaceae bacterium | reverse complement strand
CGGCCGCTTCTGTTGTCGGCCATGGTCATCATTGCGGCAACCGTCTCGTTGCGCGTATTCCGGTTCGGCAGCGTTGGTCGCCTCGTGTTGGCTGGAATTATCGCCGGCTTCATGCTTTATGTGGTCACTAAACTGGCAGCCGATCTCGGCAATGCGGGCGCCATAGCGCCATTCGCGGCGGCCTGGGCGCCGACGCTCGTTGCGGCGCTGATCGGAACGACAATAATGCTGTACCAGGAAGACGGTTAGCGTATGGGGCACGGCGCAACAAAGAAGAAGGCTGGGGGCGGCCTCGCCCATCTGCGCTCGGGATGGCCGGCGGGAACGCTGGCGGTCAGCATTCTCGCCCTCGCCGCCGTCGTGCCGCTGGCCTGGGCGCAGGACACCCAGCGCACCGGGGCGCTCGGATTCGAGACCGCCGTGGCCGACGACCCCGACGCTCAGATGGTGCTGGAATCCAACGAGCTGATCTACGACTTCGATCGCAACGTCGTGACCGCCCAGGGCGATGTTGAGATCTATTATCAGGGCTACACGCTGGAGAGCGACCGCGTCATCTACGACCAGAATACGCGGCGCGTCTTCGCCCGGGGCAATGTCCGCATCGTCGAGCCGGACGGCACGGTGATCTATGCCGACACTGTCGAGCTGACCGACGACTTCGCGGAAGGCTTCGTCGAGCAGCTCACGGTCATCACCACCGAGGATACGCGTTTTGCCGCGATCTCGGCGGAGCGGGTCGACGACAATCTGACCATCTTCACGCAGGGCGTCTATACCGCGTGCGAAGTCTGCGAGGATCAACCGGACAGAGCGCCCGTTTGGCAGATCAAGTCGGCGCGGATCATCCATGACCAGCAGGAGCAGGTCGTCTACCACGAGAACGCCTCGTTCGAATTGCTGGGCATGCCGATCGCCTATGTCCCCTTCCTGCGCCATCCCGATCCGACGGTGCGCCGGCAATCCGGGTTCCTCGCCCCGCAGCCCGGCTACGACCAGCACCTCGGGGGCAGTCTCAAGGTGCCCTATTTCTTTGCGCTGGCACCGAACTATGACCTAACTGTCGCGGCAACGGGGTTCACCCGCCAGGGCGGGATGGGCGAGTTCGAGTGGCGCCACCGACTCAAGCGCGGCAGCTATATGATCGAGGGCGCCGCGATCCGGCAGCTCGATCCCGAGGCGTTCATCGACCTACCAGGCGAGCGGGATTTTCGCGGCTTCATCCGGGCCGCCGGCCAGTTCCATATCAATGAGTTCTGGCACTGGGGCTTCGATGGGCGGCTCAGCACCGACACGACCTTCCAGCGCGACTACCGCTTCACCAGCGACACCGAATACCGCGATGAGGTCTTTCTCATCGGACAGAGCGCTCGCAACTGGTTCGACGCCCGAATCGCCAATTACGAAAGCCTCGTGCGCGAGGTGGATGGACCGAGGCTGCCATTCGTCCATCCGGTGATCGATCACAACTACATCTTTGACCAGCCGGTGCTGGGCGGGCGTCTGTCGCTCGACAGCAATGTCATCAGCCTGACCCGCGACCAGGCGGAGTTCGCCAATGTCACGCCGCGCATGTCCGGCGAGCTCAACTGCTCAACAAATTGGAACTCCCGCGAGATAATAAGTGAGACGCTGCGTCAGCGAATCCTCGACGACTGCGAGTTGATCGGCGCGCCGGGCAACTACAACCGCGTCGTCTCGCAGGCCACCTGGGAGGCCAGTTTCACCGACAATCTCGGCCAGGTGTTCACGCCCTTCGCGTGGGTGCGCGGCGACATTTATGCCCTCGATATCAAGGAGACCTTCCTCGATCAGACAGGCGGCCTGCCGATGATCGGCGAGTTTGTCGAGACCGGCAGCCACACCGCCGCCCACGCCATGCCGGCGGTGGGAATGGAGTATCGCTGGCCATTTCTGCTCTCGGCAAGCTGGGGCCAGCAAGTGATTGAACCGATCGCCCAGGTGATCGTACGCCCCGACGCGCCGGATCTTGGCGAGATTCCAAACGAGGACGCGCAGAGCCTGATCTTCGACGACACCACGCTGTTCGCCCGCGACAAGTTCTCCGGCTACGATCTTATCGAAGGCGGCACCCGGGCCAATGTCGGGGTACGCTACAATCTCCAGGCCAACAACGGCATGTCGGCCGGCGCGATGTTCGGCCAGTCCTACCAGCTGGCCGGTGAGAACCCCTTCCCCCTGGGCTCGGGACTGGAGACGAGCCGGTCCGACTATGTTGCCTCGGTGCGCTTCGAGCCGGTGTCGAACCTCCAGCTTGCCACGCGGGTGCGGCTCGACGAGGCGGACATGTCCTTGCGCCGCCAGGATATCGTTGCCCAGGGCTCATACGGGCCGCTGACCGCCAGAGCCACCTACTCGGAGATCGGCGCCGACCCCGACTTCGGGATCGACTTCCACCGCCGCGAAATCCAGGGAACGGCGTCGATCAAGCTGGATGAGAACTGGCGTGTCTTCGGCGGCGGCCGCATCGAGCTGGAAGGGCCCGAAGAGGGATCGCAATGGATTTCCAACAGGGTCGGCATCGGTTATTCTGACGAATGCATAGTGGTCTCTCTGGCCTACGAGCGACGGTATGTTCGCACCGGCGACCTTGAGCCCGACGAGCGGGTCGTCTTCCGCTTCAATCTGCGCACCGTCGCAGAAGGGGAGATCGGCGCGACCGTGGGGTCCGGCAGTGGCCGCGACTTTCTCGGCAATTAGGGAGCCATAAGTCTGCCATAATAGGCGCCCAGCACCGCGCGGTTGATGGCGGAGAACAGCGATGACTGAGTTGACCAAACACACCCTTGGACCAGCAGCGCGCAAGATTTTGGGCGTGCTACTCGTCATTGCCGTGGCTGGCGGGGCCTGGGGTTTGGCCAAGCCGGCCAGCGCCGCTTCAATCGCGGTGCTGGTCAATGACGAGCCGATCACCGATTACGAGATCGCCCAGCGCACCCGCCTCGTCCAGGCCACCTCCGGCGGCCAGGCGGGCCGCGCCCAGGCCGTTGACGAGCTGATCGAGGAAAAGCTCAAGATGCAGGCCGCGCGCCGCCTCGGCGTCGCGGTGTCAGACTCCGAGCTGACCCAGGCCTTCAATCAGATCGCCTCGCAGGTCAATCTTTCGCCGTCCCAATTCTCCCAGGCCTTGGGCCAGATCGGGGTCGACGCCGAGACCTTGCGCAACAGACTCAGGGCCGATCTCGCCTGGCGGGATATCGTCCGCCAGCAGCTTCGCCAGGAGATCAATGTGCGCGACCGCGATGTCGAGGCGCTCCTGACCGAGCGGGGCGAGGCGGCCACGGGCACCTCGGTCGAGCTGACCATGCGGCAGATCCAGTTCGTCATCCCGGCCAACAGCTCGCAGGACTTCGTGCGCCGCCGCCAGCAGGAGGCGAACCAGTTCCGCTCGCAGTTCACCGGCTGCGATACGGCCCGCGATCTCGCCGCCAACTACCGCGATGCCGTGGTTCGCTCGGAGGTGCGGCGCACCAGCAATGACCTGCCGCCCCAGATGCGCGAGACTCTGGTCAACCTGTCCGAAGGCGAGGTCTCGCCGCCCCAGGTCACCGACGAGGCGGTCGAGCTGATCGCCGTGTGCGAGCGGCGCGAAGTCCAGGACATGGAGGCCGCCCGCTCCGAGATCCAGGATTCCATGGTCAACGAGCAGGGCGAGCGGCTGGCGCGCCGCCTGATGATCGACCTCAAGCAGGCCGCCATCATCGAACACCGCTGACCGGGGCGGATGCGGTCCCTGCCCATCGCCGTCACCCTCGGCGAGCCTGCCGGGATCGGCCCCGAGCTGGTCGGGCTGGCGTGGCGCGAAAGCCGGGTGCGGGCGCTCTCCGCCTTCTACTGCCTCGGCGATGCCGCCTTTCTGCGCAACCGGCTGGCCGCGGCCGGGATCGATCTTCCCCTTGTTACGATCGACTCGCCGCTAGCCGCGGCCGAGGCCTTCCCGGCCGGACTGCCGGTCCTGCAGCTTCGCACGGCCGTGCGCACAGGCCGGGCCGGCCAGCCTTGCGTCGCCGATGCCGGGTCGGTCCTGGAATCGATCGAGCGCGGCGTGGCCGCCGTGGGTGATGGCCAGGCGCGGGCCATCGTCACGGCGCCGGTTCACAAGGAGACGCTCTATGATGCGGGCTTTGCCTTTCCGGGCCACACCGAGTTTCTCGGCCAACTGACCCGTGACTGGCCCGGCGGCGGCCAGCCGCCGGTGATGATGCTGGCCGCCGAGGAGCTTCGTGTGGTGCCAGTCACCGTCCATGTGCCGCTCAAGGACGTGCCTGGTTATCTCTCCACCGGCCTTATCCTCCACACCGGCCGGACCGTCGCCAAGGCCATGGCTTCGCGCTTCGCCATCGCGGCGCCGCGCCTGGCGGTCTGCGGGCTCAATCCCCATGCCGGCGAAGGTGGACGGCTGGGCGCGGAAGAACGCGAGGTGATCGGCCCGGCGATCGAGGCGCTGCGCGCCGACGGCCTCGACGTCTCCGGGCCCCACCCCGGCGACTCGCTGTTTCATCCGGCCGCCCGAGCCAAGTTCGACGTCGCGCTTGCCATGTATCACGATCAGGCCCTGATCCCGATCAAGACCATCGCCTTCGACACCGCGGTCAACGTCACGCTGGGCCTGCCGCTGGTGCGCACCTCTCCCGATCACGGCACGGCGCTGGCGCTGGCGGGAACCGGCCGGGCAAGTCCGCACAGCTTCATCGCGGCGCTGCGGCTTGCCGACCGGCTATCCAGCCGATGACCGTTGAAGAGCGCGAGCTGCCACCGCTGCGCGAGGTGATCAGGACGCACGGCCTCGGCGCCCGCAAGGCACTGGGCCAGAACTATCTGCTCGACATGAACCTCACCCGCCGCATCGCGCGCGCGGCGGGCCCGCTCGAAGGGGCCGATGTCGTTGAGGTGGGGCCTGGTCCCGGCGGCCTGACCCGGGCCCTCCTGCTGGAAGGGGCGCGGCGGGTCGTGGCGATCGAGCGGGACCGGCGCTGCGTCGCCGCGCTCGCGGACCTGACCGCGAAGTTCCCGGGCCGGCTCGAAATCGTCGCGGGCGATGCCACGAAGATCGACCTTGGCAGCCTGGTCGATCCACCGGCGCGGATCGTCGCCAACCTGCCCTATAACATCTCCACTGTCCTTCTCGCCCAGTGGCTGTCGGGTCGCGCCTGGCCCCCATGGTGGGACTCGCTCACCCTCATGTTCCAGCGCGAGGTCGCCGAGCGGCTGGTCGCGGCGCCTGCTTCGCGCGACTATGGCCGGCTGTCGGTGCTCGCACAGTGGCGATCCTGCCCGAAGCGCCTGTTCGACGTAGATCGGCGGGCCTTTACGCCGCCTCCGAAGGTGACCTCCACGGTGGTGCGGTTCGTTCCGGGGGCCAGCCCCGCCGGCGTCGATCCGGGCATTCTAGAGCGGGTCACCGCGGCCGCTTTCGGCCAACGGCGCAAGATGCTTCGCTCAAGCCTGAAGCCACTCGCGAGCGATGATGTCGAAGGATTGATCCTGGCGGCCGGGCTCGACCCGTCGATGCGGGCCGAGACGGTGCCCATCGAAGGCTATCTTGCCCTGGCGCGGCGCCTGGCCGACCCGGCCTGACGGGCAGAGCCGTCGCTTTCATCGTCGCTACATGTCCCCGAGCAGGGCCTCGACGAGGTCCCCGAGGCCTTCGGCGCGGCGACGGCGGTGTCGCTCCGCCCGCAGGATCGCCCGTGCCGTGGCAACGCTCTCGTCGAGGTCGCGATTGACGATGACGTAGTCATACTCCTTCCAATGCGCGATCTCCGCCTTGGCGTTCTCCAGGCGGCGCGCGATCACCGCTTCACTGTCCTCGGCCCTGCGTTCGAGGCGCGCCCGAAGCTCGTGAAGCGACGGCGGCAGGATGAACACGGTGACCACGTCCTCGGGCATCTGGCTAGCGACCTGCTGCGTGCCCTGCCAGTCGATGTCGAAGAGGATGTCACGGCCGCCATCGAGGGCCGTCTCGACCGGCTCGCGCGGCGTGCCGTAGAGATTGCCATGGACCTCGGCCCATTCGAGTAGGTCGCCGCGCTCGCGCATGGTGGCGAATTGACGGTCGGCGATGAAGCGATAGTGGACGCCGTCCACCTCGCTGGCGCGCCGGGCGCGCGTGGTCACCGAGACTGAGAGCGAGATGTCGGGCACGGTCTCCAGGATCATGCGCGCGATCGTGGTCTTTCCGGCGCCCGACGGCGAGGAAAGGATCAGCACCAGCCCGCGCCGGCGCTCGGCGGTAGAACGTTCCCTGTCGTCCATCGGCCCTATTCGACGTTCTGGACCTGCTCACGCAACTGGTCGATCACCGATTTCATCTCCAGGCCGATGCGGGTCTGGGCAACGTCGATCGATTTCGAGCATACCGTGTTGGCCTCGCGGTTGAACTCCTGGGTCAGGAAATCCAGCCGGCGCCCGACCGGCTCCCCGCTCGCCAATAGCTCCTGCGCCGCCTCCACATGGGCGCGGAGCCGGTCCAGCTCCTCCTGGATATCGGCCTTGGTGGCGAGCAGCACCGCCTCCTGGTGAAGCCGGTCTGCATCGAAGCCGGCCTTGCCGTCAAGCAACTGCTCCAGCTGGGCCTCGAGGCGCTGTCTGATCTCTCCGGGGGTGCGCGAGGGCAGCGCCACGGCTTCGTCGACAAGCGCTCCGATTCGCTCGATCTGGGCGCTGATCGCCGGCTCCAGCCGGGCGCCCTCGCTGCGGCGCATTTCGATCAGCGCAGCGAGCGCCTGATCGAGGGTATCGAGGATCGCCGCGTCATGTTCGGTATCGCCGCCGGGGTCACCCTCATCGCTTTCCAGGACGCCCCTCAAGGCAAGCAGGCCGTCGGCCGCCGGGCCGCGCACGCCCGCCCGCCCGCGCAGTTCCTCGCAAGCCGACAGGATCACCTCGAGCGCGGCATAGTTGACTTTGACCCCCGATACCGCCGAGTCGCGGCGCACGCCGAGCCCGATGCTGACGGCGCCCCGCGTGACGCGCTCCTGCAGTCGCGCGCGCAAGCTGGGCTCGAGGCGTTCGAACCCGGACGGAAGCCGCGTTCGCACATCGAGGCCACGGGCATTGACCGAACGAATCTCCCAATACCACTGTATTTCGCCCGCGCCGCCGTCAGCCCGGGCAAATCCTGTCATGCTGGCAATCGTCATCAGGCCCCTCTCGCGCCGACGCGTTCGCTCGGGAATGAGCACGCGGACCGTTGGGCGATTCGGCGCGCCCCTTATAACAGCTCCGAATGAACCGGTCGCGGGGCAACGTCCGCCGTTCCGGGCTGAATTACCCCCCTTCCGCCTCGGCCTCCCCGGCGGCGCCCTCTTGCCCCACCTCGTCCCGCCGCGCCTGCTCGCGGCGCTCACGCTCGATCTCCCGCCACCGGGCGACGTTGCGGTTATGCTCGTCGAGGGTCCTGGCAAAGGCGTGTCCGCCGGTGCCGTCGGCGACGAAATACAGCTCGTCGGTGCGCGAGGGATTGGCCACCGCTTCCATCGCCGCCCGCCCCGGATTGCCGATCGGCGTCGGTGGCAGCCCGTCGATCTGGTAGGTGCTGTGGTCGTTCGGTGCGTCGAGCTCGCTGCGGGTTATCGTGCGCGGTTCAAGGAACGCCGCTCCGCCGTAGAGGCCGTAAAGGATCGTCGGATCGGATTGCAGCCGCATGCCCTGGCGCAACCGGTTCATGAACACCCCGGCAATCCGGGGCCGCTCATCGGCCCGTCCGGTCTCCTTCTCCACGATCGAGGCCAGGATGACGAGCTCCGCCGGCGTATCGATCGGCAGATCGTCAACCCGGCGATCCCAGATGTCCTGCAGCAAGCGTTCCTGCGCCCGCTGCATGCGGTCGAGGAGTTGCTGACGCGTATCGCCGCGCATGAATCTGTAGGTATCGGGCAGGAGGGCGCCCTCTGGAGGCACAGTGCTGATCTCACCGACCAGCGTGTCATTGCGCTCCAGCCGGTCGACGATCTGCGCCGTCGTCCAGCCCTCCGGGATTGTGACCGCGTGCTCGATCTGTCGGCCCTCGGTCAGCATGCTCAGCACCTCGCTCATGCTGGCCCGCTCGGGAAACTGATACTCGCCGGCCTGGATGCGCCCGCGCGCCCCGCTCAGCGCCACGCCCCCCAGGAAGATCCAGGCATTGTCGATCACCCCCTCGCGCTCGAGCATCCGCGCGACCCTCAGTGCGCCCTCGCCGCGCGGGACGTTGAGCAGCCGCGGCTCGTCGAGCGGCCCCTGGCTCTCATATTGTATGTGACCGACATAAAGCGCGGCGCCGCCGGCAAAGGCGGCAAGAAGCAGAAAGGTGAAGACGCCGCTCAGGGCAACCACAAGCTTGTTGCGGGCCCGCCTCGACCGTGGCGGCGGCGGAGGTGCCGGTTCTGGCTGGATGGCTTCACTCGGGCTGCGGGGATTCAAGCGCGGATTGCCTCGGTGATCCGAACCCCAGTCGTCGCTCACTGCTCTCTCCCGTCACAGTGCCAGTGATGCCGCCCCCGGTCGCCACGATGCCCCCTGCCAGACCGTCTGGCAACACGGTCGCGCCGCCATCTGAAGCGTTGGGGAAATCGAAGGACCGGCCACGGCTCCGATTGCGCGGATCATCGTAGGACCGAATCTGGCAAAACGGTGTTTGGCGGGTTCACCCCTCGCAACGTCGCAGGATCAGCGAGGCGTTGGTTCCGCCAAAGCCGAAGGAATTCGTCAGCACCGTATCGATCCGCCGCTCCCGCGCCTTGTGCGGGGCTAGATCGATCACCGTCTCGACAGTCGGATTGTCAAGATTCAGCGTCGGCGGCGCGATCCCGTCACGGATCGCCAGGGTCGAATAGATCGCCTCGACGGCCCCGGCCGCGCCGAGCAGATGGCCGATCGCCGACTTGGTGGACGACATGGTCAGCTTGCCGGCGGCATTGCCCATCAACCGGGTGACCGCGCCAAGCTCGATCTCGTCGCCGAGCGGGGTCGAGGTGCCGTGGGCGTTCACGTAGTCGATATCTGATGCGTCGATGCCGGCCCGGCTGATCGCCATCGACATGCAGCGAAAGGCGCCGTCGCCGTCCTCGGCCGGTGCCGTGATGTGATAGGCATCACCCGACAGGCCATAGCCGATCAATTCGGCATAGATCCGGGCGCCTCGCGCCTTGGCGTGTTCGAACTCCTCGAGAACCACGATGCCGGCGCCTTCGCCCATGACGAAGCCGTCGCGATCGCGATCATAGGGACGCGAGGCGCGCTTGGGCTCATCGTTGAAGGCGGTGGACAACGCCCGGCACTGCGAGAAGCCGGCAAGGCCGAGCCGCGACACGCTGCCCTCGGTGCCGCCGGCGACCATGACATCGGCATCGCCAAGGGCAATCATCCGCCCGGCATCGCCAATGGCGTGGGCGCCGGTCGAGCAGGCCGTGACCACCGCGTGATTGGGCCCCTTGAGCCCGTGCCGGATCGAAATGTAGCCGGACGCCAGATTGATCAGGCGTCCGGGAATGAAGAACGGGCTCAATCGTCGCGCGCCCTTGTCGCGCACGATCATCGCCCCCTGCTCGATGCCCTGGAGCCCGCCAATGCCCGAGCCCACGAGCACGCCCGTGGTGATCTGGTCGTCATATGCCGTCGGATGCCAGCCGGCATCGGCCAGCGCCTGGTCGGCAGCCGCCATGGCGAAGATGATGAAGTCGTCGACCTTGCGCTGCTCCTTGGGCTCCATCCAGTCGTCGGGATTGTAGGTGCCGTTCGACCCGTCGCCATGGGGAATGCGGCAGGCGATCTTGCAGGCGATGTCGGAGACGTCGAAATCCTCGATCCGCACCGCCCCGCTTTCGCCGGCAACCAGCCGGCGCCAATTTTCCGCGACGCCGCTGCCCAGCGGCGTCACCATTCCCATGCCGGTTACTACAACACGCCTCATTCCAGATCGTCCGAACCTACACGCTGAAGACTCTAGTGCGCCGTCGCCGGGCTGTGCAGGCTGCGACCGGCTTGCCCGTTGGTCACGAGGCGTTTTTTTCCAGAAACTTCACGGCGTCGCCAACGGTCAGGATGGTCTCAGCCGCATCGTCCGGAATCTCGCAGCCGAACTCTTCCTCGAAGGCCATGACCAGTTCGACCGTGTCCAAGCTGTCGGCGCCGAGATCGTCGATGAAGCTCGCATTCTCGGTGACCTTGTCGGCCTCCACACCGAGGTGCTCCACGACGATTTTCTTCACCCGTTCCGCAATGTCGCTCATTCTTTCAATCCCCGATAACCAGTGCTGCTGTGGCTGTTGACGACTGCTGTTGCCGGGAGGGGCGCGAAGGCGGGAGAAGCCTCCTCGGAACGCCGCATTCTAAGCCTTCCCAGCGTGAATGCAGGCGGCGGACGCGCTGGGAGTGGGCGGCCTAGTAACACACTTTCCCGCCCTTGACCAGCAGCGCCAGGGCCCCAAAAAAGGTCCCGCTTCGGCCGCCAGAATTCGTCTAAATCATTGCCATTCCCCCGTTCACGTGAAGCGTCTGACCGGTCACGTAGGCCGCCTCATCGCTGGCCAGATACACCACCGCGCCGGCCACATCCGCCGGGCTGCCGAGGCGGCCGGCCGGCACCCGCGAGAGGATCGCCTCGCGTTGCTTGTCGTTCAGCGCATCGGTCATCGCGGTATCGATGAAGCCCGGCGCGACACAGTTCACGGTGACACTCCGCGGCGCAACCTCCTGGGCCAGCGCCTTGGACATGCCGATGAGGCCCGCCTTGGCCGCGGCATAATTGCCCTGCCCCGGATTGCCGGTCACCCCGACGATCGAGGTGATGGCGATGATCCGCCCGGAACGCTGGCGCATCATACCCTTGATAGCGGCGCGGGCGAGCCGGAACGCCGCGGTCAAATTGACCTGCAGCACCGCGTCCCACTCTTCGTCGCGCATGCGCATGAACAGGTTGTCGCGGGTGATGCCGGCATTGTTGACCAGGATATCGAGTCCGCCCAACGCCTCCTCGGCGCGCCCGACGAGCCCGTCGACTGCCTCAGCGTGGGACAAATCGCAGATCAGCGGATGCACGCGCTCGCCCAGTTCGTCCACCAGTTCGTCCAGCGCCGCCTGGCGCGTGCCGGTGACAGCCACGGCGGCGCCCTGGGCGTGTAGGGCCCGCGCGACGGCGCCGCCGATCCCGCCGCTGGCGCCGGTAACCAGCGCCCGCTTCCCCGTCAGGTCGAACATCGCTCCCCCTTTCAGTCGTCGCCTTGCGCGGCAAGCAACGCGGCCACGTCATCCGGCGTGCCGACCGTCGTGGCCTTGAGTGCGCGGTCGATGCGTTTGGCAAGTCCGGTGAGAACCCGTCCCGCCCCGATCTCGTAGAGCATCGTCACCCCATCCGCCGCCATCCGGAGAACGCCTTCGCGCCAGCGCACCGTGCCAGTGACCTGCTCGACGAGCCTGCGGCGAATCTCGTCGGGCTTGCTGATCGGCGCGGCCACCACGTTGGCAACCAGAGGCACCGCCGGTGGCGAAATCGTGACCTCTTCGAGCGCGGCCTGCATGGCCTCGGCGGCGGGCGCCATCAGCGCACAGTGGAACGGCGCGCTGACCGGCAGCGAAACCGCCTTCATCGCCCCCTTCTCGCGCGCCAGCTCCATGGCCCGCTCGACCGCTGCGCGGCTGCCCGACACCACGACCTGGCCGGGCGCATTGTCGTTGGCCACCTGGCAGACCCCACCAGCGGCCGCCGCCTCATCGGCGACCTCGCGCGCGGCTTCAAGGTCCAGCCCGAGGAGCGCCGCCATCGCGCCTTCACCAACCGGAACCGCCTGCTGCATGGCCCGGCCGCGTATGCGCAGGAGCCGCGCGGCATCGGCCACGCCGAGCGAGCCGGCCGCGGCAAGGGCCGAATACTCTCCCAGCGAGTGCCCGGCGACATAGGCGGCCGCCGTTGGCACCGCGATGCCCTCCGCTTCGAGCGCCCGTATGACGGCCATGCTGACCGCCATCAGAGCCGGCTGCGCATTCTCGGTCAGGACCAACCGGTCCTCCGGCCCGTCCCAGATCACCGCCGACAGCTTCGCCCCCAGCGCCTGATCGACTTCCTCGAAAACCGCGCGGGCCGCAGGATAGGCCTCGGCCAGCGCCCGGCCCATGCCGACGGCCTGGCTTCCCTGCCCGGGAAATACGAAGGCGCTCGTCATTGCACAGCCCTGCAAGGGTTCGACATCCGCGTCATGGGCAGGTGACAGACACCGCCCGGCGCCGGCCTGTCAAGGCCGCGAAGCGGCGAATTTCGGCGAAGCCGCGCCCACACCCGCCCGGCGCCGCAGACAAAAGGAAGTTTGCCCTTCAGCGCTTGCCTTTTCTTCCCCATTGCGTATATCAGCCCGCGGACGGTCGTGCTGCGGCCGGAGGCTGAACGGAGGGCCGGCTGAATGGTCGGCAGGGTCAATTGGGCCCGTCCTCCCGTGTCTCCGCTCTCGAATCCTTTTTCGAATGCCTTTCCTGAAGGCTTCGAGGAGGCTTTGCGTCGCCGGCGGCCAGCATCGAGAGGAAGGGCTTTTTGCAATGCCACTATACGAGCACGTATTCCTGGCGCGCCAGGATGTGTCGGCCCAGCAGGTCGAGGCGCTGACCGAGCAGTTCAAGTCGGTCATCGAAGAGCATGGCGGGTCCATCGGCAAGGTCGAGTACTGGGGTGTCCGGCCGCTGTCGTTTCGGATCAGGAAGAACCGCAAGGCGCACTATTCGCTGCTGAATATCGACGCGCCGCATCCGGCCGTCGTCGAGATGGAGCGCCAGATGCGGATCAGCGACGACATCCTGCGATTCATGACGATCCGCGTGGAGGCGCATGACGAGGAGCCGTCGGCGATCCTGGCGCGCCGCG
>SKQW01000228.1 GCA_007118805.1 Rhodobiaceae bacterium | reverse complement strand
GAGATGGCAGCGTGTGGACCTATCGAAATCCGGTCAGGATAGAGTTCGGCAAGGGGGCCCTGAGCCGGCTGCCGCAGCTTGTGGGGGGACGCAGCTACGTTCTGATCACCTATCCCGACCCGGCTTTCGCGGACCTGCGCAAACACGTGGAAGCGCTGATCGGCGCGCCGCTCCAGGTGGTCGACGATGTCGCTCCCAACCCCGATTTTGAACGCCTGACGAGCCAGTCGGCCCGGTTGAGCGGCCCAGATCGGTCGCCGGACATAGTACTCGCCCTTGGCGGCGGTTCGGTGATCGACACCGCCAAGGTGGTGGCCGCGGCACCGGGCGACTTTCCCGCCATCCGTCGTTTCCTTGAAACCAAGGAGGGCGCAGACAGCTTCGACCCGCTGCCGATCGTCGCAGTGCCGACAACGGCCGGAACCGGCAGCGAGGTAACCTGCTGGGGAACGGTCTGGGACGGGTCGGCCGGTCGCAAATACTCGCTCGAGCTGCCCCGGCTCTATCCGGAGGCGGCGATCGTCGATCCCGAACTCATGCTCAACAAGCCGCGCGCGCTGACGGTGACAACCGGTCTCGATGCGCTCTCTCACGCGCTGGAGAGCATTTGGAACAGGAACGCGAATCCGATCTCCCTGTCCTTTGCGGTTCACGCCGCCCGCGAGATACTCGACATTCTGCCGGCTCTCGCCCGGGACTTGGCGAATGGTGAGCTGCGCGCGCGCATGGCCCGGGCCTCGCTGTTTGCCGGTCTGGCCTTCTCCAACACCAGGACAGCGATTGCCCACGCGATCTTCTACCCCATCACGCTGCATCACGGCGTGCCCCACGGCGTGGCGTGCTCGTTCACGCTGCCGCTGGTGATGCGCAGTGTGGCGGGGGTCGGCGGCCTCTGCGAGGAGGGCTTGAACGCCGTTTTCGACACAACGGTGAGCGCGGGGTCGCAGCGACTCGATGCCGTCCTGCGCGAGCTGCGCGTGTCGACCGACCCGGCCGATCACGGGGTGGCGCCGGACGAGTTCATCGCGTTGATCGGTTCGGCATTCGATGCCGAGCGGGGTCAGAACTTTGTCGGCACGCTCGACGCGTTGAAGGACCAGTTGCCGGAGGCGTGTCACGCGGTGCCCATCCGGTAGCGGTCTGTCACAAGAATGCAACAAGGCATCGGTTAGGAACGGTGCCAGCTACTCAGGGAGGTGGAAATGACAGCTTTGAAGACTCACTTGCTCGCGGCCACGGTGGTACTCGGATTGGCCGTCTCGCCCGCGGTGGCGGATCAATGCGTCGATCCCGATACGCTCGTCTTCTCGATCATCCCCACTGAGGAGACCTCTCAGGAGGTCAACCTCTACCAGCCGGTGATCAACCGGATGGCCGAGCTGACCGGCAAGGACATCGAGTTCTTCATGCCGACGAGCTACTCCTCGGTGATCGAGGCGATGATGAATGGCTGGGTCCATGTCGGCGTGCACGGGCCCAACTCCTACGTTCTGGCAAAGGAGCGCGACCCGGACCTCGAAGTCTTTGCCACCTATGCCAAGCTTCCCGGACATCTCCAGGAGGAGGGGCCGGGATATCGCGCGGTCCTCATAACCCGGGCCGATTCCGGGCTCGATTCCATCGAGGCCCTGGAAGACACCGTCGTCGCCCTCGCCGACCCGGCCAGCACCTCGGGCAACCTGCTGCCGCGTGTCGTCTTCCAGGACGAGCTCGACGTTCCGTTTGACGACTATTTCTCGCGGGTCGTCTACAGCGGCGGACACGACCTCTCCACGCTCGCGGTCAAGGAAGGGCGGGTCGATTCCGCTTTCGTTGCAACCCACCGCTTCGACAATGTGGTCGAGCGTGGCCTGGCCGAGTTGGACGAGTTCCAGGTGATCTGGCAATCCCAGTTCATTCCCCAAGACCCCTTCGTCTATCGTGGCGACCTTTGCCCGGAGCTCAAGGAAGCGATCGAGGAGACCTTCCTGACGCTTCACGAGACGGAAGAGGCACAGGCCTTCCTCGACAACGTGCATTCGGGCCGCTTCGTGCGGATGCAGGACTCTGATTACGACATCATTCGCCAGCTGGCCGCCGCGACGGAGGATGCCGGCCAGAACTGAGCACACCCGGTTCCGCGGTGCGACGAATGGGAGGGCGCAACCGGCGCTCTCCCCCCAGGGAGGCTGAGATGGCAGTTCTCGATGTGCGCAACCTGCGGGTGCGTTACAGCAATGACGGCCCTGAGATCCTGCGGGGCCTCAATTTCACAGTCGCGGCCCAGGATTTCTGCGCGGTGATCGGCCCGAGCGGCGCCGGCAAGTCGACGCTGATCCGTTGCATCAACCGGCTCGTCGAGCCGTCCGGCGGAGAGATAATCCTTTTCGGGGAAAGCATCCTGCCGCTCAACCCCCGCGCCTTGCGGCATCTGCGCCGCCGCATCGGCATGATCTTCCAGGAATTCAACCTGGTGAACCGCATGTCGGTCATGGACAACGTTCTTTCGGGCAGACTCGGCTACACTGGCACACTGCGCAGCGTCTTCAGAGCGTTTCACAGGGCCGATATCGAGCGCGCGCTGGAACTGCTGGACCGGGTCGGGCTCGGCGATCACGTCAACAAGCGGGCCGACGAGCTCAGTGGCGGACAGCGCCAGAGGGTCGGCATCGCGCGCGCCCTCATGCAGCAGCCGGAGCTCCTTCTGCTCGACGAGCCAACCTCGGCGCTGGACCCTAAGATCTCGCGTGACGTGATGTCGCTGATCAAGCAGCTGGCGCGAGAGTTCAACGTTCCCGTCCTCTGCAACATTCACGATGTCCAGCTGGCGATGGAGTTCTGCAATCGGATCATCGGCTTGCAGGACGGCATAAAGAAGTTCGACGGCCCCACCTCCGAAATGCGCAAGGAGACGCTCGAGGAGATCTACGCCATGGAAGTCCTGTGACATGAATTCCGCGGCCGGAGCCATGCCAGCGCGCCTCGACGCCGTCCTCGACACGCGGCGGCGCCGGCGCTTCAAGAACTGGGCAATCGGGCTCGGCGCGTTGGCCATACTCGTCTGGTGCATCGAGGCGACAATCGTGACCGACACCGAGTGGCACCGCCTGGGCGGGGCACTCGGGATCCTGGGGGCGCTCCAGCGCTTCCTGTGGCTCGATCTGTCCCTTCTGCCCTTGCTTGTCCAGCCGGCAATCGAAACGCTGATGATGGCGACATTGGGCACGCTGTTGGGGTGTATCCTGGCGTTGCCGGTGGCCTGGTTCGGGGCCCTCAACGTCACGCCTAGCCGGGTAATCTTCTATCCGATCGGCCGCTTTCTCATGGTGCTCAGCCGGTCGATCCATGAAATCATCTGGGCGCTTCTGTTCGTCGGTGCGGTGGGGCTCGGCGCCTTGCCCGGCATTCTCGCCGTGGCCATGCGGTCAATCGGTTTCATCTCGAAAATTACCGCCGAGGCCATCGAGAACATCGATCCCAAACCGGTCGAGGCAATCCGGGCGGTCGGCGGCAACCAGTTTCAGGTCATGTATTACGGGATCCTCCCCCAGATCATGCCCGTGGTTCTCGGCACGATAATTTTCGAGTGGGATATCAACATCCG
>SKQW01000160.1 GCA_007118805.1 Rhodobiaceae bacterium | reverse complement strand
TTACCGGTTCTGACCTGCCGGAGCGGCGCCGGGCAGCTCGGGCATGCAGGCTAGATCGTATGGACGGAGCCAAGGACGTGTTAATCAGAGTCGGGTGAGGGCTTGACTTTCCGAACCGGGGGATCGAGTGACAGTGACGCGGTAGAGCGAGGCGGAATGAACGCTGGTACTTCAGGTTTTTCGGTCCTGCCTGCTGCGCCGCGGCGGCAACGGGCGGGACGGCCGCAAGTTTTGCAGGCGCGTCATTATATTGCCGTCCACACCATCACCTGCGGCGTCTCGTCGTGCGGAACGTCTCGGGCGTAGCGCTGCTCCGGCAGATTTCGGAGGCGAGGCCATGACCCACCCGCCCCGCGTCACCGTCGTCACGATCTTCCTGAATGCGCAGGCCTATCTCCGCGAAGCGATCGACAGCGTTCTCGCGCAGGACTTCACCGATTTTGAGCTGATCATGGTGGACGACGGCTCGACCGATCGCTCGACACGGATCGCCCGGGATTATGTCAAGCGGCATCCCGGCAGATGCTCCTATATGGAGCATCCAGGCCATGCCAATCGCGGCACGAGCGCCTCGCGAAATGCCGGCATCGCCAGGGCCCGCGGCGAATACGTCGCCTTTATCGATGCCGACGACGCCTGGAAACCCGAGAAGCTCCGCGAGCAGATAGCCATCCTCGACGCCCACCCGGAAGTCGGCATGGTCGCCGGTGCTGCCCTTTACTGGCGTTCCTGGCAGGGTGGGAAGGATGATCTCACCCCTGCCGGCCATGTCCTCGACCGGCCGGTGCCGCCGGGCGCAGCCTCGACGCAGGTTTATCCGCTGGGAGGCGCCCAAGCGCCCTGTCCCTCGGTGCTGATGGTGCGGCGCGACGTGCTCGATCGCGTCGGCGGCTTCGAGGCGAGCTATACTGGGCCACTGCAACTGTACGAGGATCAGGCCTTCCTTTCGAAGGTCTATCTGGACACACATGTCTGGTTCTCCAGCCGATGCTGGCTTCTCTACCGCCAGCATGCCTTATCCTGTGTCTCTGAGAATTTCCGCTTGGGCAATTACGACTGGATCCGCCGGCACTTTCTTGACTGGTTCGAGGTTTATCTTACCCAGGGCGGCGTCAACGACCGGGCGGTTCGGAGGGCCCTGTGGCGGGCGCAGCTGCCTTACCGCCACCCCATGCTTCACCGGGCGGGATCGGCGGCGGCGGCCCGATGGTCGAGGATGGCCAAGTTGCCCCGCCGGGCGCGTGATCTACCCCGAAGGCTGCGGCGGTGGACGGGATAGCGCACGCGGCCCGGTGGGGTGGCTCTGCGGCTATCGCTTGCAGCGTTGACGCCCCCCTGGAACGCGCCGCGGGCGACGGGTAGATTTGAGCTGACATTGACGGCCCAACTCAGGAGGAACTCTGCAAATGCCAACCGGCACCGTGAAATGGTTCAATGCGCAGAAGGGCTATGGCTTCATTCAGCCCGATGATGGCGGCAAGGACGTGTTCGTGCACATCAGTGCGGTGGAAAAGGCCGGCCTGTCGGACCTCTCCGAAGGACAAACTGTGAGCTACGAGGAGGTGGAGAACCGCGGCAAGACCGCGGCCGAGAACCTGCGCGTGGGCTGAATGGGCGGCGCGGCAGACAGGGGCGGTTCGACGGGACCAGGCGAACGCTTTGCTCCTTGCCGGGGCATCGCATGAGGAACCGGCCGCGCCGGGCGATCCTGATCACCGGCTGCTCCTCCGGCATTGGCCATTGCTGCGCTCATGGCATGAAGGCGCGCGGCTGGCGGGTCTTCGCCACCGCCCGCCGGCACGACGATCTGGCGCGTTTGCGGCACGAGGGACTGGAGGCGCTCCATCTCGACTATGCCGATGAGGGCTCTATCGAGGCAGCGCTGGACGCCGTGCTGGAGGCCACCGGCGGGCGCCTCGAGGCGCTGTTCAACAATGGTGGCTTTGCTCAGCCCGGTGCCATCGAGGACGTGACCACGGCGGCGATGCGCGAGCAGTTCGAGGCGAACTTCTTCGGCTGGCACGCGCTTGCCCGCCGCGTCATCCCGGTGATGCGCGCCCAGCGCTTCGGTCGCATCGTCCAGAACACGTCGGTGCTCGGTCTTGTCGCCCTCGGCTTTCGCGGCGCCTACAACGCCACCAAGTTCGCAATGGAAGGCTATACCGATACGCTGCGGATCGAGTTGGAGGGCACCGGCATCAAGGTCGCCACGATCGCGCCCGGGCCGATACGCTCACGCCTGACCGAGAATGCCACCGCCGCGATGAAGCGCCACATCGACATCGAGCGCTCGGTTCACCGGGACTATTACCGTCGCCGGCTGAAGCAGCTCGAAGGCGGCGGCAACCGCTCCGCTCAGTTGGGGCCGGAAGCCGTGCTGAAGGCCCTCATCCACGCCTGCGAAAGCCGCAACCCCAGGCCCCGCTATTACGTGACCTCGCAGACCTCCGTCGCTGCGACGCTGCGCCGGCTGCTGCCCGACCGCGCGCTCCACGCGCTGATGACGCGGGCCACGGGATAGCCGCAAAAGGTTCGGGCACCGGACGGTTGCGCCTTGCTCATTGTCGTCATGCGGGGTCAGAGTCGGTTTCGAAACTCATGCGGCTCTGGCGATGCGGCGGACAAGCAGCATGACGGAGGCGGCGTAGAGGAAGGCTCGCGCGGAGGCGATGGTTGCCTCGAAATCCTTGGCGAGGCGACGGTTTCGGCTGATCCAGGCGAAGAAGCGCTCCACCACCCAGCGCCGCGGGAGCACGGCAAAGCCGACCTGATCGGGGAGCTTGCGGACGATCTCGACGAGGATGGTGGTGGCTTCGGTGACTCGCTCATGGTCATAGGCGGCATCGGCGAAGACGCGCTCGACGAAGGGGAAGAGCGCGCGGGAGCTGGCCAGCAGCGGGCCGCCGCCGTCGCGGTCCTGGACGTTGGCGGCGTGCGGCTCGATGAGGAGGGCACGGCCGTCGGTGTCGACCAGGGCATGGCGCTTGCGTCCGTTGATCTTCTTGCCGGCGTCATAGCCGCGCGGCCCGCCGGCCTCGGTGGTCTTGACCGACTGGCTGTCCACAATGGCGGCCGAGGGGCTGGCCTGCCTCCCGGCGCGCTCGCGATCGGCCATGAGGAGGGCGTGGTTGATGGTCTCGAAGAGGCCCGCGTCGCGCCACGCCGCGAACCAGCGATACACTGTGCTCCATGGCGGAAAGTCCGATGGCAGAAGGCGCCAGGCGATGCCGCCGCGCAGGACATAGAAGATGGCATTGACGATCTCCCGCAGCGGCCACGCGCGCGGTCGTCCCATCTTCTTGGCCGGCGGAAGCAGCGGCTCGATGACATGCCATTCGGCGTCAGTCAGATCGGTCTGGTAGCGCGGCGTGCGGCGCCTATAGTGCTCACGGGTGGTCGGGGTCCACATGCGAATCTCCAAGCAGTCTCCAACCGCTTGGAATCACTGGGCTCCCGGCCACTCAACCACTTTCGAAACGGCCACTTAGGGAGACATCCTGATTCCGAGATGCACTGCTTGGATTTACCATTCACATGATGGCAAAGCGAGGCGATCATGCTGAAGGTGTTCCTTCTACCTACAACTTTTTCGGCA
>SKQW01000377.1 GCA_007118805.1 Rhodobiaceae bacterium | reverse complement strand
TTGTCGCGGTCGGTCGATCGCTGGTTTGTTCCTGTGAGCCGCCGCATCAGCGATGACACGGGCGCCTTCCGCGGGATCGTAACCGCCGCCGTGGAACCGATCTTCTTCGAGGAGTTTTACGGCGAACTGGTGCTAAATTCGGGCGACGCCATCGCCCTCTGGCACAGCGATGGAGCGCTGATCGCCCGCATGCCGGACGACCACGGACTTGTCGGTCGTCGCGTACCAGGATCAGTCCTGGTCGAGCGCGCCTCGATAGAGGCACGAAACGTCTTCAGCGGTGCAAGCCCTTATCACCCAGAGGAAACCCGGATGATCGCCTACAACAGGCTTCCCGGGCTTCCCCTTGTGGTCAGCACGTCTTCCAGCCTCGATGCGACACCAACCAACTGGTGGCGCTCGGTTTTCGCTTCGGCCGTTACCTTTGCATTGCTCTGCTTCCTTGCCATCGCGACGCCGCTCATGGTCTTCAACCGCTTGCAGGAGCGCGAGGCCCTCCGCATTCAGCTCAAGTGTCTGCTTGCACTTAACACTTTCACTGAATCGGACCCTCGATGCACCCGTCCTGCCCGCAAGGTCGTGAAACAGATTGCGACGTCTCGTTCCCCTGACCCCATCATGCGGCGGCCATAGCGTCGACCGCGAAGAGAAGCGAGTGACCCGCGGAGCGGTCCGAGAAAAGTGCAGGAGCAGCTTGACCTCAACGACCCCAATCAGAGAAGCCTCTCAGCTTCCGCCACCGCGGTGGCCGCAAGCTCATCGTCTCGCCGGCGGGAGAACAGCCCTGGGCACCGCCGACCCCGAAGGTCGACAAGCCCCCCGTCAAGGCGGTTGCCCGTGCCTTCCGCTGGAAGGAAATGCTGGAGTCCGGCCGCTACGCCACCGTCAACGAACTCGCCAAGGCAGAGAACATGAACGCCTCCTATGTCGGTCATGTCCTCCGGCTCACCCTGCTCGCGCCCGACATCGTCGAGGCGATTCTCGACGGCTGCCAGCCACCCTCCATGCAGCTCCAGCCGCTGATCCGAAAGGGGTTTCCCGTAGAGTGGGAGAGGCAGTGGGAAGTTTTTCTTGCGGACTGATACAACCTAGACTGAGGCAAGCGTAGGCCGCGTGACTTGCATGCATTGCAGGCGCCTCAGGAATGCCATACTCCGTCGTTTCCTCCTACTGCAATTCTTGGAAGCGTTCACATGGAACATTACCCGCCAATCTGGTCCGACCTGTCGGTAGTCGAACACGAATTTCAGTACAATCCGCAAAAGGCCTGTCCCCAGTTTGAGAGCTACAGACAGGGCCGAGAACCCGCGAACGAAGCGGCGGCGGGATCACTCGATCGGGTGACCGTGGCCTACGGCGATCATCCTCTGCGTGCGCTCGACATATACCCGGCCCCCAAAAGCTTCTCGCCTGTGCATGTCTACTATCATGGGGGCTACTGGCGGGCGCAGGACAAGGCCAATTTCGCCTTCGTCGCCGGCGCGCTCGCGCCCCTCGGTGTGACGAGCGTAATCGTCAATTACGAACTTTGCCCCGATGCGACGCTGGATGATGTGGTCGACTCGGCGCTGGAAGCAATGCGCTGGGTCTACGCCAATGTCTCACAGCATGGTGGCGATCCGGCTCGAATAACGCTGTCGGGCCACTCGGCCGGCGCCCATCTGGTCGCTGAGATAATAGCGCATGACTGGGAAGCGGAGGGATTTTCCAGTGGAACAATTCGCGGGGCGACCCTCATCAGCGGTATCTACGATCCAACTCCGGCGATCTGGACGTCAGTCAATGCTGACCTGCGGCTCACCGAGGAAATCGCGCGCCGCCACAACGTAGAGGCTCGCCGACCGCGGCTGACCTGCCCAATCGCGCTCTTTGCTGGCGGGGCGGAGCCCTGGCAGTGGATCGACCAGACCTTCCGCTATTCGCACTGCCTGCGCCGGTACGGGCTCGATCCCGCCGTCCATGTCCTGCCCGGCATCAATCACTTCAACATTCTCAATACCTATCTCGATACCGACGGCCTAGTTCTGCGAGCCATCCGAAGCCAAATCGAGGCGACTTCGTAATGACCGACCTGTCCTACCAATCCATGCGCTTGGCCGTCTATGATGGCCAGGACCTGACAGCGCCAATCTCCCTTCCTGACGATGAGCTTTATTTCGTCTACGTGCAGGACGGGCGTGCCACGCTCCAATCCTCCGGCGAAGTGCGGCGGCTAAGTGCTGACGAAGGGGCATTTGTCCAGGAGGGTGCGACGCTCGAAAATAGCGGCTCGACCTGGATCTTCGAGGTAGCGGGCGAGGAGGCGCCATTTCTATCTGAATCGGGGCTGATTCTCGCGCACCTAGCTCGACCGGACTTTCCCCGGCCCTTCCTCGTCCGCGCCGATCGGATCGAATCCGAACCGGGTGCGCGCACGCCACGTCATGGTCACCGCGGCCCTGGCTTGCGCCGGCTGATCTTCGGTCGACTGCTCGCGGAAGTGGGCGCCGCTGTGGAGAGGATCAAGGAGGGCGGCGCATGGTTTGAGAGTGGTAAAGACCCCGTAGTCGGAACGAATATAGGACCGACAAACGCGGCTTTTGTCCGGGTAATGGTGCTGCCCGCCGAACTGGAGGGTGGCAGTTCCTCCTTCGTTCCCTGTGACGAGGCTGAGGCGCGCAAACCGAGGGCTGTGCAGAACAAGCTATTCGGCGAGATACTTGTTTGATGCGTAGTGGCCCCTTGTCGGTGCGCCCCGGAGCTGGAGGGTTGAGATCCGCGCTGCGATACGGCGGACGCGTCTCAGCCGATATCGACGCGTTTCTGAATCCCCCGCCCGATCAGCATGACGGCCAGCGCGGAGAAAAGGATGAAGAGGCCGGGGAAGAAGGAAATCCACGGCGCGTATAGGATGTAGTCCTTGCCCTGTTCGAGGATCGCTCCCCAGTCGGGCGTCGGAGGCTGAACCCCAAGGCCGAGAAACCCAAGCGCAGCCTGTATCTGTAGGATCAGCGGAAACAGGATTACATATTGTAGCATGATCAGCGGCAGTACGTTGCGCATGACGTGGCCGAACAGAATCGCGCTTCCGGACAGCCCCACCGACCGAGCCGCCTCCACATAGGTCCGCTCCACTTCGGAGAGCGCTCCGGAACGCGCGATGCGGAAGAAGATAGGAATGTAGACGATCGACAGTGCAAGTACCAGGTTGCGGATACCCGGACCCAATACGCCGGTCACCACGACGCCGAGGATGATCGGCGGGAAGGACAGCATGACATCGACAATTCGGCCGGCTGCCATGTCCGTGGCGCCACGCAAGTAACCGGCGACGAGACCGAAAAAACCGCCGATGATCGCAGACAGCAAGAGGGAGCCGGCCACGATCGAAAGCGTCACCCGAGTGCCGTAGATTGTTCGGGCATAAAGGTCGCGGCCGGTATCGTCGGTCCCGAACCAGTTATCTGCGCTGGGCGGCATGAAGGCGTTGGCAGTATCGATCGCGGTTGGCGACCTGCCTGTGAACAGGCCGGGGAACAGAGCGACGAGCAAGATGAGTGTTGCCAGTGCCAAGCCGAAAGCAAAGGATGGCTCACGCACGGTCAGGCGCCAGGCGCCG
>SKQW01000281.1 GCA_007118805.1 Rhodobiaceae bacterium | reverse complement strand
TGGCGCACGCTGCGCGCCGGGATGATGTATTCCCCGTTCGACAGCCAGTAGCGCGGCGCCGCGAATATGGAATCCGAGGTGGACGTGCCAGGCCCGCGCACGGGCCCGCCTTCGCGTAATCCCACGGCGCCACCGTCGCGCCGGCCCTCGCCGCCACCGAGCGCAGCTGCCACCGCCGCGGCGGCCCGCCGGGCCATCGAGATCACCGAGCGCAGCATCGAGAGGACGCTCGACAGGATATCGGTGGCGCGATCGCCGAGAGCGCTTAAGAGGCCACCGATGGCGTCGGTCGCCTGCTGCCACAGGGACTGGCTGCTACCGGCGCTCGCCGCCATGGCGTCGGTGGTCTCGGTGCCGGCACGGTCGGCCGCGCTGGCGACACCGGCAAGCGAAGCATCGACCCGCTCGCCCATCGCTTCCGCCGATGCGCCGCCCTCGTCGAAGGAGGCACCGAGATCGGCGAGACCCTCGCGGCCCTCCGCGCTGCGTTCCTTGAGGAGCCCCAGCCGCTCATAGAGCGGATCGAGCAGGCCGGTGAAGTGCGCCACCGCGCCGATCAGCAGCGTGATGGCGAGGATCAGCAGGGTGAGCGGCGCCGTCGAGGCGGTGATCCCGGCGGCCAGCAGGGCAAGCGCGCGGGCCGCGGCAACCAGCTGGGTGACCAGCGTGACCAGCTGCACCGAGGCCCAGGCGGCAGCAAACAGCGCGATCGCCGGAATGACGATGTCGAGGTTGTTGGCGATGCGAAGAAGGACACCGGCAAGCAGGCCCGCCGCCCCGGTCGCCTGATCGGTCGAGCCAATGAAGTGCAGGAGATTGTTCTGCATGACGGTGAAGGCATCGCCGATGGTGATGGCGCTGCCGGCGGCCTCCTGGCGGAGCGTATCGAGGTTCCCGAGGAATACCCTGGTCAACACCTCGGAAGTGATCTCGCCGGCTTCGCCCATCTCGCGGATCGCGTTGGCGCCGACATTGAGCTCTTCGGACAGGAGTTCGACAACGCGGCTGCCGCGTTCCAGCACCCGGCGCAGCTGGCGCGATTCCAGATTGCCGCGCACCATGGCGCGGGCGAGCTGGTTCTGCGCCTCCGTCGCCTCCTGGCCGTGCAGGCCCGACAGCCCCAGCGCCAGCGTGATCGCCTCGGTGAGATCGAGCTGCTCGCGGGTCGTCAGGTTGAGATCCTTGAGGATCGTCGCCTGATCGGCATAGTTGCGGCTGATCTCCTGGACGTCCTCGCCGACCTGGTTGGAGATCCGCACCAGGCGGTCCATGGCGTCGGTGACCGAGATGGTCTCGTCGGTCACCGCGGCGATACGGTCCTGCAGGAAGGACCATTCCGTGGTCATGCGCGACAGGTTGCGCACGGCAAAGGCGGCGGCAAAGACACTGGCGAAGCGGCGCACCGTCGCCGACAGCCGGCGCAAGGCCGGCTCGGCCCGGGCCATCAGCTCCATCTCCCTGCGCGCAGCCGTCGTGCGTTGGCGCAGGGCATCGAAGCGAGACCCAAGCGCCTGAACCCTTGTGCCCAGCCGATCGCTCTGGGTGGAGGTCTCGCGGGCCGAGCGGCCGAGCTGGCCGAAGGCGCGCTCGCCGCGCCGACCGATCTGCTTGAGCCTGCCCTCGACCTCCTCGCCGCCGGTCAGCGCTATGCGCTGGGTAAGGGTCTGGCGTCCCCTGGCCATGGCTCAGTATCCGTTGAGAGTCTCGATTGGGTGCGATTGGCGCGACGGACCGGTGAAGCAGCCGGTCATTCGTCCCTGAAGTTCGCCCAGTAGAAGTCGGGCACCCGGTCGCGCACCGACCGGGCAACGCCGGTCACGTCGAAACGCCGGCGCAGATGCACGACACTGACGCCGTGATAGATCGGAATGCTGCGCAGGATCCCCCGACCGGAATTCCCGCGCCGCAAGGCGGCAAGCGAGGCCTTCGGCCGATCGGATTGGGCCTGGCGCTTGCTGACCCGGGCCTGTGCCGCCAGCAGCGGCCGGCCGCGCCGCGAGGTCATCGAGAAGAGCGGGGCGACCTTCGTCTCGAAGCGCTCCGGAGACATCCGCCGGCGCTGCAACGATCGCGGTGCGCTCGGCAGCGGCAACCACAGCATAGGCCGTCCGGCAATGCTCGCGCCGGTCTCGAAGACGCCGGCATAGGGAATGCGGTGCCAGGCAAAGGCGGCCGCATCGATCGATATCTTGCGCCGCGGGAAGCGCTTAACCCGCAAGGCGTTCTGCCAGCGGCGCGAGAAGCCGGCCCGGCCGATCTCGGCGCGGGCCTCCCGCTTCAGCGCCTCGGCAGCCGCATCCATCGCCGCCGTCGTCGCCCGAGCGACAGGCAAGGTCTTGGCCATGATGGCGCGCGCGAACGCGCCGGCGTTGCGGTCCAGTCTGAGGCGCATCGAATGGCCGTCCTGATGGTGAAGGGCTGGCGCTTGGTGTCGGGAGTCGGCTTCCGGAGTGGGTGGAAGCCGTCATTCGCCGCTCGGATCAGAACAAGCAGGATGCGCCATTTCACGACACTCGCGGACTTTCTCCAGAGCGATCCTTCGCGCTATGGTCGGAGTCGACCCGCCAGAGAGATTCGAACGAAGTTTATGAAGCCTGGCAGATGGATGGCTGACTATCGAGGCGACCTTCTCTGTAGCCGGCCTCGCTCAGATCATCTTTTAGCTAGTCAGCCGTTTCTGGCTCGGCAGGTTCCTCAACGGCCGCCGGTTCCTCAGCCACAATAGGCGCCTCTTCGGGCCAGAAGACGAAAAATGCGGCGACTGCGACAATGATCACAGCAACGATAGCGACGATGATCCCAGTTCGTCTGTCCATGCCGTCCTCCATAGTTCTTGAGATTCAGAGCTTTCATAGGCACCTCCGACGGGCCCGTTCGCCGAGTGGCGAGAGAGTATCTGCGATGGGGCATGCGCCGTTGATCCATATCAACCTGAGCCCACATCGTCTCAGAATTTCGTCACTTGCGTCCTTGGCGAATATTGCCCAGCAGCCGATCAAATTCTCGCTTGGTGACGCCGTAGCACTCGCAGGAGAGCTTCTGGAGGCCTTTGACGTCGAGAATGGTGACGCGGCCGCGTTTGTAGCGGATCAGCCCGCGTTTCTGCAGCGCCCCCGCCGCGACGGTTACGCCGGCCCGCCGGACACCCAGCATCATTGCCAGAAATTCGTGGGTCAGTAGGAACTCATCGGCATGCACGCGATCATGGGTCATCAACAGCCAACGACAGCAACGTCGCTCCAAGGTGTGAAAATGCGCGCAGGCCGCCGATTGCGCGACCTGATTGAAGAAGGCGTGGACGTAGCGCAGGAAGGCCGTTCGCATGGTGTCGCTGCGCAGCACCTCCTGGCGAAAGACATCCGCCTTCATCCTAAGGCCGGCTCCAGGAACCTGCATGTAGACGCTGGTGGGGCCCTGTTCATCGCCGAGGAGGATCGGCAAGCCGACCACACCCTCATTGCCGATCGTGCCGACCTCGGCCGCCTGACGATTGCGCATGGTGTTGACCAGCGACCCGACGCCGCTGGTGATGAAGTAAACGTGGCCGATCGGCTCGTTGGCCTCGTAGAGCGAGGCCTTATACGGCAGTTCCAGGGCTTCCAGGTGCGGATGCAGCCGCTCTC
>SKQW01000187.1 GCA_007118805.1 Rhodobiaceae bacterium | reverse complement strand
TCCCGATCACCGTGCTTTATCATCGCGACACGCCGCTCGACGGTTCGGCGCCCTGCCTGCTTTACGGCTACGGCGCATACGGCATCGCCATGCCGGCATCCTTCAACACCAATATCCTGTCGCTGGTCGATCGCGGCTTCGTCCATGCCGTCGCGCATGTGCGCGGCGGCAAGGACAAGGGTTATCGCTGGTATCGCGAGGGCAAGGCCGCCAAGAAGATGAACAGCTTCACCGACTTCATCGCGGCGGCGGAGCACCTGATCGAACAGGGCATGACTTCGCGCGAGCGCATTGTCGCGCGCGGCGGCTCGGCCGGCGGCATGCTGATGGGGGCGGTGGCCAATATGCGGCCCGATCTGTTTCTCGGCATCGTGGGAGAGGTCCCCTTCGTCGATGTCCTCAACACAATGCTCGACGACTCCTTGCCGCTCACCCCGCCCGAATGGCCGGAATGGGGCAATCCGCTGGAGAGCGCGGAGGACTACGACACAATCGCCGCCTATTCGCCCTACGACAATCTGCGCGCACAAGACTATCCGCACATCCTGGCGCTGGCCGGGCTGACCGATCCAAGAGTGACCTATTGGGAGCCGGCCAAATGGGTGGCACGGCTGCGCGAACTCAAGACCGACGACCACCTTCTGCTTCTCAGGACAAACATGGAAGCTGGCCATGCGGGCGCGTCCGGCCGCTTCGACCGGCTCAAGGAAGTGGCGCTGGTCTATGCTTTCATCCTGAAGGTCACCGGCAAGGCCACCCCTGCCTGAATCCTTGCCCGCGGCCTCGCCTTGCGGCGCGGTTTGGGCTAGACCGTGGGCCGGGAGCACAGTCGGATCGCTGGAGTAACCACCATGTCACTCGCCGAAAACAAGCCCCAGAATCAGGACAGTGCGGTTTTTGCCTGGGATGACCCCTTCCTCCTCGACGAACAGCTTTCCGAGGAGGAGCGCATGATCCGCGATGCCGCGCGAGACTACGCGCAGGGGCAGTTGCAACCGCGCATTCTGGAGGCCTATCGGCAGGAGAAGGCCGAACGGGCGATTTTCAACGAAATGGGCGAGCTCGGCTTCCTCGGCGCCACCATCCCCGAAGAGTATGGCGGGGCGGGCGTAAACTATGTGGCGAGCGGGCTGGTTGCCCGCGAGCTGGAGCGCGTTGATTCCGGGTATCGCTCGATGATGAGCGTTCAGTCGTCGCTGGTCATGCATCCGATCCACGCCTATGGCGACGACGCGCAACGCAGAAAGTATCTCCCCGGGCTCGCGACCGGCGAACTGGTCGGCTGCTTCGGCCTGACCGAACCCGACCATGGCTCCGATCCCGGCGGCATGACGACCCGCGCCGAAAAGATCGACGGCGGCTACCGCCTGAGCGGCACCAAGACCTGGATTTCCAACGCGCCCTTTGCCGATGTGTTCATCATCTGGGCCAAATCCACGGCCCATGACGACAAGATCCGAGGCTTCATACTGGAAAAGGGGATGTCGGGGCTGTCGGCGCCGAAGATCGAGGGCAAGCTCAGCTTGCGGGCCTCGATTACCGGCGAGGTGGTGATGGACGGCGTCGAGGTACCCGAAGAGAACCTCCTCCCCAATGTCTCTGGTCTCAAAGGGCCGTTCGGCTGCCTTAATCGAGCGCGCTACGGCATTGCCTGGGGCGCCATGGGCGCGGCCGAATTCTGCTGGCACGCCGCGCGCAGCTATACCATGGAACGCAAGCAGTTCGGCCGGCCGCTGGCGGCGAACCAGCTCATCCAGAAGAAGCTCGCCGACATGCAGACCGAGATTGCGCTCGGCCTTCAGGGAGCCCTGCGGCTCGGCCGTATGACCGATGAGGGCAAGCTGATGCCCGAGGCGGTGAGCCTGATGAAGCGGAACAATTGCGGCAAGGCGCTCGACATTGCACGGCTCGCGCGCGACATGCACGGTGGCAACGGTATTGCCGACGAGTTTCACGTCATGCGGCATCTATGCAATCTGGAAACCGTCAACACCTACGAGGGCACGCACGACATCCATGCCCTCGTTCTCGGGCGCGCACAGACGGGGCTCCAGGCGTTCTATTGAGAGCTGCTCTTGGAGGGCTGCCCTTGTGAAACCGCTCTCCGGCATCCGTGTCGTCGAGCTCGCCCGCATCCTGGCCGGGCCGTGGGCAGGCCAGACGCTCGCCGATCTGGGTGCCGAGGTCGTCAAGGTCGAACGTGCCGGAACGGGTGATGATACCCGTAGCTGGGGACCGCCCTTCGTCACCGGCGCGCACGGCGAGAACCTCGGAGCGGCCTATTTCCATTCAACCAATCGCGGCAAGTCCTCCATTGCCGTCGACTTCGAAACCGCCGAAGGCCAGAAGGCCGTGCACGATCTGGTCGCCGGCGCGGACGTCGTCATCGAGAATTTCAAGGTCGGCGGCCTCAGGCGTTTCGGCCTCGACTACGAGAGCTTGAAAACGGTCAACCCGCGCCTCGTCTACTGCTCGATCACCGGCTTCGGCCAGGACGGTCCCTATGCGGGTCGGGCCGGCTACGATTTCATGATCCAGGGCATGGGCGGGATCATGGACCTGACCGGCGACCCTGACGGCGAGCCGATGAAGGTCGGCGTTGCCTTTGCCGACATCTTTACCGGCCTCTATGCCGCCCTTGCCATCCTCGCCGCCCTTCGCCGTCGCGACGAGACGGGCAACGGCGCTCATATCGACATGGCGCTTCTCGACACACAGGTAAGCGTTCTCGCCAACCAGGCGATGAACTATCTCGTCTCGGGAACGCCGCCAAGCCGGCTCGGCAATGCGCATCCCAATATCGTGCCCTATCAGGTATTTCCTGCCAGCGACGGCCATCTCATCATCGCCGTGGGCAATGACGGGCAGTACAAGCGGCTGTGCGAGGTTCTCGGCACGCCCGAACTGGCGACCGATCCAGCCTATGCCACCAATCAGGACCGCGTGGCCGAGCGCGACACGCTTTGCGCGCGCCTTGCGGACCTGACACGGAAATTTGCCCGCGATGACCTGCTGGCTGCCCTGGAGAGCGTCGGCGTGCCGGCGGGACCGATCAACTCGGTAGCCGAGGTATTCGCGGATCCGCAGGTGATACACCGAGGAATGCACCAGACGCTGAGAATGCAGGAAACGGCCGTTCCCACAGTCGCCGGGCCCATCGTTATTGACGGCGAACGCATGGTCGCCGACCGCCCTGCCCCTGCGCTGGGCGAGGACGCCGATTAGACGGCCGCGCGCTGGCGCGCCCTGGCTACGACACACGTAACCTTGACGGCCTCATCAACGGCACGGCCGAGCATGGCCCAGCTTGGCCTGTTTGCCGGCGCGCGCGGCGCCCTGACCTCCGACGGCCACGGCAGGTGGATGAATCCGGCCATCGCCTGGGGCGGGGCATTTTCGAGCGACAAATAGCAGGCGAAGTTGCAGACGTATCTCCCCGCATCGTGTGACTGCAGCACCGGCACGCCGCGCATGGCGATGGCCGCCTCGATGCGTTCGACCGGCAGGGTTGACCGGTGGGCTGCCGGACCTGTTCGGGAAATTCGTGCGGGGGGACGAAAGCCGGCCGCATCAGGCCGAATGGGAGACGCATGATTGACGGCCCGGCGCTCCACTTGGACCGCCCTT
>SKQW01000192.1 GCA_007118805.1 Rhodobiaceae bacterium | reverse complement strand
CCCGGCAAGCTCGCCGAGGAAGCCAAGTATGACGGCATCTTCGTGCTGCGCACCAATGCGAAGATCTCGCCGCTGCAGGCGGTCCTCAGATACCGCGATCTCCTGCAGGTCGAGGATCTCTCCAGTCCCCTGCAAATTGCCTCGATCGGGGAGGGGCAGAGCACAAGCAGCCTGTGGGCCTTTGAACCCTTGCGCAGCGACGCTTCGGCTTTATCGAGATCTGTCGTAGAAGTGACGATACTCACGTCGCCGCCGGCAGATTTGAGGAGGTCCTTGACGAACGCGCCTGCCTCATCCTCACGCGCCGCCTCGCCACTCTGCCAAACAATTAGCTTTCCCCCGGACCATTTCGAACTGGTTGAGGGAACAGACCGATCAGCCTGCGCCAACTGATTCATCGCGCCACACCTATCCGCACTTCCCTATCCCCATCACCTACGGCAAGCAGCTAGTCTTCCCGCATAGCGCAACTGCGCGTCTCAGGCTGAACTTGGCGCGCAATCGACCACCGCGCGCTCCACACCTACGCGGACACCCATCGCTGAAATCTGCAAAACTTGCAAGAGATCAGACTGCCACTTTGTAGCGTGGCGCTGCAACCAAGTCGCCGGACCAACGATCGCTCCCCCCGTAGGGTATCTGGAAGCCCAGCGTACTACGAGGACGTGCCCTGCCGCGCGAGGCGCTATGCGCGAGTGATCGGGACCCTCGATGAAACCCCGCTTGGGGAGCAGCGCAGCGACCGGGTGGGGCAGGGACAATCCGGTGTTCCGACATCTGTTCACGCAGATGTTCATGCCGAGCGCCCGCCGGGAGCAGATGGCGTGGTTCGATGAGCTGCACAGAATTGCGGTGTCGCCGGATAGCGCTGCCCGGCTGAACAAGGTGTTTGGCAACATCGATGTCGCCCATCTCCTTTTCCACCTGGCCGTCTGGGCGGGCGATATCGCCGCGATCATCGCGGAGCTGGATCTCGACGAGCCTGTGCTCTTCGGCTGGTCCTATGGGGGGGTCATCGTCTACGACTATCTGCGCGCCCACGGAGAGGGGAATCGCCGGCGTCAATCTCGCCCGCTGCGGCGGTGACCCTTAATCAGCCCGCCTTCGGCACGCTCATCGGCCCTGTCTTCGTCGACATCGCCGTCGGAGCCGCCGCCGACGACCTTTCAACGGCCATCTGCCCATGACCCGGCGGATTCTGACGCTTTTGACTCAAGGGGACGGAATGCGCTAGATTGGGAAATAGACCGGTCGGTCTAATAAGCTGGTTCAACATCTGGCGGCGTGTCTGCGTGCACCACTGTCAGAACAGACACGGGAGGCTATTCATGCATTGCACGATCCTAAAATCCGGCCTTGCTGTCGCGCTCGCCTGGGGCTTGGTCGGCCCGGCGATTGCTGGCAGCGCGCAACACGAGGTGCTTGCCCCCGACGAGCTGGAATGGGGTGAAGGTCCCGACTTCATCGAACCCGGGGCGGAACTCGTCGTGCTGACCGGCGATCCGGGGGCAGGACCGTTCACGGCGCGGCTGCGTTTGCCCGAGGGCTTTGACATCCACAGCCATACCCATTCCGAGCCGAAACACCTCACCGTGGTCGAGGGGGCGCTGCATATCGGCTTCGGCCCGGCGCTAGACAAGTCCGAGGGCATGCGCGTACCGGCGGGCTCGTTCGTGACGGTTCCCCCTGATCACATGCACTATGAGTGGTTCGAGGAGGAAACCGTGTTGCAGGTGCATATGAACGCGCCGATCGAGGTCGACTACGTCGACCCCGACCTCGACCCACGCAACTGAAGAGCCTTGCGAGGTTGAGCTGCAGCCGCCGCGGGCCGGAAAGGCGCGCGGCGGCGCTTGACGTCGGCGTGAGGGCTTCATACTGCAGGATTGAGCCGATGGGCCGGCATGATGAGCGCAATATGAGCAAGGACACCCGCGAACGTCTGCTCGCAGCAGGGCTGCAGATGCTGCTGGAACGCGGGTACAATGGCCTTGGCATCCAGGACCTGCTGGCCGATACCGGAACCCCGAAGGGGTCGTTCTATCATCATTTCGCGAGCAAGGAGGCCTTCGCCCTGCAGGTTGTCGACCGCTACATGGAGGAGGTTCATCGCGGGCTCGACCACACGCTGGCCGACCCCGATCGAGCGCCGTTGGACCGGGTGCGCGACTTCTTTGAACTGTCGGCCGAAAAATATCGCAGCGAGGGCAATCTCGGCTGCTTGCTGGGCGGTCTGGGGCAGGAGCTTTCTGGGATCAACGAGCATTTCCGGCTGAAGATCGATGAGTGCCTGAGCGCCATCGCCGAGCGCTTCGTCGCCTGCTTCGACGAGGCGCGCGCGCGGGGCGACCTGAACCCTGAGGCGGACAGCCGGGCGCTGGCCAACCGGCTGCTCGACTGCTGGGAGGGGGCCGCGCTGCGCAGCCGCCTGTGGCGCAGCCCGGCGCCGCTGATCGACATGCTCGATTTCTACTTCGGCCAAGTCGCCAGCGCGGGGCGCTAGCCGGTATTTCTCGCATTCGCGATAGCCTTGCGCCGGTTCAAGGCAGTAACAGGGCAGGAGGGCGGCGCTGTCGCGAGGCCGGGCCTCGGGCAAGCCGGCCGACGCGCGCTGTCGCCGTCTTCAACCGGCCTTGGAAACCAGGGTGTTCTCTCGTTGCCGATCCGCAGGCCACCAGAAGTGTGAGAGATGCGGGTTAGAACAGACTTCTCCCTATGAGTGAGGGAAGGACAGGGGATCTTCCAGGGCACCTCGCTGCCGGGACCTGCCTCCTTGGCCCAGCGCGCCATCCGATCGCCTTGCTTGAACTGGAGTGGCTAGGCGGGCCGCCCGGCTTCGAGATGTCCCGTGAGGCCTTGGCGAACCTCAGTCACCCCGAGCACACTCACCTGCTCGACTGGCGCGATGGCCCCTTCGATTACGAGAACATCGACGAGGATATCGTCAGAATCCAGACCGGCCGCCTCGCCAGCATGCGCCGCACCAGCAAATAGCTCCTACACTCACCGGGCGCATAACGCCAAAGGGGCGGGTGGCCCGTAGCGATGCCTCAGTCGGGCAGGGCGATCCTGCCATCGACATCGAGCGGGAAATGCGGATTCCAGGCAACCTCCCAGAGATGGCCGTCGGGATCGGCGAAATAGCCCGAATAGCCGCCCCAGTCGGCTGCCTCACCGGCCTTGAGGATGCGTCCGCCCGCGCTCTCGGCCTCCGCCAGGCGGATATCGACCTCGTCGCGCTCGCGCACGTTGTGAGCCACCGCCACGCCCCGGAAACCCCGGCCGTCCCGGCCGGCCCGGGCGTCGTGGGCGAGGGCGTCGCGCTCGAACAGGGCGAGCACCACACCCCCGGCTGCGAAGAACGCGATTTCCCCGCTGGAGGCGGCCGAACGGCGCCATCCAAGCCGTTCATAGAAGGCCGCGCTGGCGGCCACATCGGCAACGCCGAGCGTGATCAGGCTGATACGTTGCTCCATGCTTAGCTCCTCACCACAATGAAAGCTGGCGGCCGCGGCCGTTCGGCGGCACGAACAGGTCGGTGCGCAGACGGATCGGTTCGCTGTTGAGCCCCTGGCGGCGCGTCGCCATCTCGAAGCGCCGCCCGATTGTCCAGGCGAGGGGGCCGGT
>SKQW01000337.1 GCA_007118805.1 Rhodobiaceae bacterium | reverse complement strand
TGACCATTGCTGCCGACAATAAGTAGCCTCATGGTTCCGCCGTCGCCGATGAAACAGGCCTCAGGCCGAGGCGCTCGCCGGCATAGCGTCCGGTGCGAATCGCTTCCCACCATGAGCGGTTCTCCAGATACCAGTCGATGGTGCGCTCAAGGCCAGATCGGAACGTCTGTGTGGGCTGCCAGCCCAGCTCCGTCGCGATCTTCGCGGTGTCCATGGCATAGCGCGCGTCATGACCAGGCCGGTCGTCGACGAAGGCAATGAGCTCGCGCCGGGGCCTATCGCCGGGCAGCCGGGCATCGAGAAGATCGCAGATCAGCCGGACCACCTCGATGTTTCGGAGCTCGGCATCGCCGCCGATATTATATGTTTCGCCCACCGTGCCACGGACGGCGACGGTGACGAGCGCCTCGGCGTGATCGTCGACATAGAGCCAGTCGCGCACGTTCTCGCCAGCTCCATAGATCGGCAACTGCCTGCCTTCCAGGCCGTTCAGAATCATCAGCGGGATCAGCTTCTCGGGAAACTGATAGGGCCCGTAATTGTTGGAGCAGTTGGTGATCAGCGTCGGCAGGCCATAGGTATGTTGCCAGGCCCGGACCAGATGGTCGGAGGCCGCCTTGCTCGCCGAATAGGGGCTCGACGGGGCATAGGGCGTCTCTTCGGTAAACTTGCCCTGCGGCCCGAGCGAGCCGTAGACCTCATCGGTCGAGACATGCAGAAAGCGAAAGCCCTCGCGCCGCGCCGGGGAAAGGGCGAGCCAATAATCCCGCGCCGACTCGAGCAACGTGTAAGTGCCGCCAATATTGGTATCGATGAAGGCGGCGGGTCCGTCTATCGAGCGATCGACATGGCTTTCGGCCGCCAGATGCATGACGCAGTCGGGCTGGAAGGAACGGAAAAGCCCATCCATCGCCGCGCGGTCGCAGATATCGGCGCGTTCGAACCGGTAACGCGGATCGTCCGAGACCGGTTTCAGGGAGTCGAGGTTCCCGGCATAGGTCAGCTTATCGACGTTGAGCACCGACGCGCCACCCGCGCCGATCAGCCGTCGCACCAGCGCGGAACCGATGAATCCGGCCCCGCCCGTCACCATAACGCGCATCGTCTCACACCCCATCTCGCCGCGCCCGGTTACCCGGTCCTGTCAGGCTCATGGTGAAAATACTCCGGCAACTCGGCAAGTCGCGGCTGTCCCCGATCCTTGTCGGAAAGGATGGCCTCCGCCTCGTTCACAGGCCAGTTGATCCCAAGTGCGGGATCGTTCCACAACAGGCCCTTGTCGTGTTCCGGCGCATAGTGACTACTGACCTTGTAGATCACCTCGGTATCGGGCTCCAGCGTCACCAGCCCGTGCGCGAACCCGGCCGGAACGAAAATCTGGTTCCATTCCGCGGCGCTGATGATGGCAGAAACATGTTGGCCAAAGGTCGGTGAGCCGACCCGGATATCGACGGCGACGTCGAAGATGGCACCGCGGACCACGCGCACCAGCTTGTCCTGCGCGAAGGGCGGAGTCTGGAAATGCAGGCCGCGGACTGTTCCCGCCTCGCGCGACAACGCGTGATTGTCCTGGACAAAGCCGATATCGATCCCCGCTTCGGCGAAGGCCCGACGGCTGTATGTCTCGGAAAAAAAGCCGCGGGCGTCGGCATGGCGGATCGGCTGGATCAGCCGAACTGCGTCGATGCTCAGCGGTTTGACGCGCACGCGATTCTCCTCACAACAAGGCGGCAGGTAGCGACTTTCGGCAAATCAGCACCTCATTGTAACGCGCCCGAATGCCCCGCTCGATATCGTCGATCAACACCATGCTGGTGGCTAGCCCGCTGTGGCGCGCGAAATATTCCAGAATGTCGAAGCCCCAGTCGACGGTGACAAGCGAGCCGTCCTTGCTGATCGGGTTGCCGTGATACTGCGGGTCGAGATGGTGGATCACCTCGTCATCGACCAGTGAGGCGCGACGGCGGGAGGGCTCGTCCCGTCTGGTCAGCGGCACGGTACAGATATGGGCGCCGCCCGGGCGCAGGGTTCGGGCAATTTCGGCAATGGCGAGATCGGGACGGAAGACGTGCTCGAAAACATCCTGGGTGATGACGAGATCGAAGGATTCCGGCTGGAATGTCTGGTGCTCGAGATTCTCGTTCCTGAACTCGCGCGCCTTGTCAAAGACCCCCGGCGCCAGGGTGGGATCGTACTGGGTGGCCACATAATTCGCTGCTTGCGACCTGAAGCGCTCCGAGGCGCCGCGCATTGCCGGGGAGGATTCGTGGATGGTCAGCGTTTGCCAATCGGGATAGTACATCTCCACGACCGCAAACAGCGCACGCTCCCGCGGAATTGACCGGCAGCCGGAACACTTCAGATGATTCCGGAAGTCCCGCGACCGAGCCTCAAAACGCCGTCCCGCACCGCAGATCGGGCAGATACCCTCGAAGACAAGTTGGTCAGCCATACCCGCGACGGTGCTCTCAGAACCCGGTTGAGAATTCGGATGGGCTGCGCTGCTGCCGATTTTGGTCGCGCCAGCAGGAGCCGGCCGCCGGGCTTAGCGGGGCTACGGCCAAGGCGGGCGACGCCCTGAGCGGCGAAAATCGGCACAGCCCGAAGGGTTGGATGGCGAGGGCCGCCTGAGGCGTCGAAAGCCTCGCAGATAGCCCCACAATCGCCATCGCCTTTCTCCTGTCATCCGCCACCTCGCCACCCAGTGCAGCTCCATCCCAAGTCTAAAACGGGCTCTAAGCCCCAGCCGACCGCGCGCGACGCAGCGCGGGGTCCACAGAGCTTCCTATGGGACCCCCGCCGCCTCCAGGATCTGACATGCGGCATGGCCGGTCGGGTCCTCCGGCAGATGCGCCAGCATCGCCTCGCGGCCCCGCTGGCCGATCTGGTCCCATTCGCCACGCCGTCGATAAGCACGCTCCAGCGCCTCGTCCAGTGCCTCGGCGGTGGGCTCAGAGGCCAGGAAGCCGGTTATCTCATCCTCGATGACTTCGCGATGTCCGCCAATGTCAGTAACGATCGGCACTCGCCCCGAGACCATCGCGTTGATCACCATATTGGGAAAGCCCTCCATGCGCGACGGCAGCAGGACGGCGTGATTATCCTCCCAGATACGGGCGATTTCGTGCTCGGCCCCGATCCTGACAATCGGACCGCATAGACGGATTCGCTCGTTCAGGCCATTCTCCGCGACAAGCTCGCGCAAGCGCGCTTCGTCCGGGCCATCGCCATAGACATTCACCCGCAGCTTCCGCCGCTTCCACTTGTCGCGCTTCAAGACATCGACGATCAGGTCCTGTCCCTTGTGGATAAAGACGATGCGGGCGGGCACCGCCAGCGCGAAGCCATCCGCAACGGATGGATAGGCTACCGCACGCTCCCGGTCGGCATGGGACGGGCTGAAGATTCGGCCACCATGGGGCAGCGCGCAGCCCAACCGCTCCTCCATCAGCTTCCAGTTATCGTTCGAGGCGAAAAAGACGCGCTCGGCGTGCAAATACCCGTCCCGCACCGCCTCGTTGCGCCCCTCGCAAATCGGCGCAATCTGTGGGTGTTTGGTCAGCCGGTTGACGATCACATAAGGAACTTCTGCCTTGCCAAACGACCGGTAGTACTGTGTCCCCTGATCCTGATCTCCCAGG
>SKQW01000032.1 GCA_007118805.1 Rhodobiaceae bacterium | reverse complement strand
GCCGCCTCACTGCGCGCCCCGCCGTCATAAATCGCTGCCAGCGCCAGCAGCCGACGCGCCTGGCCCGCCTGCTTCGTCGCCTTGGCCAGCTCCCGCAAAGCTGGCCCGTCATAATCGTCGCAAAGTGCGATCGCTGCCCCCATGGCGAATCTCCTCTGCTCCCATACCCAGGGAGTCAGAATTCGCCAGCCTTGGGAATCCCCGAAGAGTCGCCCTCAGCGCAAATCGGTATTAGAAGGTCCGGAAGCGTGACTCCGAGGGACGCCAGCCGTTGGGGGTCAATCTCGACGCGGATGTTTCGGCCCTGCCCGCCGCCGAACATGACCTCCGCCACGCCAGGGACGTTTTCGATCTGCGGCCGGATGATCCGCGTGGCATACAGGCTGAGGTCGAGAAGATCCCGGTCTCCGGTTAGAGATAGCCACAGGATCGGCCGAGTATCCAGGGAGACCTTGCTGATGATCGGCGGATCCGCGTCCTCCGGCAGTCGGGAAAGGATCTCGTTGACCTTGGCCTGCACTTCGTAAAATGCAACGTCGACGTCTGTGTCGAGGCCGAACACCGCGTTCACCTCCGACGATCCCGGCGTGGACACCGACTGGACGGTTTCGACGCCCGGAACACGGTTGACGCGACGCTCGATGACCTCGGTAATTGCAGTATCGATGATCCGCGGATCGGCCCCGGACATGGAGACGCTGACATTGACCGCGGGAAGATCGATGTCGGGGATCCGGTCGATGCCCACATTGCTCAGACCGAGCGCGCCAAACAGGACGATGACCACGCTGATCATCAGCGCAAGGACATGGCGCCTGACGGAAATCTCCGGCAGGGTCACAGATTAGTTCCCCGGCCGCATTCCACCGGAGGACCGGGAGGCGGCGACTTCTGCTCCATGCGGTGCGGGATCGATCTCCGCCCGATCGCTGAGGAAGCCTGCGCCGTGGACCACGACACGGTCGTCTGGTTGGATGCCGTCAAGGATCTCGATGCCGTCCGCGGTGTGCCGGCCGGTTCGCACCGGCCGCTCCCTGACCGTGTTCCCGTCCACGACATAGGCAACCAAGCCCGCCGGTCGCCGAACGACGCTCTCTTCCGGCACGACCACGCTTTCGCGTTCATCGAGAATGACGGTGGCATTGAGGCTGGTGCCGGCGCGCCAGTCAGCGGGGTTGTCAAGTTCGGCAATCGCGGTGACCGACCGAGAGGCGCCGTCGACTTGGGGGCTGACCTGTGCCAGATGGCCGATATGCTCGCTGTCGGGGGCACTAGCCTGGACCAGCCTCACCTCCTGACCGACCTTTAAGCGTGAGCCGATCGCCTCAGGCAACGGGATGCGAACCTGAAGCAGGGAGTTCGCGGTCATCTCGAAGAGAACTGTTCCGGCCTCCACATAGTCGCCCATGCTGACATGGCGCCTGGCAATCCGGCCCTCATAGGGCGCATGAACCGCAGTGCGATTCAGGTCCCGCTCGGCCCTTTCGCGATCGGCGCGAACTGATGCCAGTTCCTCCCGCATCACCGCCCGCTCCGAGCGGGCTTCCTCAAGCTGCGATTCCGGCGTGTGACCGCCGTCATGGAGGCGCTCGAGACGCTCGATTTCGCGCTGCTTCTGCTCGATGAGAACGCCGAGCCGCCGAATCTTAGCCTCTGCCCGCCGATGGGCGATCTCGTAGTCGGCCTGCTCGATCAGGGCAAGGAGGTCTCCCTCTTCCACCTGGTCCCCTTCATCCACGAGGACACGCTCGATTGCACCGTCGACCTCGATGGCCAGGCGCGGGGCATGCTTAGGGCGAACCGTGGCGACCGATTCCTCGATAGCCTCGACGATCTGCAGGTCAGCGACGATGTAGGTGACCGATATGGGGCGGACCGAGGCATCCGTATCCGCAGGCTCGTGCGACTCGGTGCGGCAGCCGCTCACCGCCAGTGCGCAGGCCAAGCCCACGAGCATCCGGCGGGTCTGCAGCCTCAGCAATGATCGGACTGGAAGCTCCCAGCTTGCCACAATTGTCATTGATTCCCCCGTTTCCCGGGCTCGACCGCCGTCGACCGGTTCCGTCATCGAGCGTAAGAGCGTTTGTGGCGATTTCTGGGTTGGCGAACACAAATGTTAAAAAAGTCCTACGATCTGGTGAACTCTGTGGACGCGATGCGTCCGGATCGACAGGGATACACGGCCAATCCGCCCAGCACCGCCACGCCAGCGGCGTCAGCGAGCGTTTGGCTGTCTAGCGCAGTTCCGGGTTGCCGCATGATGGATAGTCGGTCACGCAGCCCGCTCGCCCCTGGCGCCAGGGTGGTGGCTTTGACGTTCATTGCCAGGCTTGCAGCCAGCTCCCCGAACCAACGTCAAATCCAAAACCAAACTGGAGTCATAACGTTGCTGGTGTCCTGCGGATAGCCTTCACCATAGGCCGGCAAGCGGGTTCACGTCGCGCGCTTCGTCTGTTGGATCTTGGCGACGACGGCGCGGCGGGCGGGGGCATAGGCGCGCTCGCCGATAACGTCGAACAGCGCCTTCGACACGTCGTGATGGTGATCGAGCCCGGTGCGCTCGAGCCGCTCGATGGGGCCTTCGGGATAGCCAAGCCCGAGCTTGAGGGTGAGGTCCATGTCGTCGGCCGTGGCGAGGCCCTCATCGAGCCGGCGCAGCGCCTCGTTGTAGTAGGGCCGGATCAGCCTGTCCAAGATGCGGCCGGGAGAGTCGTAGCAGACCGCGACCTCGAGGCCGGCCGATTCCAGCACCTCGCGGGCCGCGGCGATGGCGCGCTCGTCGGTGTTGGGCTGGCGCACCAGCTCGACGAGATCGGTTGCCTCCGCGGTGCCGAGGCGGTAGCGCGCAAAGCCGAGCACGTTGGAGCCTTCCTCGCCGCGCGACTCGCCGGTATGGACGCCGAGCGACTCAGTATCGAGCTCGACAAGGATCGCCGTGCGCGCGGGATCGGGGGTAAAGAGAGCCCCGGCCCCGGTGCCGATGAGGATCGTCACTTCGCCATTGTCTACTGAGGCGTCCAGGAGCGGGTGCTGGCCGGGAAAGGACCGGCTTTCGCCGCACTTCAGCACGGAATGCGTGGGCATGGGTCAGCCTCCGAACATGGCGTCGCTGTCATAGGTGTAGAAGCCGCGACCGGTCTTGCGGCCGAGATAGCCGGCGGCCACCATGCGCCGCACCAGCGGCGGGCAGGCCGCGCGCGGGTCGTTGGTGGCCGCGTGAAACGCCTCGCAGAGCAGGATGAGGGTGTCGAGACCGATGAGGTCGAGCAGCTCGCATGGCCCCATCTTGTGGCCGAGCCCCTTCTTCACCGCGCGGTCGATATCGGCGGGCTCGGCAACCCCTGCTTCGACGAGGCGGATCGCGTCATTGATATACGGGACCAGGAAGTAGTTCAGGATGAAGCCGGGCGTATCCTTGGTGCGCACCGGCTGCTGGCCGCAGGCGAGGCAGAAGTCCCAGGCCGTCCCAAAAGCCTCCTCGGAGGTATTGAGGCCGGCGCTCATCTCGACGAGCCGCATGAGCTGGGCTGGCAGGCAATAGTGCATCCCGACCACCCGGTCCTCGCGGCCGCAGCCCGAGGCTATCTCGGTGATCGACAGGGTGGAGGTGTTGGAGGCGAAGATCGTGCGCTTCTGGCAGATCGCGTCGAGGCGAGAAAACAGCG
>SKQW01000265.1 GCA_007118805.1 Rhodobiaceae bacterium | reverse complement strand
GGGCCTTCGCCAAACGAGCCTTCTTCCCAACGATCTTCTCCCCAGCCTGCCCGCCGTCCCCAGCGCATCGACTTCGGCCAAGGAAACTCCCAAATGGTCTTTCGAAGCACCTCGGCAATGATCTCGGGCGCCGGCCGGCCGGGCTTGTCGATGACCGCAACATAGAAATCGCCCTTCTTGGGGTCATTCGCGATGCGCGCCTCCTCGATCGAGGACAGGCCGGCGCCGCGCAGGAAGCCCTGGATAGCCTTGTCCGGGGCGTCGGTGCGCGGGCCCTTGCGCTCCTCGCGGGTGTCGGGGCTGGCGACCGGCACGCCGACCACGTTGAGCGCGAGCCGTCGCGGCGTGGCGAAGGCGCGCGCGCCGTCATAGGTCAGCCCGGCAGCGACGAGGCCGTCCGTGACAAGACGTTTGAGGTCGTCGGCCGCGCGGGCCTGCATGCGGGCCGGGATTTCCTCGGAAAACAGTTCGAGCAGGAGGTCGGGCATGAGGCCTATGCCTTCGGTCGCTGGCGCGGGGATGCCGTCGGGGCGTCCAAACCCTCCCCTGGAGGGGGAGGGTCGGCGCGCTTGGCGCGCCGGGGTGGGGTGAGGGGCGTGGCCGGCAGGGCGCGGCGCGCGCGTTTATGGCGCAACGGTGCCGGGACACCATCGCATCCATAGACCGCAGCATGGATCACCGTCATCACGCCGTTCACATCGCGTACGACCTCGGTGTTCCAGAAACGCAGCACCCGGTAGCCCTGGCTTTCGAGCCAAGCTGTTCGCACTTGGTCCCGCCTGGAATTAGCCGCCGCGCCATGGCGAGCGCCGTCAACCTCGATGACGAGGCGTGCGGCCAGGCAGGCAAAATCAACGACATAGCGGCCAATCGGGACTTGCCGCCGGAAATGCGAGCCCTCCACAGGCATGTGCTTGAGTGCCTTCCAGAGCAGGCGCTCGGCGTGAGTCTCCCGCCGCCTTAGCTGGCGTGCCTTCTCAAAGCGGAAAGCCGAAATACGGGTAAGGCCCATCACAGCGCCCCCCCCGAGCAATCCTTCCGCGCTCACCCCACCCCGCGCCTTCGGCGCGACCCTCCCCCTCCAGGGGAGGGTATGGTGCCTGCCTGTGTCGCCAAGCCGGCAGTCGGCCGCGCGGGCCTGCATGCGGGCCGGGATTTCCTCGGAAAGCAGTTCGAGCAGGAGGTCGGGCATCCTAAGCCCCCCCGCCAGCGGTCTTCAGCCAGGCCTCGCCGCAGGCCTTGGCGAGCGTGCGCACCCTGAGGATGTAGCTCTGCCGGTCGGTCACCGAGATGACGCCGCGCGCATCGAGCAGATTGAAGACGTGGCTCGCCTTGATGCACTGGTCATAGGCCGGCAGGGCGAGGAGATGCCGGTTCGCTCCGGCGCCGCTTTCCACTAGGGCCAGGCATTCCTTCTCGGCGTCCTCGAAGTGCCGCCTGAGCATGTCGGTGTCGGCATATTCGAAGTTGTAGCGCGAATATTCCTGCTCGGCCTGCAGGAAGACCTCGCCATAGCTCACCTTCTCGGCGCCCTCGCGCCCGTTGAAATTCAGGTCATAGACATTGTCGACTCCCTGGACATACATGGCCAGCCGTTCCAGCCCGTAGGTCAGCTCGCCCGAAACCGGGGCGCAGTCGAAGCCGGCGACCTGCTGGAAATAGGTGAACTGCGAGACCTCCATGCCGTCGCACCAGACCTCCCAGCCGAGCCCCCAGGCGCCCAGCGTCGGGCTCTCCCAGTCGTCCTCCACGAAGCGGATGTCGTGGTTTGCCGGGTCAATCCCGATCTCATAGAGCGAGCCGAGATAGAGATCCTGAAGATCGGGCGGGGAGGGCTTCAGGATCACCTGATACTGATAATAGTGCTGCAGCCGGTTGGGATTCTCGCCATAGCGCCCGTCGGTGGGGCGGCGCGAGGGCTGCACATAGGCGGCGTTCCACGGCCGCGGGCCCAGCGAGCGCAGCGTCGTGGCCGGATGAAAGGTGCCGGCTCCGACCTCCATGTCGTAGGGCTGCAAGATGACGCAGCCGCGTTCGCCCCAGTAGCGCTGAAGCGCCAGGATGAGCCCCTGGAAGGAGCGGCGCGGGTCGAGCGGATGATCGGCGGACATGGCGCTTCCGGGAAAGTCGAAACTGCGGGGCCGGGCCGGGTCGCCGGCCGGGCGCGGCGGACCGTATGCCCGGACCCGCAAAGGGTCAAGCAGGCCGGGAACACGCAGCGGCGCGCGGTGGTTGTCGCACCAGACACGTCAATCGAAAGGAGGGACGACGATGCTGGTACGCGAATGCATGAGCCGCGACATCAAGATGTGCCGGCCCGACATGCCGATCGGCGCGGCCGCCAAGCTGATGTCGGAAAAGGATGTCGGCTTCCTGCCTGTGGGCGACGACGACCGCCTGCACGGCATCATCACCGACCGCGACATCGCGGTGCGCGCCGTGGCCCATGCCAAGGACCACAACACCCCGGTCAGCGAGGTGATGAGCAGCGAGGTGATGTACTGCTTCGAGGATCAGGAGGTCGATGAGGTCGCCGACAATATGGCCGCGATACAGGTGCGGCGCATGCCGGTGGTCGACCGCGACAAGCGGCTCGTCGGGGTCATTTCGCTCGCCGACGCCGTCCGCCGGCAGTCGGACGCCGCCACCCATGCCCTCGAAGGCGTGGTCAAGCCGGGCGGTCTCCACACCCAGGCCGCCTGAGCCCTCCGGACGGAGGGTCCGCTCGGCTCCGCGATCAACCCGCCACCGGTGCTGTTGAGGCACCGGTGCGGCTTGGCGCGGGCCGGGCCGGTCCCGTCCCCGCTCAGGACCGCTCCATCCGGTCCCGGTCGCCTTCGATCCCGGCGCTCTTGGCCGGACGGTAGATTCCGGTCGCCGGGTCCTGTTCGAGCGGCAGCGGCGGGCCGGGGTCCTTCCGACTCTCGTCGCGCCGGATCGACTTCACCAGCTTGCGGAGCGTGTCGCGGTTGTCGCGGGCAAGGCGCAGCGCGGCGAGCGTGCCGCCGATCACGAGCCCGCCGATCAGCAACGGATTGGCCAAGACATTTCCCCCGTTATAAGCCGTAGCGGGACCACAGCGCCCGCGTCTCGACAGCGGTGACCAGTTCATCGGCCCAGCCGGCATCGTATCTGCCGCTCGTCTGGGCATTGCCGGCGGCAAGCCGCCGTAGCAACCCGGCGCGGGCAGTCGGCACCGGATAAAGGCGGACATTGTCGCCGTAACGTTCGCGCATGACGCTCATCAGGTCGCCGATGCGGTCGACAAGGCCGAGGTCGAGTGCCGTCCGGCCCGACCAGAACTCCCCGGAGAACAGGGTTTCGTCGCTGCCCTTGAGCGCACCGCCACGGCGCTCCTTGACGAGGTCGACGAACATGGCCTGGACATCGTTCTGGATCGCCTTGAGCCGCTCTACATCCTCCTCCTTCTCGGGCTGGAAGGGATCGAGCATCACCTTGCGTTCGCCGGCGGTGTGGACGCGACGGTCGACGCCGATCTTGTCGATCAGGCGATGAAGGCCGAACCCGGCGGAGACCACTCCGATCGATCCGACGATCGAGCTCGTATCGGCGACGATCTCATCGCCGGCCAGCGCCACCAGATACCCCCCCGAGGCGCCGACATCCTCGATGAAGGCGTAGACCGGCTTGCCGTGCTGCTCGGCGAGCTGGCGGATGCGGGTGTGGATGAGCCGGCTCTGGACCGGCGAGCCGCCCGGCGAGTTGATGACGATCGCCACCGCCGGCGCCCGCCGGATGCGAAAGGCGCGGGCCAGCGCATGGGCGACGCCAGACAGCGACAGGCCGGGCCGCAGCGGCGTCACCATCCCGATCGGCCCGGCCAGGCGGACCACCGGGACGATTGGCCGGCGCTCGAAAAGCGCCTTGGCGATCTGTGACCGCCAGGAGGTGGATGTCTGCGACTCGCTCATGCTTTGGGATCTCCCGGACCATTAAGATGAGGCAACGGGTGGCCCCCGGCAAGGCTGAGACCGGCGCCGCCGCGTAGGACAGCTTCGATCTCGGGCAGGAACGCGTTGCCCTGATTGTCGTGCAGCGTCAGGCCCGCCAACAGCGTCAATGGCGCCCTGCTGCCTTTCGTTCCCTGTACCAGGAGCCGGCTCGCCGGCAATCCGGGGCGCGGATGGACGGGACAGAGCTTGAGGCCGCCGAATCTGGGCGAACAGGCCTCGAGTACCAGTTGGAGCGCATCGGCGCGGTGCACCAGCGTCAATGTGCCGCCGGGGCGCAAGGCGGCCGCGGCGAACCGCATCCAGGCGTCGAGCGCTTCCTTGGTTGCCCCATGGGCGCTCTTCTTGTGAGGGGAGAGCCGGCTGGCGGCGGGATCGTAGAAGGGCGGGTTGGCGAGCGCATGGTCGGCGCCGCCGGTCAGCCCCGCCCTCGCGGCGGCGCCGCGCGACGTGACGTCGCAGGTGACGACGCGGGTCCGCGCCGCGAGACCGTTGCGCGCGGCATTGTCGCTTGCCAGCTCGGCCAAGGCAGGGTCCGCCTCCACAAGGATCGCGCCGCTGTCGGCGATGCGGGCCATTGCGCACAGCCCCGCTGCCCCAACGCCGGCGCCGATATCGACGAGCGTTTCGCCGGGTGCCAAGGGAGCCGCCGCGGCGATCAGCACCGCCTCGATGCCGGCGCGGTGGCCCCGGCGCGGCTGGCTTAGGACGAGGCGGCCACTGAGAAACCGGTCCTCGGTCGTTGGGGCAGATACCGCCTTGTCGACCATCAGGCGCTGCTTTCGAGTCCGGCCTCGGCGAGAACGCGTTGCGCTCTGTCATGGTAGTCGGCATGGACCATGAGGCGGCGCGGCAGAATCCCGATCGAGCCTTCCAGCACGCTCATATGCTGGTCGACCACTGTGCTGTCGATACCGGCATCGCGCAGCAGCGCCTCCGCGAAGGAGATCAGCACCACGTCGTTGCTCCGCAGCACTTCCTTCATGGCTTGTCTCCGAGCCAATCCATGCTAGTGGAATGAACTTGGCATTTGACACCCGGTCTGCGGCACGTGCCGGATCGCAGCTGCGCCACCTTATAAAGTGCCGAAAGAGGGACAGGAAACCCCACGCCGCGCGAGCCGGACAGCAGTGGGCGATAGCAGGGAACCTCGCCGCCGGTCCGACGGTTGATATAGTGCCCGTGTGGGCTCAGTTTCACAGCGGAAGGAGAGGGTCATGGCATTTCGGTCGGGTGACGGCATGAGCGGGGAGCTGCAAACGCTTCGCAGGCAGGTGTCGGAATTGGCCGAGCGCGTGGCGCGCATGGCAACGCGCCGGTCCGCGGAGACCCGTTACACCGCCCGCAACGCGGGCCAGCAGCTGGTCCACGCGGGCGGGCAGGCCAGCGCGGTGGCCCGGCGCCATCCGGCGGCCACGGGTTTTGCCTTGCTGGCCGTGTTCAGCACGCTTGCCTGTCTGGCCATCCTGGCGAACGAGAACGCGCGGAACCGTTAGTTCGGCCCGGTTCGTCCACCGGTTCGTCTACTCGACGAGGCGCACTTGGCGGTCGCCGAGCGTCCCGGTTTCAGGGCATTTCATGACGATCCGGATGTCGTCGTAGCTGCGGTCCGTCCAGGCCGGATCGGTCCAGCCGCTATTGGGTCCGGGCTGGTCCGGCGGCCGATCCTCCCAGCCGAAATACATGAATTTGCCGGGTGAGCAGGGCTCGTTGGCCTGTTGCGGAATCCGGCCCTTGCCTTCGGGAATGATGCCGCCCTTGCTCTCGCCCACGCATTCTTCTTCGCTGTCGCAAAGCACCGTCTCAAGGACCTCGAAGTCCTCGGTCTGTGGGTTGTCGTGGTAGGGCTCCCAGGCCCCGGGGAGTTCGGTGATCTCCCGGCGAAGGCTGAACTGCTCGACGCCCCCGATCAGCGCGGTGTCGGTATAGAAGTCGTATTCGGCGCGGTAAGGCCACTGATTGGGATTGTTCCAGACATGCGGATGGGCGCGGGCGTGCCGGACATTGCGCATGCGGAAGCTGAGTGCTTCGCCCTCCTCGCATTTCGGCCATTCGAAATTGTAGTCGCCGCCATCATTGTCGGCGATCAGCGTCATCTGAGAGCGCCGGGTCTTGGGCGGCCCCATGCTGTCATAGGCGTAGCAATAGGCGAAGAGCTCATTATAGTCGCCCGCGTCGGGCTCCAGATCGACCTTCTCGGGCGGATCGTAGGTGGTCTGCTCCGGCGAGACCTGGGCGACGGCGCGCACCGCCACCTCGATCCCGCGATCGATTCCCGGCAGGATATGAATGATGGCGGTGTCGATGGTGGCGCGGGCGTCCACGCGGAAATTTGCGCTGGTGATCCATTCGCCGCCCACGGTGAGGCCGTCGACATCCGCATATTTGCTCGCGATCTCGGCTTCGAGCCCGGCCAACAGGGCCGCGTGGTCCTGTTCGTCGCCGTTGACCGCGGCATTCAGGGCGGCGGCGTCCGCCTTGGTTTGGAGGAAACTCCGCAGGTCGGCGGCGCGGCTATAGTCGAGCGTTGCGCCGACGAAGCCGACAACCGGAATGATCCCGATGCCCAATACGATCGCGACATTTCCGCGGCGGTCGAATACGAAACGCCTCATCTGCGCCTCCATGATCCCAGTCGACTTCGCGCAAACTGGCATGATCATGGAAATAATAAGCAAATCAATAAGGCAAATTATGCTGTATTGAATAAGCTTGGATTAATCTTAAAGGAATTCGCGGAGCGCCGGATGCCGAACAATGGGGCGATGCGGCGCGACGACTACTGAGTCTCGATGGTTCGCAGCGCGTGCCTGATCGCCTCATGAAAGGCGGAACTGTCATAGAGGTCGTTGTGACCGATCCCGGCGAGCGTCACCTGGAAGACGAGATTGCGCGCCGCCTCGGCGACCGGGCCGGTGCGCGCGGCAGGAACGATGGCATCGTTCTCGGCGCTGATGATGGCGACGGGTCCATCCGCGCGGCCCAAGAGATCGGCGACCGGCATCCGGTGGCGCAGGAACGGGCCGACCGGCACCCAGGGATAGTGATACTGTGCCAGCGCCTTCAGCGAATCGAAGGGGGTGACGAGAATCGTACCGCGTGGGCTGCGGTCCGCCGCGATCCTTGCCGCCGGCCCGGCCCCGATGCTCAGACCGACGACCACGATTCCGGACTGCGCGAGTTCGTCGGCGGCGTAATCGTAGATGCGCGGCGCGTCGTCGAGAATCGCGGCCGCGCTCGGCCGGCCGGTGCTGGGGCTATAGCCGCGGTAATGAAAGGCGATGGCGTCATGCTCGGGAAAGAGATGGTGCAGATAAAGAGCCAAGGCGTCCGCATTCCAGGCGTTGCCGCCGAAGCCGAGCAGGGCAGGCCGGGGTGCGTCATGGCCCTGGCTGGCCGGGATCCGGGTGCCGACCAGCCGCTCGCCATCCGGCGTGGCGAGCTCGAGGCGCTCGGCCTCCGGCGGCAGGGCCGGGGCGCCCTGGCCAGCGAGACTCGTCGGGAAGATCAACCAGGTCTGCGCCAGGAAAATCAGCGCCACGACTACCGAATAGGCGAGGGCAAGACCGATCAGGAGTTTAACAAGCCACATTCGACCCCCATTTCGACACAGACGGCGCTGCAACTAGATGATGCTGCGTGGCAGGTAAGGTTCGTCGGTGCAAGCCGACCGCCGGCGCTGCCGTACCCAGGCGAAACATTAGCATTTCCCATCATCCGGGATACCCAATGAGCGAGACCCCAATGGCTGTTGAATCACGTGGACCTACCGGAACCAATCCATTGCTGGACGACTGGCAGACGCCCTTCGGCGCGCCGCCCTTCGACCATATCGCGCCAGAGCACTTCGCCCCCGCGTTCGAGGCGGGCCTTGCCGCCCATCGTGCCGAGATCGAGCGCATTGCCATCGACACGACGCCGCCCACCTTCGCCAATGTCATCGCGGCTCTAGAACGCAGCGGCCGCCTCCTGCGGCGCGTTTCCTCGGTCTTCTTCAACCTTGCCGGATCGCACACCAATGAACCGATCAGAGCGATCGAACGGGACATTGCGCCTGTCCTAGCGCGCCATCGCAATTCGTTCTTCCTCGACGAAAGGCTGTGGGCGCGCATCTCGGGCGTTGCCGAGACACGCCAGTCAGGCGATCTCGGCGAAGAGGAGCATAGGGTCCTGGATCGCTACCTGACGCTGTTCCGGCGCAGTGGCGCGGCGCTCGCCGAGCCTGAGAAGGCCCGCCTTGCCGAGATCAATGAGCGGCTGGCGGTGCTCGGCACCAGCTTCTCCCAGAACGTGCTGGCCGATGAGAGCGACTACGCCCTGGTTCTGGAGGGGGAGGAGGACCTGGCCGGCTTGCCCGACTTCCTGCGCGAAGCGGCCGCCCGCGCGGCCGCAGACCGGGGGCAGGACGGCAAGCATGTCATCACGCTGTCGCGCTCCAGTATCGAGCCGTTCCTTCAGTTCTCCAGTCGGCGCGATCTGCGTGAGCAGGTGTTCCGCGCCTGGATCTCGCGCGGGGCCAATTACGGCGAGGCTGACAACCGCCCAATCATATCCGAGATCGTCAGGCTGCGGGCCGAAAAGGCGCGGCTGCTGGGTTACGACAGCTACGCGGATTTTCGCATCGAGGATACGATGGCCAAGACGCCCGGGGCCGCCCGCAAGCTCCTTGAGGACGTCTGGGGGCCGGCCCGGCGTCGCGCTCTGGCCGATCGCGATGCGCTTCAGGCGCTCGCCAATCGGGAGGGCGCCAATTTCGAGCTGGCCCCCTGGGACTGGCGCTACTATGCGGAAAAGCGCCGTCAGGCCGAATTCGACCTGGAGGAGGCGGTGATCAAGCCGTATCTCCAGCTTGACCGCATGATCGATGCGGCCTTCCATGTGGCCAATCGACTCTTCGGGTTGAGGTTCGCACCGAGGACGGACGTTCCCGTCCATCATCCCGATGTGCGCGTCTGGGAGGTGTCCGACGCCGAAGGCCGCCATGTCGGCCTGTTCCTGGGCGATTATTTCGCGCGCAGCTCCAAGCGCAGTGGGGCCTGGAAGAGTGCCTTTCGGGTCCAGGAGAAGCTTGACGGTGAGGTGCGCCCGATCATCGTCAACACCATGAACTTCTCGGCAGGCGCCGATGGCGCGGCGACATTGCTCAGCTTTGAGGATGCCCGGACCCTGTTTCACGAATTCGGCCATGCCCTTCACGGCTTGTTGTCCGACGTCACCTATCCGATGATTGCCGGGACCAATGTCAGCCGGGATTTCGTCGAGTTCCCCTCGCAGCTCTTCGAGCATTGGCTGATGCGGCCCGAGATCCTTCAGCGCTACGCGGTGCATTACCGCACCGGCGAGCCCATGCCGGCCAAGCTGATGCAGCGAGTCCTGGAGGCGCGCACGTTTAATCAGGGCTTCGCCGCCACAGAGTATCTGGGCTCGGCGCTCGTCGATCTCGATTTGCATTCGCTGGCCGATCCGGGGGATCTCGACGTTGACGCCTTCGAGCGCGCGGCGCTTGAGCGGATCGGCATGCCTGCCGAGATCGTCCTGCGCCATCGCCTGCCGCACTTTGCCCATCTGTTTTCCGGCGAGGCCTATGCTGCGGGCTATTACTCCTATCTCTGGTCCGAGGTGCTCGACGCAGACGGGTTCGGAGCGTTCGAGGAGGCCGGCGACGTCTTCGATGCTGCGGCGGCCGAAGGTCTGCGCCGGTTCGTCTATTCTGCCGGCAACCTACGCGATCCATCCGAGGCCTATCGGGCGTTTCGCGGGCGCGATGCCGATGCCAGCGCACTGCTCGACAAACGGTGCCTTGTCGAGACGCCGGCCTCACAGGAAGTCTAGCGCGCAAACCAGACCTGCACCCCGCGCAGAGGAAAATCGGCTAGTGTCCCGCATCCGAAATTCGTTACCGTTTGCAGCAGCCTCGTTGCGAATTTCGGGTTCGACAAGGACACTAGTGGTTCGATTCCGACATTTGCATCCCTTCACCGCACCCGCTATGGCAAATGTCGGAATCAACAGAACCACTAGCAAAATGTTGTTTTCTAGTGGAATTTCGAATTTCACATTTGATCGAGCGCGTGCAGCCCACCGGGTATCAAATGTCAAATTCATTCCACTAGCAACTTTAGGAATCCAGTGTGGTTTTGGATTTGACGTTCGTTTCGGGGGCGTGCTGCAGGCTTGGTAACGAACGTCAAATCCATCACCCTGGAAACCGTCGGCAGCCGAGGCGACGTGGCTGCAGGAGGGGCAACTGCATCATCTCATCGGGATCGGCTTCAAGGTGGCCGCGATCTTTATCTTCACCTGCATGGCGGCGGGAGTGAAGTATCTATCCGAAACGATCGAGACGCCGCAGATCATCTTCTATCGCAGTTTCGTCGGTCTCGTCCCCCTGATCGTGTGGATGCTGGTGCGCCGCGAGTTTCCCGCCGCGCTGCACACCGTAAGACCGCTCGGCCATCTGTGGCGCGCGGTTGTCGGAACCGCGGCGATGGGGTTCTACTTCATGGCGCTGGCCCGACTGCCGCTGCCCGATGTGACCGCGATCCTCTACGCATCGCCCCTGATCACGCTGGGGCTTGCCACCGTCATCCTTGGTGAGCGGGTCGGGCTCCACCGGTGGTCGGCGGTGGGCATCGGGCTTGGTGGGGTGTTGCTCATACTGTGGCCGCATCTGGGCGCTGGCCTTGCCGAGGGGGATCGGGCTGCGCTCGGCGCGATCCTTGCCCTGATGACCGCCTTTTCGATGGCGTTTGTCATGATCCAAATCAGGAGCCTGACGGGAACCGAGTCGACCTCAACGATCGTGCTCTATTTCTCGCTCTACCCCTCGCTGTTCGCGCTGGCGACGCTGCCCTTCGGATGGACCGTGCCGAGCGCCGGCGAGTTCACCATTCTGATGCTGATCGGGCTTGGCGGTGGGTGTGGTCAGCTCCTTCTCACCCAGTCTTACCGCTATGCACCGGTGTCGGTCGTGGCGCCGTTCGAATACACCGCGATGCTGTGGGCCCTGCTTCTGGGCTTCACGATCTTCGGCGATGTGCCGCAGGTCATCATGCTGGTCGGCGCAGCCATCGTCATCGGCGCGGGGCTGTATGTGATCTATCGCGAGCGCCGGCTCGGCATTGCCGACAAGCAAGCGCCGCGGACCCAGGGCACCTGACCGCGCTCGCCGATTCCAGGAGCCGGCTGTCGGGATTTGCAATTGGCGCTCCGTGCCACTTATCCTGACGCCCCCCAAGCCACCAATAGAGGACGACAGCGATGGACATCGCAACCATCGGCATTGTCGGTGCCGGCGCCATGGGCCGCGGGATCGCGCAGGTCGCGGCGGAAGGCGGCCTGCACGTTCTGCACTACGACACGAAGGCGGCGGCGGCTGGCGAGGCCCGCGACTTCGCCGCCGGTATGATCTCCCGAAAGGTGGACAAAGGGGTGATGCCGGCAGCGGAAGGCGAGGCGGCCAGCGCCCGGATCGAAACCGTCGCCGAACTCGGCGCGCTGCGGGACGTCGATCTGGTAGTCGAGGCTGTCGTCGAGGACCTTGGCGTCAAGCGCGAGGTGTTCCGCACGCTGGACGGCATCGTGGGCGAAGCGGCGATACTGGCGACCAATACCTCGTCGCTGTCGATCACCGAGATCGCCGCGGGCTGCCCGCGCCCAGAGCGGATCGCCGGCTTTCACTTCTTCAACCCCGTACCGCTTATGCGGATCGTCGAGGTCATCCCGGGAATCCTGACCGCCGAGCCCATCGTCGATCGGCTCTGCGATCTTGCCGAGCGGATCGGACATCGGCCGGTGCGGGCAGCCGACACCCCCGGCTTTCTCGTCAACCACGCCGGACGTGGCTACAAGCCGGAAGCGCTACGCGCCTTCGACGAAGGGGTTGCCGATCACGTTGTGATCGATCGCATCCTGCGCGACGGGATCGGCTTTCGCATGGGCCCGTTTGAACTGATGGACCTGGTGGGGCTGGACGTCTCCCAGCCGGTCATGGAGGAGATCTATCAGCAGTTCTACAACGAGCCCCGGTTCCGCCCGAACCCGCATATGCGACGCCGGATGAAGGCCGGCCTGCTCGGCCGCAAGACGGGCGCCGGGTTCTACCGCTATGAGGGCAATCGCCGCATCGACCCGCCCTATCAGGAGTTCCGCAAAGGGCAGGTGGGGCCGGTGCTGGTCGCGGAATGCGAAGACCAGGAGGCCCGCGCCCTGCTGATCGCACGCCTGGAAGCGGCGAGCATTGCGCTTGTCGCCAACCCCGAGGATGCCGAGCTCTATGTCGTCATGCCATACGGCGCCGATTGCACCGGCGCCGCGCTGGAACATGGGTTCCCGCCGGAGCTGACGGTCGCGGTCGACCCGTGCTGCGCCCTCGATGGGCGCCCCATGGTGAGCCGGATGGCCGTCATCATGACCAATCCGGCGACCGACCCTCAGGCCGCCGAGGCTTTCGCCGCCGCGCTCGACGGGGTCGAGGGGGAGGCGGTGCTGATTGCCGATTCGCCCGGCTTCGTCGCGCAGCGCGTGCTTGCCAATATCGTGAATGTCGCCTCCGACATCGCCCTCAAGGGCATTGCCACGCCGGGCGACATCGACGTCGCGGTGCGCCTTGGCCTCGGCTACCCCAAGGGGCCGCTGGAGATCGGTGACCTGATGGGGCCGCGGCGCGTCCTGCGCCTGCTCGAATGGCTCTACGCCACGACGGGCGATCAGCGCTTCCGGGCGAGCCTGTGGCTGCGCCGGCGCGCCCTGCTGGGATTGCCGCTGTCCGCTTGAACGCCACTTCAGAAGGCCTTGAAGGTGATAATGGTGTGGGTGTCCCGGATGCCCGGGAAGCGCTGGACGTGCTCGTTCACGAAGTGCCCGATATCGGTCTCAGCGTCGACGTAGAACTTGACCAGAAGGTCGTAATCGCCTGCTGTGGAATAGATTTCCGAAGCGATCTCGGCATCGGCGATCTGGTTGGCCACCTCGTAGGCCTTGCCGAGATGGCACTTGATTTGCACGAAAAACGGAATCATCGGGGGCCTCCGGATGTCGCTGGACTGAGGCGTGATGTGACCAGAAGCCGCTGCCGCGGGCAAGATGGCCGCTACTTGAATTGGCCT
>SKQW01000325.1 GCA_007118805.1 Rhodobiaceae bacterium | reverse complement strand
TTCGGGACCCATCTCGGATGCCTGCGGCCAGCCAGCCGCCCGTTCAGTAGGCCATGGTACTGAACCCCAATTAAGCATTCGTTGCAACCATTGCTGTAGGTTGCGCTTCTCGCAGAATGAACGCCGTTAGCAACCCGCTTTGGGGCGACTGTCGCGCAGCTGGCGCGCTTCACCAAGACCTTATCCACCGGTGGACGCGGCCGGCGCTATGTTTGAGATGGTTGTCTCGGACGCAATAGTTCCCTGTGGCTTGCCGTCTGCCAGAACCTGCCGCAGCTTGGCTGCCAATTCTTGCTGGCGATATGGCTTGTTCAAGAAGTGCACGCCGGGATCAAGTCGTCCGTGATGCACGATGGCACTTTCGGCATAGCCAGAGGTGAACAGCACCTTCAGATCCGGTTGTCTGGCAAGTGCCGCATTCGCAAGGTCGCGCCCGCTCATACCTCCCGGCATGACGACATCGGTGAACAGGAGGTCGAAGCTGGGGCCGGTTTCAATCGTCTCCATCGCTTCGGGGCCGTTACGCGCCGCGCAGACCTGATAGCCGAGCGCTTCAAGCTGAGCCGTGACGTGGACTCGCACCAGCTCATCGTCCTCGACGATGAGAATGCGCTCCGAGCCGCCCTGCACCTCTCCAAGCGAGGAGGATGCGGGTTCTATCGCCTCTGCATGAGCGCGCGGCAGAAACAGCCGGATCGTGGTCCCTTCTCCCGGCTCCGAATAGATCCTGATATGCCCCTTCGATTGCTTGACGAAGCCGAACACCATGCTCAGCCCCAGACCGTTTCCGGTTCCGCCCGGCTTGGTGGTGAAAAACGGTTCGCAGGCGCGTTTGAGCACGTCGGCAGTCATGCCACAGCCGGTATCGGAGACGGCGATTACGACGTACTCACCCGGCGCCACATCATGCTGGATGGCTCTGACATTCTCGTCGATCACGGCATTGGTAAGCTCGATGCTCAGGTGGCCGCCCTCCGGCATGGCGTCGCGTGCGTTGATGCACAGATTCAGTAGCGCGTTCTCGAGTTGCATCCGGTCGATATTTGCCGGCCAGGCACTATCTCCTGCGATGATTGATATCTCGATATGCCCGCCGAGCGTCCTGCGTATCAGGCCCTCGATCTCACCAAGCAACTCGGCGATGGAAACCGGCTTGGGATCGAGCGGCTGGCGGCGGGCAAAGGCAAGTAGCCGGTTGGTCAGCTCGGCACCACGCTCGGCGGCATTCTCCGTCATCGAGGCCAGCGCGCCCAGGGAGCGGTCCTCCTTTAAGCGATCAGAAAGTATCTCCGCATTGCCCAGTATCACGGTCAGCAGATTGTTGAAGTCATGGGCGATTCCGCCGGTCAGCTCGCCCATGGCGCGAATGCGCTCGGATTGCGCGATCTGTTCGCTCATCCGTCGGCTCTCGATCATTCGACCGACGTGGATTGCAACGCCATCCAGGAGGTCGCGCTCCTCGTCAACGAAGACCGCGACCCCCTCGCTCAAGTCAGGTGGCCGTTTGCGATAGCCGATTTCCACGAAACCGATCCCGTCATTGGCCACCCAGATCGGGCTGCGCATGGTCAGGTGGGGCTCGTGCCAGGGGCTGCTGCGATATTCGTCCTCGTCGAGAGCGATCCGTGCGACGGCCAGGGTGTCGAACTGTAGGCCCGACGGGAGGATCTGGGCGACGTTGGCGCAGATGGATTCGACCGACCTGCCGTCGTCGGTGGTCAATTCGAGGATACGGTAAAGGCTGCGCAATTCCTTCATGCGCTCCGACAGTGCCCGCTCCGCCCGTTTTCGCACGCTGATGTCGGTCATGCCGCCGATGAAGCGCGCGGCCCGCCCGGCAGGATTTCGAAGCACACAGCCGCGATCTTGGACCTCCAATACGGAACGATCCTGCTGGACGAGCCGGTACTCGGCTTCCCAGAAAGAGTCGCCGCTATCGATGACGGTCTGGATGCTCTCCATGACCCGGCCATGGTCGGCCGGGTGCAGATGGCGTTGCCAGAATTCCGGGGTCTGTTCGATGTCGCTGTCGCGGCAGCCGAAGATGTCGCCGGCGCCCGCACTCCACCAGATGGTGTCCGCCACGAAGTCCCAATCCCAGATGACGTCCGAAGATGCCCGGGCAACCGACTGGAACCGCAGCTCGCTGTCCTTGAGCGCGGCTTCGGCCAGCTTACGGGCGGTGATGTCGCGGGCGACCCCGGCTATTCGGTAAACCTGTCCCTCGGCGTTGCGGATCGGAAATGCCCGGTCGGCGATCCAGCGCACCTCGCCGTCGGGGCGCTCGACGCGATACTCCACATCATATGCCCCGGCAGCTTGATGCAGCACGGCACTTTCCACCCTTTCGCGATCGCTTGGATGAACGCACTCCAGCCAAAGGGTCGGTGTGTCATACAGCCGATCTGTCGGGATGCCCCAGATTCCTTCGAAGGCCGGGCTGACATAGAGCATCTTCGACTTGTCCGGAGTGGACATCCAAAATACTTCGGTGATCGCCGCTGCCAGCTGGCGAAACCGCTCCTCGCTGGTTCGCAGCGCTTGGCTTTCGCGTGAACGCTCGATGGCGTTACGGACCAGTTGTGCGGCCCTTGACACGAACTCGATATCCTGGGCTCCCGGACTGCGGGGCGTCCGGCTATAGAGCGCGAGCGTCGCCAATACCCGTCCCTCGCCGTCCGTCACCGGAGATGACCAGCAGGCGCGCAGGCCGTAGGGACGCACGGCATCCCGAAAATCCTGCCAGAGCGGATCGGTCTCGACATCGTCGACAACCACCAGCTCCCCGCGGTGGGCTGCGGTTCCGCAGGAACCGACTCCCTCTCCGATCGTCACGCCGTCCACCATCTCGTTAAAGGCGTCAGGCAGTTGAGGAGCCGCGCCATGGCGCAGGCAGCCGTTCTCGTCAATCAGCAGGATCGACGACATGGTCTGGGGCATCAGCATGTCGACCTTGTCTGCTATTCTGGCGAGAATATCGTTAAGCGGCGTACCGGCGCTGATAAGGTCGAGCACTTCGGTCGAGGCATCCCTCATGGCCTCGTAACGTCTCTTGGCCGTAACGTCGCTAAAGTTGACGACGGCGCCCGTGATGGCGCCCGTGGATCGATCGGTTATGGCGGCGCAGCTGTATTTGACGGGAAGCTCTGTGCCGTCGCGGCGGAAGAACACCCCGTCTTCGACATAGCGCGGCACGCCATCATGAAGGGTGCGGTAGATGGGAGACCCCGTGAATGAATTGCAACTGCCATCAGCGCGAGGGTAGTGAATGAGCTGGTAGGAGTCCTGTCCTAACGACTCGTTCAGCTCAAATCCGAGCATTTCCTGCGCGGCCGCGTTCTGAAAGACGATGCGCCCATCCTGATCAAGCCCGTGGATGCCCTCCCGCACATTGGCCAGGATCAGCTCGTAGTCTTGGCGAGTTTTCTGGAGTTCCTGCTCAACCCGGCGGCGCTCCGTGATGTCGCGGGTGACGCTGAGAACGCTCTCTATTCGACCATCCGAATGCCTGAGCGGCGTAGCCGATGCTTCCGTCCAGCGTTCCTGCCCATTAGATCCGACCATGCGATAGATCAGTTGACCGCTGTCACCTGCCAGCACGCGGGCATGAAGCTGGCGGCAGGCTTCGCGGTCCTCCGGATGTATAAGATCGCTAAGCTTGCGACCGACGACCTCTGCCGGGTCGGCGGCATCGATCATAGCGAGACCGGCCGGATTCATTTCGAGGACAATGCCGTCGGACGACGTAATCTTTATGCATTCGGGGCAGTTCTCGAAGATCGCGCGCAGCTTCTCCTCGTTGGCGCGCAGCGCTTCCTCGGCGAGCTTGCGGTCGTGGATGTCGAGGACCGCCCCATAATACTTCAATACCCGCCCTTGCGCATCGCGGACCGGATTCCCGCTGTCGAGCACCCAGCGATAGCTGCCGTCCCCGGTGCGAAGGCGTAGTTCGACCGAAAACGGTTCTCCCTTGTCGCAGGCGGCCTGCTCTTCAGCGACGGCGCGCGACCGGTCATCCGGGTGAACGATTGACGGCCAGTTGGCGGGCGACAGGTCCTCAGGCTGTCCAACAAAGTCGTAGAGCGCCTTGCTGGCGTAATCGAGCGTTCCGTCCGGTTCAGCCGTCCAGATTCCGAAGGGGATCTCATCCGCAATCCGGCGGAACTGCTGCTGTGTCCATTGCTGGGCCTCCTTATGCTCGGTGATATCCTGGAAGGCGCCCTGGATATGGGTGATGCGTCCGGTTTCGTCGCGTACTGCCTCGGCAACGGTGCGCACCCAGATCCGGCGTCCCGAGACGGTCAGGCTCTGTTTCTCGTTGTCATAGGGAGTGCCGTCCCGCGCGCAGGCTTCGAATTCCTGTTTGACGCGCTCCCGCCATTCCGGTGCGGTAAAGGCGAGCGCTTCCTCCACCGTCAGCTCGGTGCCGGGGGGCAGCTCGTGGATGCGACAGACTTCGTCCGACCATTCGACCGTATTCGTGGCAAGGTCGATCGCCCAGCCGCCGAACCGACCCACCCTGCCCGCGATCTGCAGCAGTCGCTCGGCCCTCGTCAGGTTGGACTCGGCCTGGTACTGGTCGTGTATGTCAGTTGCGATCCCATACCAGCGTGTGACCCGACCGCCATGATCGCGGATCGGATTGGCCGAGACGAGGTGCCAGCGCCACGCGCCGTCCGCCCGATGGAGGCGCGCCTCCGCCGAATGCGGGCGGCCTGTTCGCACCGACACTGCCCACTCTCTCAAGACCCGATCTAGATCATCGGGATGCATGAGGCGGGCCCACTCATGCGGGGGCAGTTCGTCCGGTGTAATGCCTCCGAACAGATAGAAGCCCCGGTTGACATGGTCGACAATACCGTCTGGCCGTGCCGTCCACACGATCTGGGGCAGCACGTCAGCGATGGTCCGGAACGTCGTGTCGCTCAGTTTCTCGACGTCGACCGGCGGTACGTCGGTCCCGCTCTTCGGAACGGTTGCTTCCATCCTGCGCCCTCATCGGCTTGGCCATCTGCAAGCAGGATCGCCTGTCAAGGCACGACTTTAGCGCGAAGGCTAACAAAGCGGGATTACGAAATTGTTCGCGCGGCTATGGCCGAACGTCGCGTGGGGGATGCCGGCGCAAAGGGAAGGCGCGAACGTTCGAGCCACGACGTTGCGGCAACGGACTTCAGCCGCGGCTGGCGCCCGGACCCGTCGTCAAGAGACCACAGCGACAGCGGCGGTTGCCGATCAGATGTCTTCGGGCGAACCGAACCCGCCCGGCCCCGATTGGTTACCCGGATTCAATCCCTCCGGCAACGAAGATGGGGGCGGCTGGTGGGTTGCCTCCGGCGGTGCGGACTCGTTGCTCGTCCCGACTTGAGGATCCATGCGTTCCGGAGAGGCTGGCTGACCCCCTGCCTGCATTTCGGGACCACCGTCGAAACTGGAAGCTGCCTTCGAGTCCGGCGCTTCGTCGACGGCCTGCTCCGGGTCCGAAGCGGCCGCGTCGGCGTTGGCGCCGCTCGTTGGCGCCTCGGCCTGCAGGCGCCCGCTCCCGAGAGGCTCGACGAACAAGGTCATCACGTGCCGCTCGCCGTCGCGCACGAACGCGACCGACCGTTCGTCGATAACCTCCACCACCCAGCCCTCATGCATGTCCCCATTCGAAAGGCGCTGAACACGCCCAGACTGGTTGTCGCGGAGCAGGGCGATTTCCTGAACCCCACCCATCACCATGATGCCGACGAGATTCATCGACGGGACCGCGGCGGCAGGCTCGCCCAACTCGATCGGCGTGGGATCCGGCAGTTCGGACTCGTCCTCAGCGAGTGGCTGTTCGGCCCGGTGGGGAGCGCGGCTCGGCGAGAAGAGCGGCTTGGTCTGAATCGCACCGAGCTCGTCGGGCTTGAGCCTTGCCACCGGATTGAGCTCGCGGGCGTCTTGTGTGGCCAGTACCGCGTTGCCGTCGCTATCCGCGCCGGCTGCCCGCCCTGCGTCCGACGCCGCCAAGCGTGGCGATGGCAGGGCCGAAATCTCGTATTGCATATGAGGCGGACCTTGAAACGCCACCAGGTAGCCCGAGCCGCCGGAGCCCAGAATCATGGCACCGCCGCCGCCGATCAGCGCCACGAGCCAGAAGGCAGGTTCCCGGACAAGCCGAATCATGCGTCGGATTGCTCCCGATACCCCAAGAGCACAAGCCCCGCCCGCAATGGCGGATTACGCAAGTCCTCGCGTGCCATGCTGTCTGGTCGCACCGTCAGCGAGCGAACCAGTATCAGCGGCAGACCTGTCTCCAGTGTATAAAGCACTTCCTGGATCACGCCAATGGGACCGACAAAGGACAGTCTGAGCTCGATTCGCCCCTCGCTGACGTCGTGCTCGGTCGCTGGCAGGATCTGGTATTCGATGATCCGTCCGCCCGCCGCCTCGACTACCCGCGAGGCCAATTGCTGCATCTGGGCTCCCGCGACCGCCGCTGTCGATCCCTCGAAGTAGAGTCCTTCGGCCGCTTCGCCGCCAAATCCGGCCGCTCCGCCGCCCGACCATGCCGCCTCGAAGCGCCGGTCAAGCTCGTGCAACTGATTCACCTTGGCGCTGATCTGGGCATCTGTGAATGCCATAGCGCGGATATTCTGAACGATCCAGAGCGCCGGACCCAGAACGAGCACCGCCAGCACCAGCAGTGCGGCAACGCGGCGATAGTCGAGGGAGGGGCGGCTTGCGGCTGTCATCCGCCTGAGCCCCGCGCTAGCAGGGTGGCTTCCAACTGGAAGCTGTCGCGCTGCGATTCATCGGAGCGGGTGAGCGGCGCGGCGAATGCGACATCCTCCAAGCTGTCGCTGCCCTCCAGCAGGGCAATCAGCTGCGAGGCATCCCGCGACAATCCACGCAGGTGCAGTTGCGATTCCTCGATCGTCAATTCGGTGAGATAGGTATCGTCCGGCAGGCGTTCGGAGAGCTCGTTGAGGATGACCACCATCGGGCGGAGCTCGGTCTTGGCGGCCAGCAGCGGATGTCCCGACTGGTCGTTTGCCGAATGGTCGACGGCGGCCATGACGATGGCGCGGCGTTCGGCCAGCGCGGCGTCAACCGCGTCGGCGTGAGCCTGCATGGTGGCGAGCTGCCAAGTCGTATACGCTGCCAGCGCCCCGCCGCACATCAAAAGGGCGATCAGCGAGATCGCGATCCGCCGGCGCAGGGCGGCGTGCGCCTCCTGACCGGTTTCGGCGCGCAGATTCACAGAGCTTGGACGGTCGAGCGGTTCGTCGTCGACCCCGACGCAAACCGGCCTGACCCCGCTTCCGGCAAATCGTGCGAGCACTTGGTTGAGCATGTCGAGCGACGTCGTCACGACGGACACTCGGATCTGTCCCGAGCCCGTCTCCAAGCCGTCGGCAACGGCATAGTCGAAGGCAACCCGGTCGGCCGCCCACGGGGTCAGCCGGTCGAGCTGATGGCGTATCACGGGCTCCAGGAACTGGCGGCTGGTCGCCGGCAGCGTCAACAGGTTGCGAACGATCTGCGCGCTGCTCAGGCGAAGCTCCACCGGCTGGCCTTTCACTCTGGTGGCGAGCTCCTCCGGGGTGCCGCGCGCAACCAGAGAGGTATTCTGTCCATTGACTTGATAGCAATCAAAGTCGTCGTCGCACTGAACCAGCACCCACCGGCGTTGCGCCGACCGCCCCGCGAATAGCGGCGCCAGCGCAACGGTCAGCTCGTCGAGGAACCGCATCAGATGCTGGGAAATCCTGCCCATCCTCGCCGATATCTCATAACGATGCCCTGCCACGTTCCCCGTGAAGCGGGTCGCGGGCTCAGGCAATCCACGGCAATGTTTGCTCGAAAACTATTCCATTCTTTGACCACCTTGCCAATAGGCGGGCTCTCAACCCAGACACCCACGATGAGAGGCGAGGTCGGCGTTGCTACACCGCCTGGGTCGAGTCCGCTGCTGTCCGGTTTAGCTGTGAGCCAGTTCGAAAATGGCCAATGAAATTAAGGCGATAACGGCGGGCCAGGAGCGCGACAGCAATCGGCGGCCCCCCACTGCGGCATAATTTTCTCTTCGGCGGACGGTATCGGGTTCGGTTCAAAACGACGCAAAGCCGGAAGCGCCGCCTCTGGGTGGGCGACTGAGACGGGCGGGTCGGGCCGGGATCGCGCGTCACTTTGGTCCGATGGCCATGTCCTTCAGCGCGTGCAATTGCAGCCGCACCGCGTTGTCGTGGAACTGCTCGCCCGATTTCTGGGTGACCCATGAAAGCCACCCTCCATCGCCGGAATCACTATGTCTTATATAGAATAGACTCCCGCCAGGATGACGAGTGCGGAGGATTACTTAGGAAATGCGGGATCAAGGGGAGGATTGTTCTGAATAGTCCTCGTGGTATCGCAAGGTATGGAAGGGCAATCTGCCGTTTCGTCCCCGAACCAGCGTCACTTCGGCTCGCTTGTAGAAGCCGTTGGGCAGATGTGCCTCGCTTACCACCCGGTAGATCGGCTCTAGCTCCAGCCCCAGGAAGCGGGCGTGCGGGCGGATGAGCGCGGACAACGAGGCATCGTGCCGCGGCACGCCGCGACGGACATCGATTATGGTATCGACCCGGGCCGGGCTGATCTCAGGCACGGCGCTGAGGACCGCGCGCGGCGCCGCATAGGCGTCAACCTGCCCGTTCGGATTGAATATCGTGAGGTAGGGCGCCAGGCGCTGGAAATCGGCTTCGGAGAGATCGAGCAACAGCCGCAGCTCAGCGACTGCCTGGAAAGGCGCATGGCGGGGCGTATAGGCAAGGCCGGCGCGCCGATAGTCGTCCGCCTTGGCGCCGCCGAAACGCTCTTCGGCGTCACCGTCCTCGCGCCAGTCAGCCACCCGGGCGGCGAACGCCGCCGGATCGAGCGATTGGCCCCCGACGGCGCGGTACAAGCCCGCGAGCAGCGCTTCGGATGCGCCGTTGAGGTCAATGAACCCTGCTTCCGCAACGACGGATAGTCGGGCGGTCCCTTCGTTGAACCGCAGCTCATACCCGTTGAGCTGCCGGGCATCGGTGGCGCTCACGAACAGCAGATAGCCAGCCGTCGTCAGGCCTGCCTCGATCAGCCCATCCGCGCGCAACTCGTCGGCCCCGACCCGGCCGAGTTCGATGGCGGGCCGCGACACCGCAGCGATCGCCGCGAGTATGCCCCCAAGCAGGGCCGCGATGACGAGCACCATCACTGACACGTAGCCGCCCCGGCGGTGACGGACGCCAATTGCCATCACATCCGCCCTCCAGGGCCAGCCTGCGCATCGCCATTCTCGGCCGATGGCCCGTCCTCATCCTGATCGTCTTCATCCTCCCCAGTTGCTGCCTGCTCTCGCTCCGGATCAAACCTGCAATAGCCCTGGCTGCCGTCGAGGCAAGCCGGCTCGGCGTCGACGCGCGGCGTCACAATGAGAGGGGGCAGAACGTGCCGGCCGTGTGAAGCGTCGACTACCGACACTCGGATGGCGGTGGGAATCCCGTTTCCGAGGGGCCACCGGTCATACCATTCGGGCGCTGACCGTCTGCCCGCCTCCCTGAAGGCGAAGCGGAACTCCAAGGCACCTGAGATCAGCTCGAGCGAATCATCTGTCTCTAGGCTGATCGGTTGGCCGGGTATGAGCGGCGCAGTCGATCGGATAAGCGAGGTCCGCCTCCGGTTGTCCTCAACCTTGACCGTGACGAGGCTGTATCCATCGCTGGCCCCGTCGACACCGCGTGCGGCGGTGAAGGTCAGGGACTCCTGGTCGCCGTGAAACAACACCCCATTGCCGGGCACACCAGGCCATTGAAGCTGGGTAACCAGCTTGAGGTCGGCCCGCAGCGCTTCCAGGCCTGTGCTCAGCGTTTCCAGGGACGCGGCGTCGTCCGCGGCCCGCTCCCAGTTCCGCAGCAGCAATCCCGCGGAGATCGACAGGGTTAGCAGGACAAGACTGGTGATTACCAGGGCGGAGAGCGCCTCCACCAGTGCAAACCCAGCCGTTTTCGGGCGTCGCGTCATCGGAGCCTGCCAATCCGCACGGTTTCGATTGACAGCTCGTGTCGAGACGTCACCGCCACTGTGAGCCTGATATGAAAAAGCCCGAGCTCGGGCTCCGGCGGCGCCGGAGCGGCGGTCCGCATGACCTGTGCGGTCCAGTCCCGCTCATAGGCGCGACCCGATCGAACCCCCTCGATGAGCACCTCGGAAGCGAATTCCTCGGCGAGAATCGCTTCGGCGGCCAAACGGGCCTGCAGCCAGTGATGGGACTGGCCGGTCATGGACCGCGTGTCGACTAGCGTCCTCGGCAAGAGTGCCAGCAGGGCCGCCATCACGGCCACGGCAATCAGGGATTCCAGCAGGGTGAAGCCGTCCGTCGCCCGCTGGCCCCGCCTGCATGTCCTGCCAGCTGTCACGCCAAGTCCTTTCAGCGTCGATCTGCGCTTGGCGACGTGTCCGATGGCGTCCTCAGCGCGGCAGGCCGTCACTAGCGACCGAGATTCGCCCGGTCACGCCGTCAACGCGCACCTCGTAGCCGATATTGTCGCGCCGCAACGCGATTCGTCCGCCACTGGAATGGCCGCTCGGAAAGAAGCGGATAGCGTCGATTGCCTCCGGACGCCCGTCGCGCGATCGGGTCAGGATGACGGCCACCGAGTCCGGAAATCGGACCGCATATGCGGCATTCGCCGACGTCAGGGCATGGTCAGCCGCGTTGTAGCCGAACAGCACCTCCTGTCGCGTCCGGATCGCCGCGTTGCGCGCCTGCCTCGCCATCCCTGCGACCTCATGCATCTTGGCATATAATGCTCCGCGGCCCGGCTCGCCGGACACGCGCGGCAACACCAGGCTGGCTGTCAAGGCGAGAATGGCCAGCGCCAGCAGCACCTCGATCAACACAAATCCACCCGCTCTCGACCGCGGCCTAGCGGCTCCGGATCTCGGCCGCATCGCCTTCGCCTCCTGCCTGGCCGTCGGCACCAAAGGAGACAATCTCATAGGCCGAGTTTTCACCCGGCACCCGATAGACGTAGGGGTTGCCCCAAGGATCCTCGGGAAGCGTTGATTGCTGGAGATAGGGCCCGTTCCAGCGGGAATTGCCCGCCGGCCGCTCGATCAAGGCCTCAAGTCCTTCGGACGCGCCAGGATAGCTGCCCACGTCCAGATAGTAGAGGTCGAGCGCGGCCGCCAGCGAGTCGATTTGCAGTTGGGCCGCCCGGACCCGCGAATCGGACAGGTAGCCGAGCACCTGAGGCCCGACCAGACCGATCACTAGACTGAGAATGACCAGGACGACAAGAAGCTCCAGCAGCGTAAAGCCCCGGGCCCTGTCACGTGTTCTGCGTGCCTGCCGCACGCCGAGAGACCGCAAAGACTTCATTTCCTGTCACACCAGCAGCTCGTTGACGCTCAATAGCGCTGTAATAACCGAGATAATCAGCCATGCAATCAGCACGCTGACAACGATCATGATAGCCGGTCCGAGCGTTCCTGTCAGTCGCTCGAGGGCCCGGTCAAGCTTCTCTTCGTAGAATTCGGCCACGCGAAACGCGACCGCTCCCAACCGGCCGGCCTCCTCCCCGACCCGCAGCATCTGGAGGACATATTGCGGCAGGATCCGGCCCTCGGCCAAGGCCTCGGTAAGGCGCTCGCCCTGGCGTACCGCGGCGATGACATCGTCCACGGCCTGCGCGCTGCGCTTATCGCGCATCAGTTCGCGGATCAGCCTGAGCGCGGTGGAAATGTCCACCCCGTTGCGGATCAAGAGGCTCAACGTTCCGCAGAAGAAGATCGTCCGCTCGAAGGTGGCGATGTTGCGAATGCCGGGAACGCGCCGGATCAGCCGCGTCATCGCCGCGACCGCCGAGTCGCTGCGCGACGTCACGAGTGCGCCGCCTAGCACGACGATGCCGATGGCCAGTATCAGATCGGTGTTATCGCGAACAAAGCCCGACAGGGCAAAGATCATCTGGGCCGAGGGGTTCAGATGGCCCTGATAGCCCGCCAGCGCCCGTTCGAACTCGGGCAGAACCACCAGGAGGACGAATGCGAAGACGCCCATGGCCGCCACCAGAAGGAATGCCGGGTAGGACAAGGCCGACGAAATGCGCCGCCGCAGCTTCTCGTTGCGTCGTCGCTCATGCGCTATGGCCCCCAGCGTCTCTTCCAGCGTGCCGGCGGCTTCGGCGACCTCGACCATCGTGACGTAGATCGGCGGGAAGGCCTGGGGATGATGGGTGAGGGCTTCGGCGAGACTCTTGCCGTCGGCAAGCCGGTCATGCAGGTCGCGCAGCAAGCGCCGCATCGCCGCCCTGTCCGTCATTTCGCTCAGGATCTGCAGAGCCCCACTCAAGGTAACGCCGCCCTTGAGCAGCATGGCGAGGTCCTGGGTCAGCTCGGTGATCTCCTCCTTGGTGGGCCCGCGGGCGAACCAATGCGACAGGCGCCGGCCGGGCCGGTCCTCGATCTCGGTTACCTCGACGGGCAGGTTGCCCAACTCCTCGATGCGTTGAATGAGCTGGGCACCTGAGGTGGCCTGGGCTTCGCCGAATACGAGCTGGCCTGTGCGGTCGATGGCGCGATAGCGAAATTGGGCCATTCAAGCTAGGCTCCGTATCGGTCCATGGTTGCCCTGTGCAAGCGGCCGGAGATTACACGGTGACCCGCAGGACCTCGTCGACCGAGGTCATGCCGGCGGCGCATTTTGCAAACCCGTCACTCAGCATCTCCGTCATCCCCGAAGCCTCGGCGGCCGCTTCTATCGCTGCCGTATCGACATTGTGCCGGATGGTGCTCCGGACACGATCATCGATCGTCAGAACCTCGAAGATGCCGATCCGGCCTCGATATCCGGTGCCACCGCACCATTGGCAGCCATTCGGGGCATACAGGACCGACTCGATACTGAACTCGCGCAGGCGCGGATCCGAACGCAGGTTCTCGATCGCATCGTGGCTCAGCGGCACCTTGCATCGCTCGCACAGCTTGCGAACCAGCCGCTGGCCGACCACGCAACGCAGCGCCGAGGCCAGCAGGAACGGTTCGACATCCATGTCGATGAGCCGGGCCACCGTGTCCACCGCGCTGTTGGTGTGCAGCGTCGTCAATACGAGATGTCCGGTGATCGCGGCCTGAACCCCGATCGAGGCGGTTTCCGTATCCCGCATCTCGC
>SKQW01000259.1 GCA_007118805.1 Rhodobiaceae bacterium | reverse complement strand
GCCGCGGTCGCATCGTCGCGCACCAGCAGCGGCGCCGGGTGCGGCCCCGGCTGGAACGCCAGCGCGTTCACCGCCACCGCGCCCCACAGGCCGGCCGCGGCGAGCGTGACCAGAGTGCCGCCGGGATGGCGGATCACAAAGCGGGCGAGGCGGCGTAGGGGCATGGCTCCGTCCGTGGCGCTGCGATCAGGCGGTCAGGCGTAGGGGTTCGGCGGCGGAATCGGCCGCGTTTTGCGTCTCGACCCCCTCCTCGCTCACCGGCACCATGCGCGGGGCCAGCGGCAGGCGCACCGTCACGCGGGTGCCCACGCCGGGCGTGCTGTCGATCTCCAGCTTGCCATCATGCAGGGCGACGAGGCCCTTGACCACCGACAGGCCGAGCCCGGCCCCCTCATAATTCCGGTCGTAGTTCGACTGAAGCTGCACGAAGGGCTGGCCCAGCCTGGCTAGGTCGTCGCGGGCGATGCCGATCCCTTCATCGGCGACATAGAAGCACGCCGCCTCCCCCTCGACATAGGCGCCGACCACGATGCGGCCATTCCGGTTCGAGAACTTCACCGCATTGTGCAGGAGATTGAGCAGCATCTGCTTGCAGGCCCGGCGGTCGGCCATCAGCGGCGGTAGGTCGACGGGCAGATCGTTCTCGAGGCTCAGCCCGGCGGCTGCCGCTTCCGGGCCGAGCAGTTGCCGGCAGTTCTCGATCAGCTCGGCCAGGTCGAACGGCTCGGGCAGGACATGGAAATTGCCTGATTCGAGTTTGGACATGTCCAGTATGTCGTTGATCAGGTCGAGCAGATGGCGGCCGCTGTCGCGGATCAGCCCGGCATATTCGCGCTCCTTGCCGGGTTCAATGCCGGCCTCCGGCGATTCCGACAGAAGCTCGGAGAACCCGATGATCGCATTGAGCGGGGTGCGCAACTCGTGGCTGACCCGGGCCAGGAAGCGCGTCTTGGCCAGATCGCGCCGCTCGGCCAGTTCGATCGCCTCGGATGCCGCCTGCTCCTGCGCCTTGAGCGCGGTAATGTCGCGCAGGACTGAGACCACATCGGGGCCGTCCCCCACCGCGTCGGGCAGTGCGCGGCAGCGCATCTCGATCCACAGCCAGTCCTGGGTCCGGCTTGCGCCGGCCGCCAATCGTATCTCGGCGGCGGCCTCGCCGGTCTCGGCCGCCAGATCGATGGCCTTGAGATAGGCCGGCCGATCCATGACATGCACCCGGTTGAACAGGCCGCACCCGTGCAGCTCGCCCGCCGGCACACCGAGGCACCGCCCGGCCCCGCCCGAGGCATAGGTCACATTGCCGTTGCGCCGGTGCCGGGTGACCGCGTCCGGCCCGTGCTCGATCATCATGCGATGGCTGGTCTCGCCGCCTTCATCTGCGGGCCGTCCTGCCATCGGCGCGCCCTGCGCGGCGGCGACCGCCACGACATAGAGCGCGGCCGGCACCAGCCCCAATAGCGGCAGCGCCCAGGCCGACTGGACGAAACCGGGCGCCGGCGGCAGAACGCCCGCCAGGGCGGCAAGGCACACCGCCGCCGTGGCAGCGCCGGCAAACCCCACTGCAAAGCCCAGAAGCCGGCGCGACCCCCATAGCGCCGCCTCGGCCGGCACGGCGAGCATCCACACCAATAGGGGCGAGGCGGGTCCGCCGGTGGCGCCGGCAACGAGGGCGACGAGGCCGGCCAGGCTTCCCGACGAGGCGATCCGGGCAGCATCCAGCCGCCCGCTGCGCGACAGATAGAAGGCGACGGCCAGCGGGGTGAGGAGCCAGGCGAAGACAACCGCGCCGACCAGCGTCGGCGGCCCCATTAGCGCCAGATAGGCGGGAAACGCCACCAGCGCCAGACCGCCGCCGATCAGCCTGGTGGCGATCAGCGCCCCGTGCTGGGCCGCCTGGCGTGGTTCGTCGCGCACCGCCGGGTGCAGCAAGGCATGGATGCCCCGACTCACTGGATATGGGAATACGCAGATGGCCACTCGATACTCCGGCGCGCCGCTTCGCCGATACGTCTTGCAAGGCGGGATGCTGACAGCGTGCCATTAAGGGAAAGCTAAAGTCGGGCGCCGCCGCAGGGTCGGTGCCGGCAGGGTTAACAGTCTGAAAACGCCGTTTTCGCCAAGGGCTTGGTGAATTCGATAAAATTGCACCGATCGCGAAAAGCGGGCCGCAAGCCGCCGCTGCTAGGGTCGCGTCAAACGGGCGAGAAACCGGAGGCGCATTCATGTTCCTTATCAAGGCGGCGTTCTGGCTGTCGCTGGTGATACTGCTTCTGCCCAGCGGCACCGATGTCAGCGACGCAGGTCAAAGCGAGCCTGCCTCGCCGGGGGTTTCGGCCAGTGCGGCGATGTTCGCCGCGCGCGACACGATTGCCGATCTGTCCAGCTTCTGCCAGCGCAACCCGGCGACCTGCGAGACCGGGTCGGCGGCCATCCAGGTATTCGGCCAGAAGGCCCAGCATGGGGCCAAGCTGCTCTACACCTATCTGGCGGACCCGGACGGCAGCGCAGAGCTCGACCAGGGCACCCGCGCAATCGAGCCGGGCAGCGACACCCTGCGCGTGGAGGATCTCGACGTGCCCTGGCAGGGCCCGGACTCGACGGGCTGATCCGCCCCCCGGTTTTGCCTCCGGGCGCGCCGACCTATATGGTTTCGCAAGACTGGGAACAACCGCTGGCGGGTGCCGTGACGACGATCGAGGCCATTCTTGACGATTTCGCCTTCCTCGACGACTGGGAGGACCGCTACCGCTATGTGATCGAGCTCGGGCGCTCGCTCGAGCCACTGCCCGAGGAGGCCCGCAGCCCGGCCAACAAGGTCGAAGGCTGCGTCAGCCAGGTGTGGCTCGAGACGCGCAGCACCGGGGACGGGGACCCGGTGATCGAGTTCCGCGGCGACAGCGACGCCCATATTGTGCGCGGCCTGATCGCCATCCTGTTCGCGCTCTATTCGGGCAAGCGGGCCAGCGACATCCTGTCGACCGACGCCAACGAGGTGTTTGCCCGGCTTGGCCTGCGCGAGCATCTCACGCCGCAGCGCTCCAACGGCCTGACCGCGATGATCGAGCGCATGCGCGCCGAGGCCCGGACCCGCTCCACCGTCTCCGCCTGACGGCGTGCGCCTCATGGGCGCGGCCGGTAATCGCGCGCGCCCCATTGCCGGATCCGGGCGCTGTCGGGCCCGCGCGCCGCCTCGGCAAGGCCGTAATGCGCGGCCAAGCGGTCGAGGGCGATGGCCAGCACCACCTTGCCCGAGCGGCGCGGCCAGCCGCGCTGGCGCTCGACTTCCTCGAGCCCGGCAAGGAACCCGCAGACATCGAGCAGCACCCCGCCGAGCGCCGGCCCGACGGCGCTGACGGCGGCATCGACCCGCTGCTTGGCGGCAAGCGCGCTGTCGATGAGATGCACCCCCGCCTGCCCGCCCCGGCGCCGGCGGCGCTCCGGCGTGGCGCTCCAGTCGGCCGTCACCCGCGGGCTCAGCCGCGCCATGGTGAAATCGGCCCGCAGCCGCTCCCCGGCGTCATACTGGGCCTGGCTAATCATCGGCCGGCCGGCCGGATCGCGCCGGCGCCGCAGCCAGGCCAGCGGGCTCTCATTGTCGACCACGGCCGCCGCGTCCGGCGCGGGCCCGCGCGAATCGGCGGGCGACAGGTCCAGATGTTGGGCCCGGAACGGTGCGTCGGGCCGCGCCCGGCGCTG
>SKQW01000344.1 GCA_007118805.1 Rhodobiaceae bacterium | reverse complement strand
CAGGAACGCCGTGGGCACCGAGAGGATGACGGTCATGCCGTCGATCTCGACATAGGACAGGCCCTGGAACCAGCTGCGGAAGACGTCATCGCCATAGTCCGCCTTCAAGCGCGCCCGGATGCGGTCCCAAGCCGCCGTGCGATCCCAGGCGCCAGTCTCGCCCACGGCATCCTCCGAGGCGTTCGCGCCGGCGGCTTTCGCCGCCGCTGCCGGCGTTCGCCGGTCCTGGCCGGCATTGAGGCGCTTCGCCGTCGCACCCAGTCGTTCCAAGCTCATCACGTGCCCCCGATGTTCGGTGTCCAGTCGCCTCAACTCTGAACCCATGGCAGTTTCGCTGCCTTCCAACCTTCCAAAGCCCCCCTATGTCTGTTCTCGTCCAGACGGCCCTCGAAACCGCCCGCAACATTGAAGCACTGGCGGTATCCAGCCGCCGTCATCGCCGCTGCCGCCGCTGCGCTGCGCCCGCCCGAGCGGCAAATGAAGTAGATCGGCGTGTCCGCCGCCGCGCCGCGAGCTTTCAGCTCCTCGGCCAGGGCGTCGACAAAGCCTTCATTGCGGGCGCCGCCCGGGAAATGCTGCCATTCGATCATCACCGGCTCCCTGCCGAGCGACGACAGGTCGGGCAGACCCACGAACGCCCATTCGGCGCGGCTACGCACATCCACCAGAATTGCGTCCCGGCTGTCTTCAAGCCGCTGCCATGTCTGGACAGCGTCGATATCGCCAGCGTATGCCCCGACTGAGCCCTGCACGCAGCCCTCCTCCTTGCCGGCGACCCTGTCCCGGCATCGGCGCTTCAAGATGAACGATGTCTGATCGGAATGCAGCGCGGACAGGAAACAAACCGCGCCAACATGGAGCGTTTACTTGCCTACAAGACGCAACGCAATGGCTTCAACAGTCTTCCAATTTTTATTATAGTCTCTTCATAGCCATGCATTTCTCAATAGCCCCGCATCTTGCTTAGCAAGCCAAGTTTTCCCGCTCCGATCGAAAGTATTTGTGTGTGTGTCCCTATGGCTGCACGATAGCGTGAGGCCCGAAGGGAGGCAACCGCGATCGGTTAGGATTTGGTTAACGGCGCCCCGCTGTGCCCCCACGACCACACCGTGATCACGCCCATGGCAACCAGAAAACATCCGATGACTCATGGGGGATCGGCGAAGCGGCTAACATTCCACCGGATACATCGTAGGGGGCGCGAAAAGGCTCGTCGGCCCGACCGGTGATGGCCGCCGACTCGGCCTGATTGCCGGGCCCGGCAGACGTCTTATCGACAAGTAGTTGAATCCTAGATCGAAGTGCTGCGCGGTTGTATGTCGTTTTCATGTCGACCCACACGCGAGCGCAACCGGGGGTTATAGGAAAAAATACCTTGACAGCGTGACGCTGCTCGGCTAGGGTCCGGTCAAGCTCGACAAATGTGCCCGAACGGGCCGCCACGGCTTGATGCCATGGCGGCCCGTTGGCGTTTGAGGAGGCCGGCCCGGTGGACGACAAACGCGAGACGGACTGGGCCGAAGTGCGCGAGCTTTACGAGACGAGCGAGCGTCCGGTGGACGAGATCGCCGCCATGGCGGGGATCTCACGCTCAACGCTCTACAGGCGCAAGCGGCGCGAAGGCTGGATCAGCCATCGATGCACCGGCCCGGCGCCAGCCGCGGCGGTGCCCTTGCCGGAGCTGCCGCCGGCGACCGACCGCAAGGCCCTGGCAGAACGCCTGTGGCGGACGCTCAACCGGTGCCTGAGGGCGTGCGAGCGGGTCAAGCCCGGCGGCGGCGATGAGCGCACCGCGCGGACGCTGGCCTCGCTGACCCGCACGGTCGAGAAGCTGATCGCGCTGGAGCAGGACCTGGCCGCGATACGGGAGCAGGGCGATGACGCCAGCGACGATGGCGGATCGGAGGTCGATGTCGAGCGCCTTCTGGCAGAGCTTGCGGCACGGCTTGAAGCGGCACCATGAGGCGGGTCGGCTCGGCGCGGTCATGGCGGGGTTGCCGCCTGCGGCCTATCGGGCGCTGCTCGATTGCTGGCCGCTATGGGCCCGCGAGAGCCAGCTTCCGCCGGCCGGCGACTGGACGGTGTGGCTGCTGCTCGGCGGGCGCGGCGCGGGCAAGACGCGCGCCGGGGCGGAATGGGTGAAGGGCATGGCGCTTGGCCTGCCGCCCTTCGCGCTTCGGCCGGTCGGCCGGATCGCACTCGTCGGCGAGACCGTCGCCGATGCGCGGGAGGTCATGGTGGAAGGGGTCTCCGGCGTCCTCGCCGTCCATGACGCGCGCCAGCGGCCGGACTGGTCGCCGACACGGCGCCGGCTTGAATGGGGCAATGGCACGATTGCCCAGCTATACTCGGCGGAGGACCCCGATTCCCTGCGCGGACCGCAATTCGCCGCCGCCTGGGCCGACGAGCTTGCCAAGTGGCGCCATGCCGAGGCGACTTGGGACATGCTGCAGTTCGGCCTGCGGATCGGGGCGCGGCCATCTGGCGCTGTTCCTGTGGGCCAGCGGGGCGAGCACGCTGCTCGTCTGGACGCTGAAGGAACTGGCCCGGTCGAACCGGCGCTTCGAGGATTTCGTCACCGAGATCGCCCGGGTGACGCGGCTTCTGGGGCGCGAATGAGGATAAGAAGCATGAAGCTTGCAGGCAGAACGCCGGCCCGCATCGGGTGCGCACCGTGAACGGTCTGACATCGCCGGACTTCGTCTATGAGGCGGCGATGCAGGTGTCGGATTTCGGGTTGGCCGGCATCGAGCCGGTCCGGCTGCGCGTCTATCAGCGCAGCGCCACCGTCGGCCGGGGGCTGCCGGCGACGGCCGACATCTTCAAACTCCGGTTTATCTGAGGGACAGCCATGGAAACGCCCCGCCTCAACCTGCCGCTGATCGCCGCCGGCCAGGCCCAGAAGCACGTGCCGGCCAATGAGAGCTTCAAGCGGCTGGACGCGCTGATGAATATCGCCGTCATCTCGATGGCCGAGACGGACCCGCCGGGTGAGCCGGATGAGGGCGACATGTATATCGCCGCTTCGGGCGCCACCGGTGCCTGGGAAAACGGCGACCTCAACCTGTTCCTGTTCACCGACGGCATCTGGCTCAAGATCGTGCCCTTCGAGGGCCTGGTCGTGTGGGACCGTGATACCAGTGCTCAGTATGTCTGGAGCGGTGCAAGCTGGCTTCTGGCGGGCGTCGAAACGCTGCCGCTGGCCATGGCCAAGGCGCCGCCCGAGATGACCTGGGTGGACGACGACGAGATCCAGATCGCCGCCGGAAAGTGCCGTGATGAGGACGACACCACCAACATCGTGCTGCCCAGCCCGATCACCATTGACAACATCTCTGAGGGCAATGATGCGCATCGCCATGTGCTGGTCGGGCGGGACGGGAGCGGCGACCCTGCTGCAACCTTGTCCGAGACCATCGCCCTGCCCGGCAGTTGGCAAGCCTATCGGCGAATTGGCTCGATAAGGACGACGGCCAGCGGCGACGTGCGTCGGTTCATTCAACACGGCGACAGCTTCAGTCACGACTTCCTGAACGTCTTGAACGATAACGATGTGTCGGATGAGTACCGGACTGTGAATCTTCCGGTGCCTCTCGGTCTGCGTGTGCACCCGAATCTCTACCTCAGGATAGATACGAACGGCGACTCGGAAGCCTCCCGGCAGGCGCTGCTGAGCCCATTCGAAGTCGATTGGTCCATCGCGGGCGCCGGCCAGTTCACTT
>SKQW01000243.1 GCA_007118805.1 Rhodobiaceae bacterium | reverse complement strand
GGGCACCATCGTCCAGGGCACGGAGCAGCCGCCACAGCGTCTCGTGAAGCCCTCTTGCCTCCGACTCTGCGATGAACAGTGGCCCCGCCGGATGCATAAGGCCACGCCCGCGCATGAGCACTTCGATCTCGCCGGGACATGCCGCCCAGAGATCGGCGCGAAGCTGATAAAGGCTGGCAAGCCGGGCATCGATGTCTTTGCCCGTTCCCTCGGGCGCCCCGTCTTCCAGGCTGAGCCGGCCCGTGAGGAGCGCCCGGCCGTGGCGCTCCCTGACCATCTCTCCGAGTTCCTTCAGCGGTTCGATCCCGTCCTCGATCCGCCCCAGAATGGAAACCGTGGCGGTCTCTGCCTGCAAGGGCGCATAGACCAGTTCCAGGAACTGCCGCTCGGGCCAGTAAAGAAATGTTCCAGGCGGCGCGGACATGACGTCTGCTGCGCCTTCCACCTTCTCCAGAAGCGGGGCCTGCCAGTAGATATGGCTGCCGGCCACCTTCGGACTGTGGAACTGCACGTCCATCGGCAGGAGCGCTGCCAATGCCCTAAGCGTGCGGGGAGCGCGGTCGATGTCGGTCTGGATCAGGAAGCTGCCCAGATTGGTCTGCAGCCGAAGGCGCATCATCTACTCGCGTCGAAGCTTTACGGACCTGTTGCCCGTGTCTGGCGGGAAGCGTCGGGGAGTGCCGTTATGGGCCAATTCCGCGGGCCGGACAACCGGCGATGACCGCCATTCTGGGGCGACCTTCCGTCACAATCGCTTCGGCCTTCTGCCGCAGAAGGACAATCGCCGCCGCAGCTGCCGATGGAAGCGTGCACCCAGGCCGTGCTCGATTTCCAGAGCCACTATGGGCTTACGGTCGACGGCCTCATCGGCAAACAGACGCTGTCGACACTGCTGCGCGAACTCTACGCCCGGCGCGAGTCGAAATAAGGCGGCGCTGGCGCGGCTCGCTGACGTGCCTAAAATACTCTATTCGACCACGCTCAAAGAACTCCAGATATCGAGCATGGTAGACCAAGCCGGAAGAATCGGTGTCTGCGTAATATATACGAGCGCCCAACCGATGGATGCAGGATGTCAGGACTCCCCCTAGATGGCGGTAGCCGGAATCATCCATACGACTACTCCTTCACCTCTTCCTTTTTGCCTGGATGAATGTTAGATTCTGCATGGCGGGCATCGAGACTACGACCTTTCAATCTTCCTCGGATCCTGGCGCATGCGTGAGCCAGATCAGGCCTACGAGAACCGCTTTCATGCGCGGCAATAGGGCGAGAGCGAACAGCGCTACGACCAACGGCCAGAGCGTGATCGACGCCCATACGGGCCAGTTCGTGTGGCTCTCGACGAGAAAAATGACTGGCACCAGGATGATCCCCACAATGAGAATAGTAAGCCATGGTGCCGCATCATCCGACCGGATGTGCCCGTATCGCTCACCGCATACCGGACAACGCTCAACCTGTTTCAGGTAGGCAGCAAAAAGCTGTCCTTGGCCGCAATTCGGGCATCTTCCGCGCAGCGCACGCTGAACCACTGCCCCAATGGGAGGTGGAACGCGCTGCAACCTGTGTTCCATCAAACTGAGCCTCACGGTTCGGGTGTTGACGTGTGCCGCCGTGTAGTCGCTTCGTCAAAAAGGGCCCCCACGGCCGCATGCGCATTCGATCCAAAGGCAGCGGCACCAATGCTGAAAATCCCGGTCCAGAGGACAGGTGCTATGGCGACCAACCCGACCCCTCGCGCGATTTCAACCGGGGACACGGGCGGCGTACTCGCGGCGATGACCGCCAGACCGAAGGCTGTCACACTGAGTTGAACCAGTAGCGCCTTGTTGGGATAGTCCGGCTTGGCAGGAGACATGCGTCGAGCGGCTATCCGGAGACGCAACGCGGTCGCGGCGGCAGAGCGATTCGTGCTGAGCACCAGCCCCAGCGCGATGAGAAGCTCGGCTGTCCTGAAGGAGATGGATAACTCGGTCGGAAAGACTCCTGAGCTCTCCAGCCGAAGTGAAACGATCACAATGATGCGACGACAATGGCCTGCAGGCCTCCCGCAAATGTTCCTGCTGAGACTAGCCGGAGCATTCAACCAAGCTCCTCTGGCACCGTCGGCTCTTGTCTTGTCAGCAACGCCAGCAACGCCTTGAGAATATCGAGCGGCGTCGGCGGGCAGCCGGGAACGTGCAGATCCACAGGAACGACTTCAGAGACGCCGCCCACTACGGCATAGCTGCCGGCAAAACAGCCGCCGTCGAGAGCACAGTCACCGACTGCCACGACCCATTTCGGATTGGGTGTGGCGTTGTAGGTGCGCTCCAGCGCCTCACGCATGTTCTTCGTCACGGGCCCCGTCACCAACAGCACATCGGCGTGGCGGGGCGAGGCAACGAAACGCAGGCCGAAACGCTCGATATCGTAGACGGAGTTGTTCAGGGCGTTGATCTCCAGCTCGCATCCATTGCAGGATCCAGCATCGACCTCGCGGATCGACAGGCTTCGCCCCAGCCGCTGATGCGCCGTGTGCCTCAGAGTTCGGGCGAGTTCCTCTACGTCGGGTGCGCCTTGCGCAGGCAGCGCCTCGGTGAAAGCCTTGCGCACCATGCTTTCGAAGAGAAGCTTACGCATCGAGTTGATCCTTCATAGGTCGTGGCCGGCGTAGGAGCAGTTGAACGACTTGTTGCACAGCGGGAAGTCGGCCACGATGTTTCCCTCGATTGCGGCTTCGAGAAGCGGCCACTGAAACCACGATGGATCGCGCAGGCGGCAGCGCTCCATCCGGCCGTCCGCGATTCGGATCCAAGCCAGGACATCACCCCGGAATCCTTCGACGATTGCCATGCCCTCCTGCGCTTCTTTCCCTGAGGGGATCTCTGTTTGGACGGGACCGGCCGGCATGTGGTCAAGAAGCTTGGCGATTAGCGATAGTGTTTGTTCGACTTCGCGAATTCGAATCCACACGCGGGCGTTGACGTCGCCCGTGTCCAAAACCGGTACGTCGAACTGCAGATCATCATAGGGTGGGTATGGGGCCTGACGGCGCGCATCGAATGCACGGCCTGAGGCGCGGCCGACATAGCCACCGGCGGCGTATTGTGCGGCAAGCGACGGCGTCACATGGCCGGTTCCCACTGTGCGGTCCTGCAAGGAGGTCGTGTTGTCGTAGAGCTCGATGAGTTCCGGAAAGCGTGTCTGCACTTCGTCGAGGAGATTGCGTAGCGCCGAGACGCCATTGGAGCCAAGGTCGCAACTCACACCGCCCGGGCGCACACGGTCGCGCATCAGCCGATGGCCGAAGGAGGCTTCCGCCGCGCGCAGTACGCGTTCTCGCAAGACGCCGCAATGAGCATGCATGAGCGTAAAGGCCGCATCATTACAGACGGCGCCGATGTCGCCGAGGTGATTGGCTAAACGCTCCAGTTCCGCCATCAGCCCACGCAGCCAGTGCGCGCGTGGCGGTACGTTAATTTCAGTTGCGGCTTCGACCGCGCGCGAGAAGGCTATGGCATAGGCGACGGTGCTGTCGCCCGATACGCGCTCAGCCAGCTTCGCCGCCTGTTCGAGATCGGCTCCGGCCATCAGACCTTCAACGCCACGATGGACATAGCCAAGGCGTTCCTCCAGCCGGACGACGGTCTCTCCAGCAGCGGTGAAGCGGAAGTGGCCGGGCTCGATAATGCCGGCATGCACGGGGCCTACCGGGATCTGATGAAGCCCTTCACCGTCAGC
>SKQW01000349.1 GCA_007118805.1 Rhodobiaceae bacterium | reverse complement strand
TCGGTTTGCGATTCGGCGCCAGCATCGACAGAGTCGCAAGCCGATGTCCATTGCCCGGCCCCATTGCGCGTTGCGATTTCTTCGCGCGGCGCTATATTGCAGCGCAACAGGCATTGGCCGGCCCGCCCCCATGCCGGCATGCGGAACCCCGCTCACGCTCGTTTTTCAGGCCTCGGCCGCGCGGCCCTTTTTCGCGCCCCTGCTGGCCCAACCGGTGACGTCATGACGCTGAGAAACATCGCCATCATTGCCCATGTCGACCATGGCAAGACCACGCTGGTCGACCGGCTGCTTCAGCAGTCGGGCGTCTTCCGGGAAAACCAGCGCGTGGCGGAGCGGGTAATGGATTCCAACGACCTCGAGCGCGAGCGGGGCATCACCATCCTCGCCAAAGCGACCTCGGTGGTGTGGGACGGCGTGCGCATCAACATCGTGGACACGCCGGGCCATGCCGATTTCGGCGGCGAGGTCGAGCGCATCCTCAATATGGTCGATGGGGCGATCGTTCTGGTCGATGCCGCCGAAGGGCCCATGCCGCAGACCAAGTTCGTCGTCGCCAAGGCGCTCAAGATCGGGCTCAAGCCGATCGTCGCCATCAACAAGGTCGACAAGCCCGACGCCCGGCCCGACGCCGTCGTCGACGAGGTATTCGACCTGTTCGCTGCGCTCGATGCCAGCGACGAGCAACTCGACTTCCCGATCCTCTACGGCTCGGCCAAGGAAGGCTGGATGGCCGGCGATCCGACCGGCCCGCGGGATTCCATGGCGCCCCTGTTCGAGCTGGCGATTCGCCACGTCGCGCCGCCGTCGGTCGAGGACGGGCCGTTTCGCATGCTCGGCACCATTCTGGAAGCCAACCCCTATCTCGGCCGCATCGTGACCGGCCGCATCACCTCGGGCACGCTGAAGATCAACATGCCGGTCAAGGTGCTGGCGCGCGACGGCAGCGTCGTCGAGCAGAACCGGGCCTCCAAGATCCTCGCCTTTCGCGGCATCGAGCGCGTCACCATCGAGGAGGCGCGGGCCGGCGACATCGTGGCAATCGCCGGGCTCGCCAAGGGGACCGTGGCCGACACGTTCTGCGATCTGTCGGTCGATGCGCCGATCCCGGCCCAGCCGATCGACCCGCCGACCGTGTCGATGACCTTCTCGGTCAATGATTCCCCGCTCGCCGGCACCGAGGGCAGCCACGTCACCAGCCGCGTCATCCGCGAGCGCCTCCTGCGCGAGGTCGAGGGCAATGTGGCCCTCGAGGTCGGCGAGGCCGACACCAAGGACGCCTTCATCGTCTCCGGGCGCGGCGAATTGCAGCTCGCCATCCTGATCGAGACCATGCGCCGGGAAGGCTTCGAGCTCGGCGTCTCCCGCCCACGCGTCGTCAGCCGGCGCGATGAGGCCGGCCGGCTCCTGGAGCCGATCGAGGAGATCGTCATCGATGTCGACGAGGAGTTTGCCGGCGCGGTGGTGCAGAAACTGTCCGAGCGCAAGGCCGAGATGATTGAGATGCGCCCCTCGGGCGGCGATCGTCAGCGCCTTGTGTTCCATGCGCCGACGCGCGGCCTCATCGGCTATCACGGCGAACTGCTCACCGATACGCGCGGCACGGCGGTGATGAACCGGCTGTTCCACAGCTATGCGCCCTATAAGGGCGACATCCCCGGCCGGCGCAACGGGGCGCTGATCGCCAATGAGCCGGGCGACGCGGTCGCCTACGCGCTTTGGAACCTGGAAGATCGCGGCCCGATGATGATCGAGCCCGGCACCAGGGTCTATCCCGGCATGGTGATCGGCGAGCACAGCCGCGGCAACGACCTCGAGGTCAATGTGCTCAAGGGCAAGAAGCTGACCAATATCCGCGCCGCCGGCAAGGACGACGCCGTCAAGCTGACCCCCCCGATCCGCATGACCCTGGAGCGCGCGCTCGCCTGGATCGACGATGACGAGCTGGTCGAGGTGACCCCGCAAGCCCTGCGGATCAGAAAGGCGATCCTCGATCCGCATGCCCGTAAACGGTCCGAGAAGCAGCGCGCGCAGGAGCCCATTGCCTGAGCCTGGCAAACGGCGCGCGCGGCCGGGCGCGCGCCCATCAACTTGTTGCTCGCCGCGGCTGTTGTCGATTGCCCCCCGCGCCGGTCAGCGCTAACCTGTGCATCATGAGCACCGCCCTCATTGATATTCGGGTCGCGCGCCCGGGCGATGCCGTGGCCCTCTCCGAGGTTCACGACGAAGCGTGGACGATGGCCTATCGCGGCATTCTTCCCGGCGTGGTGCTCGAACGGATGCTGGCGCGGCGCGGCCCGGCCTACTGGCAGCGAGTCGCCAGGCGCGGCGGCGGCGGCACGCTGGTGCTCATCTTCGACGGCACGGTCGCCGGTTACGCCACGCTGGGCCCCAACCGCACCAAGCGGCTGAGCTATGGCGGCGAGATCTACGAGCTCTATCTGCGCCCGTCCCATCAGGGTGTAGGGCTCGGCGCGCGGCTGTTCCGCGAAGCGCGCAGGGCGCTCGCCTCGAACCGCCTCGAAGGGCTCATCGTCTGGGCGCTTGACGACAACGCCCCGGCCGGCGCCTTCTATCAGGCGCTCGGGGGCGTCCCCGTCGCCCGCGCCATGGAGACCTTCGGCGACAAGCGCCTCGGCAAGTCCGCCTTCGCCTGGCGCTGACCCGTCACAGCGGCCCGATCCGGCGACCAGTGTCGGAATCACGAGAGTTTCTGGTAAAATATTGTTTTCCCTTGGAATTTTGAATCTGACATCTGATCGGACGCCGGCCGCTAGCGGGCCGCCCCATGAATCAGCTCATCGATCTTGCGGGCATGCACCACCGCATCCTTGGCCGCAGAGGTGTGGATGAACATGTCGAGCGTGTCGGTCTCGTCATCGACCACCGGCGCAAGGGCCGCGTCGCTATAGGCAAAACGGTCGGGGTCGGCTTCCACCCGGCGCTTGATGCGCCATAGCCGGTAGAACTCGGCAATCATCAGGGCGTGCTTGCGCGTGAGCTCCCAGGCGAGCTTTGGATAGAAGGTCAGAACGCTTTCGCGCGGCAGGCCGGGCCGCCGCTCGGACGGGCGCCTGAGGCGGACAAGGCCGCCCTGCAACGGATGAACGCCCTCGATGCGGACCGCAGTCGAGAACCACAGCAGCATCTTGGCGACGCTGTAGACGGGCTGGCCCGACACTACGGCCCGGCGCAGCAGGGTCTCCATGTGTTCCGGCGTATAGTAGTGGTCCCAGGCGGCGCGATAGATGCCCTCCCATTCGGCCTTGCTCATCCGGCTGTGGCCGGTGACCACATGTTCGAGGTCGTAATTGTTGAGGTCGGAGTCCATGGCGACCCCATGGCGCCACAGCTTCTGATGATCCTCCGAGCCAGGCAGTGGCGTAAGACAGAAGAACTCCAGGATGTCGAGCGGCAGCTCGCGCTTGATGATCTCGATGTCCTCGCGGATCGAGTCCGGTGTATCGGCGGGGAAACCGAGAATATACCCGGCATAGGTGATGATCCCCTGTCGCCGCCAGGCGTGCAGCATCTTGCGGTATTCGGTGATCTTGTTCTGCCGCTTCTTGGCCGCCATCAGATTGTCGGGGTTTATGTTCTCCAGGCCAATGAAGACCCGGGTGACGCCGGCCCGCTTGGCCTTCTCGATGAAGTTCGGGATTCGGTGGCACAACGTATCGACCTGGATCACCATGCGGCTCTCGATGCCGTCATGCTCCTTGAGCGCGATGATGCGGTCGAAGATCGCCTCCCAGTCCTTATTGCGCGCGAAGTTGTCGTCGGTGATGAAGAACCGGCAGACCCCTTGCCGGGCATTCTCCCGAATGATGCGCTCGATGTCGTCCGGGGAGCGCCGACGCGACTTGCGCCCCTGGACGTTGATGATGGTGCAGAACGAGCACTGGAACGGGCAGCCGCGCCCGGCATCGTAGCTCGAATTGTTGCCCAGCGTGCGCCTGGTATGGGTGGCCGGCAGGAAGGGGATCGGCGCGTCCTCGATCGCCGGCAGGTCGCTCATATAGTTGTAGAGCGGCTTGAGGCGACCGGCGGCGGCGTCCTTTAGCACCTCGTCGAGGCGCTCTTCGGCCTCGCCGGCGAAGATCGAAACGCCGAGTTCGCGGGCGGCATCGAGATCGACCGCGTGGCCGTCCAGCATGGCCAGGCAGCCGGAGGGATGAAAGCCGCCCATCATCACCTGAATGCCGGCGCGGCGGAACTCCCGGGCGATGTCGAGGGCGCGCGGATATTGGTTCGATTGCACGCCGACCAGCCCCACCATGCCAAAGCCGTCATGGCGCTTCATCTTGGCGATCAGCTTGCCGAAGCGAATCGGGGTATTGGACTCATCGATCGGCGTGATATCGATCGCCACGTCCGGCCCGAGCACCTGGCGTTCCCCGCAATCGAGCGTCAGCCCGTAAAGGGCAGCCAGCGAGTTGGCCGGAATGTTGGAGCGCAGCCACCGGATGACATAGCCGTCATCGCCATAGTGGGAGGGCTTGATCAGAATGAGCTGGAAGCGCCGGTTCGCGCTGGCCACGGTCGCCGTCATGGCGCGTCTCCCCCGTGTCAGGCCCCAGCCCAAGTGCAGCACGATAGCTGATCTTGCCGCGGATGACCAACCCGCGCCGCAGCGCCTCTGGCCCCGGTGCGGAAGATTTGATGTTGTTTTGAAAGCTATCGACGCACCCCCGGCAAAGCCGGGAGCCGTATTCTGGAGTCCTGAGGGCGTGGGACGGCGCGGCGGGCCGCAGTCTACTGTCCGGCAACGCGCCGTTCTTTAGCTTTATGCATCACATCCGCGGAGGGATCACATGCGTATCGATGCCGTAGCCATCGGGCAGAGCCCGCCCGAGGACATCAATGTGATCGTCGAGGTCCCGGTCGGCGGCGAACCGATCAAATACGAGATGAACAAGGAGGCCGGAACGATGTTCGTCGACCGCTTCCTCTACACGCCGATGCGCTATCCCGGCAATTACGGCTTTGTCCCGCACACCCTGTCGGCCGACGGCGATCCGGTCGACGTGTTGATCGCCAATCAGCGTCCGATACTGCCTGGCGCCGTCGTCAATTGCCGGCCCATCGGGGTCCTGATGATGGAGGACGAGGCGGGGCTCGACGAGAAGGTGCTGGCGGTGCCGGTCACGCGGCTCACCCGCCGTTACGAGAATGTCCATACCTATCAGGACCTGCCGGAGATCACGCTGCGCCAGATCGAGCATTTCTTCGAGCACTACAAGGACCTTGAGTCCGGCAAGTGGGTGAAGGTCGCGCCATGGGCCGGCCCTGATGAGGCCAAACGCCTGATATCCGAAGGCATTGCGCGTGGCAGCTCCGATACAGGTTGAGCGCGCCGCGCGCCCGGCGCCCCGCCTCCGACGCGATCGCCGATCCTACGGCCGCTTGCCAGGCGCCGGCCAGTGCTGAAAACATCGCGCCACCGCCGCCTCACGCCCCAGCCAAGGAATCCCGCCCATGTCCCGGAAGACTCCTGATCAACTGCGCAGCCGACGCTGGTTCGGCGCCACCGACCTACGCTCCTTCGGCCATCGCTCGCGCGCCAAGCAGATGGGCCTCGACGAGGCCGACTATGCCGGCAAGCCAGTGATCGGGATCGTCAACACCTGGAGCGAGATCAATCCCTGCCACATTCATCTGCGCGAACGGGCCGAGGATGTCCGGCGCGGTGTCTTGCAGGCCGGCGGCCTGCCCATCGAGCTGCCCGCCTTGTCGCTCTCGGAGCCCTATGTAAAGCCGACCACCATGCTCTACCGCAATCTGCTCGCGATGGAGGCGGAGGAGCTTATCCGCTGCCATCCGCTGGACGGGGCGGTGCTGCTTGGCGGTTGTGACAAGACGACGCCGGCCCTCATCATGGGCGCGGTGAGCGCGGGCCTTCCGGCCATCTTCGTTCCCGCCGGCCCGATGCTGCGCGGCAACTGGCGGGCCGAAACGCTGGGCAGCGGCAGCGACGTCTGGAAATACTGGGCCGAATTGCGGGCGGGCAATATCGGGCCGGAGGACTGGGAGGAGATCGAATCGGGAATCGCCCGGTCGCCGGGGCACTGCATGACCATGGGCACGGCCTCCACCATGACCGCGCTCGCCGAGGCGCTGGGCCTTACCCTCCCCGGCGCGTCGTCGATCCCGGCCGCCGATTCCCGGCACCGGCGCATGGCGGCGGCGAGCGGCCGGCTCGCCGTCGAGATGGTGTGGCAGGATAGGACGCCCGCCTCGATCCTTACACCGGAAGCCTTCGCCAATGCCGTCACGATCGACATGGCCCTTGGCGGCTCAACCAACGCCATTGTGCATCTCATCGCCATGGCCGGCCGGGCCGGGGCGCCGCTCACCCTGGACAGCTTCGACGCCATATCGCGCAAAGTTCCGGTGATTGCCAACATCCGCCCGTCCGGCGCGTATCTCATGGAGGACTTCTACTATGCCGGCGGGCTGCGCGGCCTTCTGTCCCGCCTCGACGGGCAGTTGGAGCTGGAGTGCCGGGCCGTGAACGGCCGCACCCTCGGCGAGAACATCGCCGGCGCCCAGGTCTGGAACGACGACGTCATCCGGCCGCTCGACAATCCGGTCTACCCACAGGGCGCCACGGCAGTTCTTCATGGGACGCTGGCGCCCGACGGGGCGGTGATCAAGCCGGCCGCCGCCGAGGCTCGGCTTCTCAACCATCGCGGGCCGGCCGTCGTGTTCCGTGATTACAACGACATGGCGGAGCGCATCGACGACCCCGCACTCGATGTGACACCCGACTCGGTGCTGGTCCTGCAGAATGCCGGTCCGGTGGGCGGGCCGGGCATGCCCGAATGGGGCCAGCTACCGATCCCGAAGAAGCTGTTGCAGGCCGGCGTGCGCGACATGCTGCGCATCTCGGATGCACGCATGAGCGGGACCAGCTACGGCGCCTGCGTCCTGCACGTGGCGCCCGAAGCGGCGGTGGGCGGCCCGCTCGCCCTGGTGCAGGACGGCGATTTCATCGCCGTCGACGTCGACGGGCGTCGGCTCGATCTCGACATCCCCGAGGACGAGCTGGCCAGGCGCCGGGCCGCCTGGACGCCGCCGTTGCCGCGCTTCCAGCGCGGCTTCGGTGCGCTCCACGCCGAGCACATCACCCAGGCCGACAAGGGGTGCGATTTCGACTTTCTGGCCGGCGCCGCCCCGACCGCCGAGCCGGAAATCCACTGACGCACCTAGCCCCGCCCGACGAAGGGCATGGTGGTGGCCATCACGGTGAGAAACGGGATGTTGGCGTCGAGCGGCAGGCTCGCCATATAGGCCACCGCAGCGCCGACATGGGCCGCCTCCATGCGGGGCTCCGGCCGCCTTGTGCCGTCGGGCTGCAACACGCCGGCGGTCATCCGCTCGGTCATCTCGGTGGCCGCGTTGCCGATATCGATCTGGCCGCAGGCGATGCCGTAGGGGCGCCCGTCGAGCGATGTCTGGCGGGTAAGGCCGGTGATGGCATGCTTCGTCGCCGTATAGGGCGCCGAGAGCGGGCGCGGCGTGTGGGCGGAGATCGAGCCGTTATTGATGATCCGGCCGCCCCGCGGCTGCTGGCGTTTCATCAGGCGAATCGCCTGCTGAGTGCAGAGGAAGGCGCCCGTCAGATTGGCGTTCACGACTCTCATCCACTGATCGTAGCCGACCTCCTCCAACGGCACCGCTGGCGCATTGGTCCCGGCATTGTTGAACAGGACATCGAGCCGGCCGAAGCGGCCCTCGACCTCCCGGAACAGCGCCTCGACCGCCGCCGGCTCACCGACATCGCACGCAACGGGGAGCGTGCGCGACCCGGCCGGATCGATCGCCTGCGCCGCCGCCTGAAGCGCCGCCCTCCGCCGGCCGGCCATCACCACCGAAAATCCGGCACCGACCAATGCCTCCGCCGCGGCCCTGCCGACACCGGAGCCCGCCCCCGTCACCACCGCGACCTTCACGACCTGCCTCCCACGGCCCGCTCACGAACCCGGGTTTGGTAGCAGGATATCGGCGGCGTGCAAGCGGTTGCACATTTTCACGTTTGCAGCGCTTGACAATTCACGCCACCTCGGCTGCGCTACCCCCTCTCCGGGGCAATGGTCGCGTGCGCCCGGCCCGGAGCAATGACAAGAACGAATGCGCGTTGAGGAGGAAGCGTGGTCGAGGAGTCAGTCTTGCGCGTCCCAGCGGCTCGTCTGCAGGAGCAGATGCGCGACATTCTCGCCGCATGGGGCATGAACGGCCGCCATGCCCTGACTACGGCCGAGGTGCTCCTTGCCGCGGACCTGGCGGGGATCGATAGCCACGGCTCGACCCTTCTGGCCCTCTATGAGCAACAGATCCGCAGCGGCAAGGCCGCGCCCGATCCGGACATCAGCATCGTGCGTGACCTCGGCGCCGTCTTCGTGATCGATGCCGGGGCCGGCTTCGGGCAGGTTGCCGGCATGATGGCGGTCGAGGGCGTCATTGAGCGCGCCAATAAATTCGGACTGGGCGCCTGCGCGGTGCGCAACTCGAACCACTATGGCGCCGCCGGCGTTTACGCCCGGCGGATCGCCGAGGCCGGCCTCATCGGCATCAGCACGTCCTCGGTGTGGCGCCCGGCCATTGCGCCAACCGGCGGCAAGGCGGCGATGCTGGGCACCAACCCGATCGCCTTCGCCGCGCCCACCTCCGGCGATCGGCCCTTCCTGCTCGACATGGCCACCTCCGCGGTCGCCATCGGCAAGCTCAAGCTCGCCATCCGGGAAGGCAAGACGATCCCCGAGGGCTGGGCGGTTACCGGCGAGGGCGCGCCGCAGCGCCACCCCACGCTCGACCTTGCCGACACGCTGTTGCTGCCGCTCGGCGGCGACCGGCTGCATGGCGGGCACAAGGGCTACGGGCTGGCGACCATGGTGGAGATCCTGTCCACTGCGCTGTCCGGCGCCGCGATTACGCCCCTGCGCGATCCGAACGCGCCGGCCCACGATGTGGGGCACTTCTTCATGGCCCTCGACCCGGCCTTCTTCCGGGACGATGCGAGTGATTTCCGCGCCGATGTCGACCGGCTCGCGGCCGCGCTGCGCGCGACGCCCGCCGCCGATCCCGGCACGCCGGTCATGGTTGCCGGCGATCCCGAATATGCCCGCGAGGACGAGCGCCGGCAGCGCGGCATCCCGCTGCCGCACAAGCTGGTCGATGAGCTGCGCGCCATCGCCGAACGCGCCGGCGCGCCGTTCCTTCTCGACGCCGAAGCGGTATAGAAGGTTTGCAACCGCGCCGTTCAGACGATGGCGCACCCAACCAGAAACGGGAGGAGACCCGATGAGAAAAGCGCTACTTGCCGTCACCGCACTCGCTGTCGGCGCGGCCTTCGCCGTGCCGGCCCAGGCCCAGCAGCTGGTCCTGATGACCGGGCCCCAGGGCGGCTCCTGGTATCCGCTCGGCGGCGCCATCCAGGCCATGGCCGACGATGCCGGCGTAGCCGCCATCGCGGTCATGCCGGGCGGCGGCATCGCCAATGTGCAGGGCGTCCAGAACGGCGACGCCGACCTTGGCTTCGCCAATTCGATCTCGACCGTGGACGCGATCGAGGGCCGCGAGCCGTTCGACGGGCCGGCGGACAATGTGTGCAATATCGGCACCCTCTATCCGCAGTATTTCCAGATGGCCGTCCCGGTGGCCACCGGCATCGAAACCGTCGCCGACTATGAGGGCATGCGCCTGGTCACCCAGCCGGTGGGCAACACCGCCGAACAGGTGATCCGCGCCATCCTCGAGACCGAGGGACTGTCCTATGACGACATGGCCGCGGTCGATTTCGTGTCCTATTCGGACGGCGTCTCCCTGGTTCAAGACGGCAACGCCCATATCCTGACCATGGGCACCACCGTGCCGGCCTCGGCGATCATGGACCTGGCCAACAGCACGAATATCCAGCTCGTGCCGCTGACCGAGGACTTCATTGACCGGATGCGCGAGATGAACCCCGGCTATGCGCCGATCACCATCCCGGCCGGCTCCTATCCCGGCCAGGACGAGGATGTGCTCGCCGTCGGCTACGCCACTCATGTCGTGGCGCGTTGCGATCTCGACGCCGACATCGTCCACGGCATCCTGACCGAGATGTGGGACAATCGCGAAGACTTGGCCGCCATCGCCGGCGCCATGCGCGACACCACGCTGGAAGGCATGGCCCAGGACACCGGCGTGCCCATGCATGAAGGCGCCCAGCGCTTCTACGAGGAAAACGGCGTCATGTAACGCCTGACCTGACGGGGGCGCGTCGGCAGGCGCGCCCCCGCCTTATTGCCTGACCTCCGGTTGTCGCGCGAGGCGCCATGTCGGCCTATGTCTACTGGATGAAGCGGCTTGTCACGGTCGTGGCCGTGTCGATGAGCCTGTTTCACCTCTACATTGCCTGGGCCGGCCCGCCCAACGCCTTCACCCTGCGGGCGACCCATTTCGGCTTCGCGCTCGTCCTCGCCTATCTGATCCTGCCCATGCGCCGGGGCACCGAGAAGGCCTATCCCGGCTTACTCGACTGGGCCTTCGTCATCCTGGCGCTTTGCGCAGCGGGCTACCCGATCGTCGAGCAGCAATATTTCAACACCCGCATGGCCTATGTCGGGCCGGTCTCGGCGACCGATCAGACCATGGCCATCCTGATGATCGTCGTGGTGCTGGAAGCCACCCGGCGGGCGATTGGGCCGATCCTGCCGATCACGGCGCTCGCCTTCCTCACCTATCAACTCGTCTTCACCAACATCCGCGTCATCCGGCTGCTCGAATACCAGTACATGACCACCGACGCGCTGTTCGGCATCCCCGCGCAGGTCTCGGCCACCTATGTCGTGCTGTTCGTGATCTTCGGGGCGCTGGCCGAGCGCATGGGCATCGGCAAGCTGTTCATGGATTTCGCCCTCGCTCTGACCGGCCACACCGCCGGCGGCCCCGCCAAGGTGGCGGTGGTCACCTCCGGCCTGTTCGGCTCAGTGTCGGGCTCGGCGGTCGCCAACGTGATGACGACGGGCACCTTCACCATCCCGCTGATGAAGCGGATCGGCTACCCGAAGCATTTTTCCGGCGCGGTCGAATCGGTGGCCTCGACCGGCGGCCAGATCATGCCGCCCATTATGGGGGCGGCGGCCTTCGTCATGGCCGAGTTCATGGGGGTGAGCTATCTCACCGTGGCCACCTTCGCCCTGCTGCCGGCCCTGCTCTACTATCTGGCGGTGTTCCTGGTGGTCCATTTCGAGGCCCGCAAGCAGGGCCTTGTCGGCCTGCCGAGAGCCGACCTGCCGCGCCTGAAGGAGGTGCTGGTCGAGCGCGGCCACCTGTTTCTGCCGCTGTTCATCATCATCGGCACACTGCTCAGCGGCTTCTCGGCGCCCTATGCCGCGCTGATGGGGATCGCCTCGGTGGTCCCGGTCGTCCTGTTGCGCAAGACGACCCGCCGCGAGTTCACCTTCACCAAGCTGTTCCAGGGGCTGGAAGCCGGCGCCATAAACTCGGTCATCGTGGCCATGGCCTGCGCCTCGGCGGGCATCGTCATCGGCGTCATCGCGCAGACAGGGCTGGGGCTCACCTTCACCGGCCTGGTGCGCGCCGCCGCGGCCGACACGCTGCTCTTCGGCCTGATCCTGACCATGATCGCCGGCATCATCCTCGGCATGGGGATGCCGACGACGCCGGCCTATATCGTACAGGTGGCGCTGCTCGTCCCGGCCCTAGTGAGGCTCGGCGTGCCGGTCGAAGCGGCGCACATGTTCGTGCTCTATTACGCCATCCTGTCGGCGATCACCCCGCCGGTGGCCATCGCGGTCTACGCAGCCTGCGGCATTGCCCGATCCGATGTCTGGGCCACCAGCTTCACCGCGGTGAAGCTGGGACTGACCGGCTACATCATCCCGTTCATGTTCGTCTACGGCCCGTCCCTTCTGCTGATCGGCGAATGGCAGACGGTGACGCTCACCGTGATCACGGCAAGCGCCGGGGTCACCCTGCTGGCGGCCGGGCTGAGCGGCTACTTCATAGGGCTGGCCAACCCGGCGGCGCGCCTGTGCTACATGGCGGCGGCCTTCGTGCTGATCAATCCGGGGCTGATGACCGATACCATCGGCGCATCGCTGGCCGCGGCCGGCCTCGCCCTGAACTACTACTGGAAGTGGACGCCCAGGATGAAGCCGATCGGGCAGGAAGAGATCGACAGGCACGTGGAAGCGCCGGAGCATGCCCCCATCGAGCCCACCGACATCATCGAACAACCCGCCAAGGCCGGCGGGCGGAGCGATCCGGCGTGACGGCACTCAGAGCGGATTGCAGTCGGCTCCAGCATTAAGGATCAAGGAACCAGCTCATGAAGACCGATTCTGTCACCGCTTCGGACCTTGCCGGCTCCGTCCTGGCCGTGCCGCCGCTCGCCCGCTCGGCCGCGCTGTCCCTCGACCGGGAAGCCAACCGCCGGATCGTCCAGCACCTTGAATCCGGCGGCGTCACGACCCTGATGTATGGCGGCAACGCAAATATCTACAACGTGTCGGTGAGCGAGCTCGGCGAAATCTGCCAGATGCTGATCGAACTTGCCGGCGAGCGGAGCTGGGTGATCCCCTCCGTAGGGGCCGATTACGGCAAGGCGCAGGACCAGCTCGGCGTCCTGCGGGATCTGCCCTTTCCCACCGCGATGCTACTTCCCCTCGCCTTTCCGGCGACACCGGCCGGCGCGGCGACCGGCTTGCGCCGCCTAGCCGACCTCTATGGCAGACCGCTCATCGCCTATGTCAAGTTCGAGGGCTATCTGACCCCTGATGACCTAGCGGCCCTGCTGGACGATGGCGTTATCTGCGCGGTGAAATACGCCATCGTCCGGGACAATCCCGCCGTCGACGCGTTTCTGGCCGAGCTGGTGGACAAGGCGGGAACGGAACGCATCATCAGCGGTATCGGCGAGCGGCCGGTCATCGACCACTGGACGCGCTTCGGCCTGCGCGCCTTTACCTCGGGCTCGGTATGCGTGGCGCCGCGCCTGTCGGACGCCATACGCCGCGCCTTGCAGGCCGGCGACGAAGCGCGCGCCGCCGATCTGCGCGAGCACTTCATCGCACTGGAGGATTTGCGCGACGGCCACTCCCCGCTCCGCGTGCTGCACGAGGCCGTCCGCCTTGCCGGGATCGCCGACACCGGGCCGATGCTGCCATTTCTGAGCAATATCGAGGACCCAGCGCTCCTTCAGCGGATCGAGGCGGCGGCGCGCGCGCTCGCCGGGATCAACGCCTCGG
>SKQW01000307.1 GCA_007118805.1 Rhodobiaceae bacterium | reverse complement strand
GCCGGTAAAGCCGATAGCCAAGGCGCCGCCACCAGGGCAATGCGACGTATTCGCCGACAGTGAGAGTAGCGACGTCTCCCATGCCGCGCCGGTCGAGATTGCCGGCGGTGGCGTGATGGGTCGCGTGGGTGCGCCGCCAGTAGTCATAGGGCGTGAGAGTGACCACTCCGATTACCCGGCCAACCCAGTCATTGGTTCACCGCGAGCGAAAAAAGGCGCCATGACCGCAGTCGTGCTGGATCATGAAGAGGCGAACAAGAAAGCCCGCCGCGGGCACGGCGAGGACCATGCCGACCCAATAACCTGCATCCATGGTGGCCCAACATCACACCCCAGATGAGCACGAACGGCACCGTGGTGATCGCCAGTTCGACCACGCTGCGCGTGCTGCTGGCCTCGCGGTATCGGGCGAGATCCCGTACCAGCATTGCCAGCAGCGGCCAGCAGGCCCGTCCGGTTCACACCGGGCGGGCTTCTCGCTGCTTTACTTTTCCGCAGGCACCAGGACAACGGTGCGAGCTTCAAGCACATCGGAACCGATATCCGGGTTCGCGGCAATCAGGAACGCGAGCGGGACGCCGTATCGATCGGCAATGTCTACGAGAGTGTCGCCGGGTTCTGCCGCGGTCTCGAAAATGGGCAGCGAGATACGATCCCCTGGTTGAACGATATCAGGATTGCGGAGTTGAGGATTGGCGCTTAGCAGGGCGTCGACACTGAAGTCGCACCGTCTGGCGATAGCCGCGAGAGTGTCGCCCTGCTGAATAACGATCGGGCTACTGCAGTTAGCCCCGGCGGGGCTGGCTACGATTAGCGGCGCGAGCACGCCCCACGCGAAGATAACGGAAAGCCAGCAAGATCGGTCATGGGTCAAGTAACGCATTCCTAGACTTGGAGTCTTATGCGCGCGTTTCGAGCGAGGCTTAGACGCGCGACAACACGAAGGCCAGCCAAGTAGAGACCTTAGAGGAGCGCATTGCCGCGCATGGCTTTGAGCCTGAGCTGGACCTGCCTCACGCCAAGCCCGCGAAGCAGCGATAGACTGTGCTCCACGGCGGAAAGCCGGAGGGCACGAGGCGCCAGGCGATCCCGCCGCGAAGGACAAGAAAGTGCGGATCAGCCACTTCGTCCAGCAGGTCGCCGCATTCAACACCGATTCTGTCTCGATCCGCAGACTCTGCATCAGGCTGCACCCCTGCATGGTGCTCCCCGCATGGAAAGGTCCCGCGGCAACTGGGTGCGGTGCCCGGCTTTCTGGGATCAGCCTAGCCGCGCAAGGCAATTCTATCCGGAAACGCTCAGTTGGCCTGGGCGTATTCCGGCATGCCTTCCAGCTGCTCCTGGGTGGCATCGACATATAGGCGGAATTCGTCCCAGCCCTTAGCGTGCAGGATCGCGACTTCGTCCAGACCGAGAGCAACGGTGTGGGTGCCAAAACCCAGAAAGCCGCCGATATCGACCACCACATAGCCGACTTCGCCTTCGTTACCGATGATCACGTCGTTGATGCTGCCGATATTTTCGTCGAGCACATCGTAGACGTCGCTGCCGATCAGCGTGTCGAGCGAAATCTCGCCGACTGCAGCACGCTCGAAGCCTTCGCGCTCGACATCCGGAGCGGTGAACGCTTCGCGGTCACCGCGCCATTGCGCCTCACGCTCCTCTTCGGCCATGCGCTGCTCATCGGCCCGCGCCAGCTCCTCCTCCTCGGCGACCCGCTCCTCTTCATCGACGCGGGCTTCCTCGAGCATGGCGTCGCGCATGGCGTTATGGTCGAACTCGGGGGCCGCTTCCAGCAGCTCGGCGGCGGTGTCGGCGATAAGATAGTACTGCATGGGGTCGCCCTGATCGACGGCGAAGGTGACCCGATCAAACTCGAGTGCGACCTCGTGCTCGCCGATGCCAAGGAACCCGCCAACGCCGATCACAACCGCTTTGACCTGGCCGTCCTGATCGATCACGATCCCGCTGACTTGGCCGATATTGTCCATTTCCTCCAGCTGCGCCGGATCAATGGTGCGCATCTCGGCCATGCGCTCGCGCTCGGTGAGCTCCTCTGGCGGCGTGGGCTCGTCCTCGATCCCTTCGTCGTCGAGCGCCACCTCTTCATCCTCAGGCACTGTGGCCGTCTCTTCTGGATCGTCCTTATGCCGCTCCGATGCGACTTCGACATTCTCGGACGCGGCATAGACGTCCTGCCCGATGAGCTCGCCGTCCAGAATGTCGCCGCGCTCAAGGCGCTGCAGAAAGCCATGTTCAGATACCGTTTGCTCCTGAGCAACCTGATCCTGCGCCGCCTCATCCTGGACATCAGCCATTGCCGGCGCGCCGAGGATCAGCGCAAGCGCGGTGGTTGCTACGAGGTGTTTCATCATTGTGCTCCATCACGGGCCGGCGCTGCGATCGCGCCGCGGTTGTCACCCTTAACTCGCATGGGCGCCTTATCGTTCCCGACCCACCGCGAACCCGCTGATGTTGCAGCTGGTCGAGTGAGGTGCCGCCCAACAAGCTTGGTGCCCAATACCCGCTGCTCCTTTACCGTACGGCAACCCGATCCCCCAACACGGCCTTCACCGTATGCCCGCCCATGAAGAGGCCGCAGTAGAGCGCAGTGAAGGCGATCAGGTGCTCCCAGGGAATCGTCGGCACATGCAGCTTCAGGACGCCGTTGAACAGCACCGGCGTCAGCATGGTGTACTGCAGCCAGAGATAGAGGTTGAGGTACATACCGCCGGGCCGCCACCAGTTGGCGAAGCCGCGGTGCTCCGATTCCCGGTCGGCCAGCAGTTCGGCGGTGCGTTGCTCGGCGAGAGCGATCGCTGCCCACTCGGCACCGCGCTCCGCTTCGAGACTGGCAAGCCTCGACACTGCGTCGGGATCGGTGTCGATCTTGCGCGCCGCCTGCTCGGGCGTGGTGACACCGAGTTCCCTGAGCACGGCACCGCCGACGGTTGTCGCGATGGGGCCGGCCTTACCGCCGATGATACTGCCGAGCACGTTGAGCCCGGCATCGGCCATCCTTCACCGCATGTGGATCGATCGCGTCGAGTTCCGATGGACGGCGGAGCCAGACGCTCCTCGGCCGACCGCAGCCTAGTTCGCCCATCAACAGTTCCGCTGCGAAGCGGAGTGTCGTCCCGCCAGGGACCGAGGGAAGGTGAGTTCGAGGCGGGTTTGGAGAACCGACAGGCTACTTCGCAAAAAAGCGTGACCCACCACCCTTCGGATCCAACCATGAAGCGGCCGAGCTGCCGACTTCGGAGAGAAGCCAGAGACCTGGCGGAATCGCAAACACACGTATTTGCAGCGCACGCTCAGGGCTTGACTCATGAACGCCCAATAGAGAAGCCCGCCGAAGCGGCGGTCTGGCGGGGTCGGGGCTTGGCGGCCTCGGTCAGGGGCCGTTGCCGAACAGCTTCAGCTTGATGGCAAGGCCGGCGATCAACGCGAGCAGGATGCCGGTGGTGATGAGGCGCACCGCTGTCTGCACCGCCGTGCGACGGACGAAGCGCAGGCAGTCGAGGAGCGAACGGAGGTCGCGGATGTCGAGCGCGGCCTCGTTGCCTTCCAGCCCGACATCGGCGAGCGCGCGCTTGGCACCCTGTTCGGCCGCGCGGGCAAGCATGGACTCGAGCTCGGCTTCAGACAGGCGGACGGGTCCACCCGATGCTCCCGGATTGCGATCTGGGGCGCGCTTCGGTGGCGTCATGGCAGCAGTGTCAACGATTGAACAACGGGAG
>SKQW01000326.1 GCA_007118805.1 Rhodobiaceae bacterium | reverse complement strand
GCGCAGAGGGTGAGGAGGAAGCCCGCCGCATCCGCTCGCGCGCCGATCGTGACGCCGCCGTTATCGTGGCGGAGGCCAATCGCGACAGTGAGCGGGTCCGCGGTGAGGGTGATGCCCGGCGAAGCGCCATCTATGCCGATGCGTTCGGCCGCGACGCCGACTTCTACTCTTTCTATCGCTCGATGCAGGCCTATGAGGTGGCGCTCAATGCCGAGGATACACGGCTGGTGCTCAGCCCGGGCTCGGAGTTCTTCCGGTTCTTCACCACGCTCAGCGGGACCGGCATGACGGTGCCGACGGTTCCCGATGACGAGCCTGGTAACGGTGTGGCCGGTACCTCATCGTTTGAGCGCGATGCTGAGGCGATCGGCGGGACGCTCGGGGCCCAGACCGGCACCGCTGCGGAGGCGCCAACCGCGCAATGACGGATCTCGTCGTTGCGCTGGGCCTGGTACTGGTCATCGAAGGCCTCATCTATGCGGGGTTTCCGCGTGGCATGAAGCACATGATGGCCGTGGCCCAGGAGTTGCCCGACTCGCAGCTGCGTGCGGGCGGTCTCGTCGCGGCTGCGGCCGGGCTCGTTGTGGTCTGGCTGATCCGGGGCTGAGGTGGGGCGGCGTGCATCTGGTTGATCGGGCGCACGGTCGCCGCGCGCGTGGCGCCTGCCGGTGGCCGGCTTCGCAGCGCAGTGCTACGATGTGTTGATCGGGGAGTCTTGGTTGGGCCTCGAGTAGCTGGACGGAGTCGATCGAATGCATCTTGGGAGCTGGCGGAGATGCGCGCGGCAGGCGGGCATAGCCGGATTGGTGTTGAGCCTTTCATTGCCTGCCCTGGGCGTGGGCGCTGCCTACGCGACCGACGGGGAGCGTGCCGCGGCCCAGCGCTCCGAAGGACCGATTCCCGGTTCGCCGGCAAGCTTTGCCGACCTTGCCGACATGCTGCTCGGATCCGTCGTCAATATCTCCACGACTCAGCGGGTCGGCGGCGATGGCGGGGCGATGCCGGAGGTCCCGCCGGGCTCGCCCTTCGAAGAGTTCTTCGAGGAGTTCTTCGATCGGCAGGGACCCGACAACGGCCCCCGGCAGCGCCAGGCCAGTTCGCTGGGCTCAGGCTTCGTGATCGATCCCTCCGGCATCATCGTGACCAACAATCACGTCATCGCCGACGCCGATGAGATCATCGCCAATTTCGCCGACGGCACGCGCCTGCCCGCGCAGGTGATCGGCCATGATCGGGAAACCGATGTGGCGGTTCTCCAAGTCGAGCCGGACGAGCCATTGGCCACGGTAAATCTTGGTGATTCAGACAGCCTGCGCGTGGGCGACTGGGTGCTCGCGATCGGCAATCCGTTCGGGCTTGGCGGCACCGTCACGGCGGGTATCGTGTCCGCTCAGGAGCGCGATATCCAGTCCGGGCGATACGACTCCTTCATTCAGACCGATGCCTCGATCAACCGGGGCAATTCCGGCGGGCCGCTGTTCGACATGGATGGCCGGGTGGTGGGAATCAACACGGCGATCATGTCGCCCACGGGCTCCTCGGTGGGGATCGGCTTTTCGATCCCGATCAATCTCGCCAGACGGGTCATTGATCAGCTTATCGAGTTCGGCGAGACCCGGCGCGGCTGGCTCGGGGTGCGAATCCAGTCGGTGAGCGACGAGATTGCCGAGAGCCTCGGCCTCGACCGGGCGCGCGGCGCGCTGGTCGCCGGCGTCAGCCCTGAAGGTCCGGGAGGGCGCGGGGGCATCGAGACCGGCGACGTCATCCTGGAATTCGATGGAAAGCCGGTTCCCCGGATGCGGGACCTTTCGCGCATCGTCGCGGAAACCGAGGTCGGCAAGGCCGTCGATGTACTGATCCTGCGCCGCGGCGAAGAGTTGACGCTCGGCGTCACCATCGGCCGCCTGGAATGGGCCGACGCCCAGATCGCGGCCCTGACGGGCGAGGACGCTGAAGAGCCGCAGGAGACCCGCTATCACGCCCTGGGCATGGACCTTTCCGATCTCTCCGACTCCCTGCGGGAACGCCACAACGTGGCCTCCAACGTGGAGCGGGGGGCGATCATCCTGGACATCGATCCGGATGGCCCGGCCGCCGATCAGCAGCTCCGCGTCGGCGAAGTGATCCTCGAGGTTTCGCAGGAGCAGGTGGCGAACGCTTTCGAGGTGCAGGAGCAGCTCGAAAGGCTGCGCGAGCGCGGGCGTGAAACAGCGCTGCTGCTGGTGGCCAACTCTGCCGGTGAGATGCGCTTCGTCGTCGTACCGATTCCGGAGGACGAGTAGGCGCCGACGCGGCGCCTACAGGGCGAAATCGGCCGCCATGTAGCCTTGCAGATAGAGTAGCGCGGTCAGGTCGCCACGGACGATCCGGGCATCGGCGAGGGCTGCCACAGCCGGCTTTGCCCGGTAGGCCACGCCGAGGCCGGCCGCCTCGATCATGGCGAGGTCGTTGGCGCCGTCGCCCACGGCGAGGGTTTCATGGCGGTCGAGGCCGAGCCGGTTTGATAGCCTGATGAGCCTTTCACGCTTTGCTTCACGACCGAGGATCGGGTCGGCGACCTTGCCGGTGAGCCGCCCGCTTTCGATCTGCAGCGTGTTGGCGTGGTGGGAGTCGAAGCCGAGCGCCTCGGCGATGCGCGTGGTGAACAGGGTGAATCCGCCCGAGACAAGGGCAGCATGCGCGCCGTTGGCTCTCATCGTCGCCACGAGCTGGTCGGCGCCGGGCGATATGCTGATCCGCTCGGCAATGATGCGCTCGATGGTGCTCGTATCGATCCCGGCCAGCAGCGCCACGCGCTCGCGCAGGGCCGGCTCGAAAGCGATCTCGCCGCGCATCGCCCGCTCGGTAATCTCGGCGACCCTGGCCTTGATGCCGAGGAGGTCGGCAAGCTCGTCGATGCATTCCTGTTCGATGATCGTGGAGTCCATGTCAGCGATCAGCAGCCGTTTGCGGCGTTCGGCAGAGCTTGCCCTGACGACATTGACGTCGATCGGCCGGCTGCCAAGCTCGGTGGCCAAGTCGCCGGCAAGGGTGTCGAGGGAGTTATCCTCGGCGGGCGCGAAGATGGCCTGCCAGGCTTCGCCCGGGTTCAACCAGCTTTCCGCAAGCAGGCGCTGCGGGCCGATGCGCTCACGCGCCGCGTTCAGGGCCGGTGGATCGATAGCCGCGCTTCCTGGTGCCGCGGTCAGAACCAGTGCTTGAGAGTCGGGCGCGATCATGGAAGCTGTAGTAAATCCCATAGCGTATCGATTGACAGGCGCGATGGCTGAACACGGCGCCATACTCCTCGCTGGACCCACCGCAAGTGGCAAGTCCGCCCTCGCCCTGACGCTGGCCGAGACTTACGATGGGGTGGTCATAAACGCCGACTCGATGCAGGTCTATGGCGAGATGCGGATTCTGACCGCGCGGCCCGGCCCCGACGACGAGGCCCGGGTGCCCCATCGGCTATACGGGCATGTGGCGGCCCGGGAGGGTTACAGTGTCGGGCGATGGCTCGAGGACGCCGCGGCGGCGCTCGCCGAGGTGCGGCAGAGCGGGCGCCTGCCGATTTTCGTCGGGGGAACCGGTCTATATTTCAAGGCGCTGACCGAGGGGCTTTCGCCCATGCCGTCGGTTCCTGCGGCGGTGCGCGAAAGGGTCCGCGCCCGACTGGAGGCCGAAGGGGTCCGGGCACTCCATGCCGAACTTGAGGCACGTGATCCGGCCAGCGCGGCGGCACTGCCAGCGACCGATTCCCAACGTATCGTGCGGGCTATCGAGGTCCTGGAGGCGACCGGCCGGCCATTGTCCGCATGGCAAAGCGGGGCGCGTCAAGGCGCGCTGCTTGATCCGGCATGGGCCCGGCGCATCGTGCTCTGGCCTGATCGGGAGGCGCTCAAGACACGGATCGACGCGCGCGTGGACGAGATGCTTGCCGAAGGTGTGTTGGAGGAAGTGCGCGCCGTGGCAAGGCTTGACCTCAACCCGGCATTGCCCGCTTACCGCGCCCACGGGTTGCGGGCGCTTCTAGCACATATACGCGGCGAGATGTCGTTGAGCCTGGCTGCCGACACCATGCGCGAGGAAACCAGGCGCTACGCGAAGCGCCAGTTCACCTGGTTTCGCCGGCAGATGGCGGGCTGGGAGCGCCTGCTTGCGCAATAGGTGCTGACAGCGCCCAACCGGCAATCCGCCGGGCCGCCAGCCGTTCAAGCCTGGCGCTCAGGCGACGCGACGCTGCGCCGGCGTGGGGATTTCGATCTCGACCTCTAGGGTCGAGACCTGATCGCCGCGCTCCATGCGGATCTGGACCTGTTCCTCGGCCACCTTCACGTGCTTTTGCAGCACTTCGAGAATCTCGTCGCGCAACGACGCGACAAGGTCGGATTGCCCGGAATAGGTGCGTTCGTGTGCCAGCAGGATTTGAAGCCGATCGCGGGCCACGGTCGCGGACCTGCGCCGGCCGAATAGTCGCAGCAGATTCATGCCGCCCTCCGGCCAAAGATCTTGCTGAAGAAACCGGTCTGGTCTGATGGAACGGACATGGCGACCGTCTCGCCCTTGAGGCGCCGGACGGCATCGCGATAGGCACGGGCCGGTGCACACATCGGGCTCGATATTGTCACCGGGGCGCCGAGATTTGAGGCGCGAAGAACCTCCTGGCTCTCTGGCACAATGCCGAGTAGCGGGATCGAGAGAATCTCGAGGACGTCCTCGTTGGTGAGCATCTCGCCCCGCCCGGCACGTTCGCCATCGTAGCGGGTGATCAGGAGATGCTTGTCCAGTTCCTCGCCCTTCTCGGCCTTGAGTGTCTTGGAATCGAGAAGACCAATGATGCGGTCGGAATCGCGCACCGAAGAGATCTCCGGATTTGAGACCACGATCGCGGTGTCGGCGTGTCGCATCGCCAGCGTCGCGCCGCGCTCGATCCCTGCCGGACTGTCGCAGACCACCCAATCGAATTTCTGGCGCAGCTCGTTGATGACGCGGGCCACGCCGGTGGCGGTGAGGGCATCCTTGTCGCGGGTTTGCGACGCGGCAAGCAGCGACAATGTCTCCAGCCGCTTGTCCTTGATGAGCGCCTGATGGAGCTTGGCATCACCTTGAACGACGTTGATGAGGTCGAAGACCACACGGCGTTCCGCGCCCATGATCAGATCGAGATTGCGCAATCCGACGTCGAAATCGACTACGGCGACCTTGTCGCCCGTCTGGGCTAGCGCTGCGCCGAGTGCCGCCGTCGACGTTGTCTTGCCCACGCCGCCTTTTCCTGATGTGACCACCACGACCTTGGACATGTCTTACCTACCTTGTCTTTTCCCATTGAGGGGCGCCATCGTTAGCCGCTCTCCGTCGAGCCGTATCTGGACCCGCTGCCCTCGACATCGCGGGTCCATTTCGTCAGCGGTGCGGTAGAGTCCGTCGATGCCGAAGAACTCGGCCTCGAACGCGTTGCAGAAAATCCGGGCGGAGGAATTGCCGGTCGAACCAGCGATGGCGCGGCCACGCAGTGCGCCATAGATGTGAATGGACCCGCCGGCGATTACTTCGGCCCCCGAGGCGACCGACCCCGTCACGGTGACATCGCCGCCGGGATGAACGACGGAGCGGCCCGAGCGGACCGGACCATCGATGACCAGCGTTTTCGGGCTGTCCCCCGCAGCGGCCATGCCCCCCTTGCTCATCGCGCCGTCCAAGACCTCCGCCATGCCGGATTGCCGCTCGCCGCTAACCGGCGGGGGCATGCCGAGCTTAAGCCAGGCGGGGTCGGCGCCCTCGACGCCCATGATGCGCACGTCGCGTTCGCGTAGCGCGGCGAGGAGCTCTGCCAGGCTCTTGCGGTCGAGCTTGAGCCCCGTCACGTCGAGCAGCACGGGACGGCCGGCAAAGAAGCCGGGCGACTTCGCCAGCCATGCATCGAGATTGTCCAGCCAGGCATCGAGCGGCGTTTCGGGGGCTACGACGAAGGCAAGTAGTGATCTTCCCCGCAAACGGATCGATGTGTGAGGTTGCGCAGCTGCAGTCACCGAATCTTCACCTTGTTTGCTTGTGCTAATGATTTGGAAACCAGCGTGGTTAACGCGCGGTTAACACAGAGGTTAATGGTGGTGGGCAAGGTCCCGAGCGTGGCAAATGGGGCACGGGTGAATTAGGCCCTCAAGAGCCGGGTGATGGCACCGCTTGGAGGCCTTCACATGTGTGCGGTGTTGCGGGCCTTACGCGACCCAACGATTTGCCGGAAAGCTAGAGGTCTCGCGGCCGTGCGGCAGCCGGATCAAAGCGAACGGCCGATCGCCAGAAACTTCTCGCGCCGGTGACGGCGAATGGCATCGGCATCGAGATCGGCACACTCGGCGAGGGCCTTGTCGATCGCCACACCGGTCTCGAGAACGGTCCGATCCGGGTCACGATGCGCGCCGCCGAGCGGTTCACCGATAATGGCGTCGATCACGCCGAAGCGCTGTAGATCCGACGCCGTGAGCTTGAGCGCTGTCGCCGCGTCGGCGGCCCGTGAGGAGTCGTGCCACAGGATCGAAGCGGCCCCTTCCGGCGAGATGACGCTGTAGATCGCGTGCTCGTGCATCAGGACCTTGTTCGCCGTGGCGACCGCAATCGCCCCGCCCGATCCGCCTTCACCGATGATCACCGCGACATTCGGCACGCCGAGCCCAAGGCATGCATCGGTCGCCCGGGCGATCGCCTCGGCCTGACCGCGCTCTTCCGCGCCGACGCCGGGGTAGGCGCCGGCGGTGTCCACAAAGGCGATGACCGGCAGCCCGAACCTTTCGGCAAGCTCCATCAGCCGGACCGCTTTTCGATATCCTTCCGGGCGCGCCATGCCGAAGTTGTGATTGAGCCGGGTCTCCGTATCGCTGCCCTTCTCATGGCCCAGAACGGCCACCGGCTTGCCGCGGAAGCGGCCAAGGCCGGCAAGGATGGCCTTGTCGTTTCCGTATTTGCGGTCGCCGGCGAGCGGCGTGAACTCCTCGATCAGCTGGCCGACATAGTCCAGGGTGTGTGGGCGGCCGGGATGGCGGGCGACCTGCGTCTTCTGCCAGGGGGTGAGCTTTGCGTAGATGTCGCTGAGCGCCTGCCGGGCCTTGGCTTCGAGGCGGTTGATCTCGTCGGCGATGGCGACGCCGCCTTCAGATTCCTCGATGGATTTCAGTTCGGCGACCTTGCCTTCCAGGTCCGCCACCGGTCGTTCGAAATCGAGATACGCCTTCATCGTGACTTGCTCATCCACCCAACGCCCGACGGAACCTGTCGAGGCGGCGGACGGAAGTCAAGCTGGTGCATTCGCCCGGCTTGAGCCCGTCATGAACCGGCCAGCGGATGATGGTCGGCGACCACGCGCTTGAGCCGTTCCTCCAGGACATGCGTGTAGATCTGGGTGGTGGAGATGTCGGCATGGCCGAGAAGCTGCTGCACGACGCGCAGGTCGGCGCCGTTCTCCAGAAGGTGGCTGGCAAAGGCGTGGCGCAGAACATGCGGCGAGATCCGGCGCGAGTCGATGCCGGCCCGGCCCGCCAGCGCCTTGAGGTCGCGGGCGAAGGCCTGGCGGGTGAGATGGCCCGATTGCGAGTCGGCTGGAAACAGCCAGCGGCTGTCCGGGCGCGCGGCGTTCCAGGCCATGAGAGCGTCAAGCGCCGCCTCGGTGAGCGGGACCAGCCGCTCGCGGCCGCCCTTGCCGACCACCGTCAAGGACCGTCTTTGCCCGCGCGCCAGGGAGGCGGGCAGGGCGATCAGCTCGGACACGCGCAGACCGGTCGCATAGATCAGCTCGAGCAGGCAATGAAGGCGCAGGGCGCGCCGCCGTGCCGCCATCGATTTGCCATCGTCGCGCGCGTCGGCGGCGGCGCGATCGAGCAGCGCGCCGACATCCTGCTCGCTCAGCACCTTGGGCAGGGGACGGGCGCGCTTCGGTCCGTCGAAATGGGCTGTCGGGTCGTCGCCGCGTTGCCCCGATTCCAGCAAGAACCTGTGGAACTGGCGCAATGCCGAGCCGCGTCGACGCACGGAGGTTGCCGCGAAGCCGCGGCGGTCAAGATCCTCGAAATAGGCGGCGACCGCCCAATCGTCGCATGTCGCGAGCGTGTCGGACCGGCCATCGAGGAAGGCGGCGAAGTCTTCGAGGTCGCGGCGGTATCCCTCCAGGGTATTGATCGCCGCATCCCGTTCGGCGGCGATCATTTCCAGGAAGGCTTCGATCAGGGCAGCGCCTGGCGCCGCTGTGCTGGAGTCGGGCATATCATTCCGGCTGGAGCAGGTCGGGCGGCACGCGTACGGAAATCTCCCGCGGCTGCGGATCGACAAAAGTGGCCAACGCGAACATGGCGCCGTAGACAATGCCGACCACGAAGCCGACGGCGATGAGAAAGCGTATCAGGCTGGGCACGCGCTAGTCCTCACATCGCTGAGCCGAGGCTCAGGCATCTTGACTAAGAATCGGTAAATTCGACGGCGTTGCAAGTCATTTGCATGCTCTGCGTTAAGAGCATGGCTTGTCGCGCCGGAGGCAAGGCGATAACACTTCGCCCAGCGCGCCTCAGGGGCGAATCAGCAAGCCGAGAGAGGGCAGGGGGCGTTGAGCGGACCCGACGATCTGGAATTAGCCGCACTGATTTGCAGCAAGGTCTGTCACGATCTCATCAGCCCGGTCGGCGCGATTGCCAACGGGTTCGAGGTGCTCGACGAAGAGCAGGACGAGGAGATGCGCAAGATGGCGCTCGACATCGTCCGGTCGAACGGCGCGAAGGCGTCAGCCCGGCTGCAATTTGCACGCATGGCCTTCGGTGCTATGGGGACGAGCGGCGACACGGTATCGCTCGATGAGGCCCGCCGCCTGACCGACGCCCTGTATGAGGGCGAGAAGGTGTCGGTGCAGTGGCCGGATGACAGCCCCGATCTGCCGAAGAACCAGGTCAAGCTTCTGGTCAATCTGGTCACGCTGGCCGTGCAGGCGATTCCGCGTGGCGGCTCGGTGACGGTGGACCTGGACGGCGGGTTTCGGCTGCTCTCGCAGGGGCCACGAGCCACGATTCCCGCGGCGGTCGGAGGCATTTTCGACGGCGATTTGCCGGCGGAGGGGATCGATGCCCACAGCGTGCAGTTCTATTACGCCGCCCGGGTGGCCAGGGCCGTCAACATGCGCGTGACGCTTACCTCGCTCGATGAGGAGACCGTCGAGATCCGGGTAACCCCCGCGGCATGACCGGCCGCCGGGCGAGGGCAAGCATTCGCGGACGGGCGGCTAAGCTAAGCGAAGCAAAACGTGTGATTGACACTTGGTTCGATCTCGACGCGCCCTGGCATGCCAACCCTCGAAGCCCTCATCGCCATCCCCGCCATCTTCCTGTTGGGAGGGCTGGTAAAGGGCGTCGCCGGCATTGGCCTGCCGACGGTCGCGATCGCCCTGATGGCGGTGTTCATCGGCCTCAAGGAGGGCATCGCGCTGATGGTCGTGCCGACCTTGGCGACAAATATCTGGCAGGCGCTGTCTGGCGGGCGGCTGCGCGATATTCTCCAACGGTTCTGGAGCCTGCTGATCGCCGCGGCGCTGGGTGCCTGGCTGGGGGCGGGCATCCTCGCCGGCGCCGATGCCATGATGCTGGCCGCGCTGCTCGGCGGGCTGCTGTGCCTCTATTCCGCCATCAGCCTGGCAGCGCCGCCGGTGCCCTCGCCCGGTCGCGCCGAAGGGTGGCTATCACCGATCGTGGGCGCGGTCAGCGGGCTGATCGGCGGCATGACGGGAAGCTATTCGGTACCGGGCGTGCTCTATCTTCAGGCTCTGCGTCTGGGCAGGGACCTGCTGGTCCAGACCCTGGGCGTCGTCTTCGTGGTCTTCACCTTCTCGCTCGGCGCGGGATTGACCCGACATGGCCTGATGTCGCCGACCATCGCGCTGTTGTCGGTGGCGGCCACGATTCCCGCGCTCGCCGGGATGGCGGCTGGCCAGCAATTGCGGCGCCGGCTGTCGGAGGAGGCGTTTCGGCAGATCTTCTTCGTCGTGCTGTTCGCGCTGGGCGCGTGGTTAATGGCGCGGCCGCTGATTGGCTGATGGCAACCCTGGCTCCCGCGCTTCAAGCAAGGGCTTGGTGGCGGGGCTATGGTCCGTTATACGACATACAGAATACCGATCTCTGGCCGAGGCCTTGCGGGGCGTGAACGCGCCTCCTAGTCTGCCAGGCCTCGTTGAAGGGACTCATCGCCATGGCTCGGAACATCACCGTCCACGAAGCGCTGATCTATGTGATGGTCATGATGGCCGCCGTGGACCGCGAACTTTCGGACAATGAGCTGCGCCGGATCGGCAACATGGTCCAGCACCTGCCGATCTTCCGCGACTTCGATCCGGAGCGGCTCGTCGTCGTGGCGGAGGAATGCGGGGCTTTGCTGGAGCCCGACGACGGTCTCGAACAGGTGCTCGCGCAGGTCGCCGCCGCCTTGCCGGAGCGTCTGCGCGAGACCGCATACGCGGTCGCGGTCGAGGTGGCGGCTGTCGACCTCGCGGTCGGTCAGGAGGAACTGCGTCTCTTGCAGATTCTGCGCGACCGGCTGGATCTGGACAAGCTGGTAAGTGCCGCTATCGAACGCGGGGCCCGCGCGCGTCATCAGACGCTCTAGAGCGCTGCGCGGAGCGAGCGGGGCGGGTGCAGCAGCAGTAGCAGCAACAAGACAGGACAAGGAGGAGGATCCGATGAAGATTGCGCTGATCGGTTCACGTTGGCTGGGATCGGAAGTGTTCAAGAAGCTGAAGGAGGCCGGGCACGATCTCACCGTGCTGGCGCCGTCGGCGGATGACCGGCTTGCCAAGACCGCCGAGGAGAATGGCGTTAAGCCCAACATCCACGCCCGCCGGTTCAAGATCCAGCCGGATGAACTGCCCGAGGAGGTCGACCTGATCGTCTCGGCGCATTCGCACGCCTTCATCGGACAGGACGTTTGCCGTAGGGCACGGATCGCCGCGATCGGATACCATCCCTCGCTTCTGCCGCGCTGGCGTGGGATTGCCGCGGTTGAATGGACAATAAAGGCGGGCGACCCGATCGCCGGCGGGAGCGTCTACCACCTGACCGACGAGATGGATGCCGGCGGGGTGGTCCTACAGGATTGGTGCCATGTCTATCCAGACGACGATGCCGCATCGCTGTGGCGGCGCGATCTTGGCCCCATGGGTCTGCGGCTCCTGACCGAGGCGGTGGCCATGGCGACGCGGGACGGCAAAGTGCCGTCTGCGGAACAGGATGACCGGCTGGCAACCGACGCGCCGCCGATCAAGGAGTGAGCCGGTCAGTAGAAGCTGATCGGGAAATAGCGCTGGAAGATCTCGGCATAGGTGCCGTCGGCGTGGATGCGTGACAGCGCGTAGTCGACGGCCCGCCCGAGCTCCTCGTCACTGGGGGCCACTGCGACGGCGAACCCTTCGCCGAAATATCGGCTTTCGGTATAGGGCCCGCCCCGGAATTCGCAGCACCTGCGGGAGGCCGCGCCATTGAGCCACAGGCTCAGTGTCAGGCCGTCGCCGAACAAGGCGTAGACCTCCCCTTCCATCAGCGCTTCGCGCGCTGCATTCGCATCGTCGAAGGGCCTGATGCCGACGTCGCCGAAAAAGGCCCGCAGATAGGCCTCATGGGCGGTTTCTGCGAGCACCGCGACGGTCCGATCCGAAAGCGCCTGCGGCGTGATGTCCAGCCTGTCGGCGTCGCGCCGCGCGGCAAAGCGCGCCGGTCGCGTCAGGAACTGGCGCGAAAACCGGTAGCGCGCCCGGCTCTCCTCGTCGATGCGCAGCGCGGCAATGATGGCGTCCCCCTGATCCCTGTCCAATCCCTCCACGAGCAGGTCCCATCGCAATGGCTGTATGGTGCACGCAATCTCGAGTTCCTCGCAGATCGCGCGGACAAGCTCGACGTGAAACCCGGTGGGAAGCCCATCGGCGCCGATAAAGCTGAACGGAGGGTCCTGAGCCTCGGTGAGAAACCGGACGGTGGGGCGACCCGACAGATTTGGACGCTCCTGACGATAGACCGGATCCCAGAAACTGGGCACTACATAAGCAGCGTTTGCTGACGCGCTCTCGGCGCGCAGTCTGGAGTCCCCCGCGGCAACGACCCAAAGGGACAGGACGGCCCAAAGGGACAGCAACAAAAGCAGCGCCAGACTTCTGTGCCGATACCGGAACGGCAACAATGCGAGGCCTCCCGCGGATAGATTTGCGCGCATTAGTTGCAATCTCTCGACCTTTGCCGCTATTCTATTAGCACATGCGCTATGTTGCGTAAGGGGGGCGCGCATGCTTGATCGAGTTCCGCCGAGGGTGGCGGCAGGCCAAGGCAGGGTCGCGCTGCCTCCGGAGATCGCATTCCTGATCGGTGATGTTGCCGAGGATGCGCTGGTCGCGGCGGCCGCGCGCGCCGGCCGCATCGGAACGGCGGCGCAGGACGAGCTGGTTGCGTCGAACGCGATCAGTGCCAAGGACTATGCCAGGCTGTTGGCCCGTCATACTGGTCTCGACGCTGCATCCGCGGTTGCCCCCTGGCACGACAATGCCGCAGCATGCTGCCCGCGATTGCCGATCCGGGCTGGGCTGGTGGCGGTTCGCAACGGCAATCGCGGTGTAGCCGTCGCCGCTCTGCCGCAAGGTCAAATGGCGCGGCGGCTGATCGAGAAATCAGCGGGCCTGTCGGCGTTGATCCCGCCTGTCGTGGTCGCGCCGCCACAGACATTTCATGATGCCCTGATCGCGCGGCACGGCCGCGACATATTGCGTGCTGCCATTGAGGACTTGGAAAATGTCTTCCCCAATGCGTCGGCGCGGTCGGGATCGGCTGTGTGGCAGAGGAGCGCGTTGGCGGCACTCGTTGTCGGCGGCCTCGCCGGTCTCGTCACAGCGCCGGCCGTTGCGATGCTGGTCTTACTCGGCGTTGTATCCGTGTTCTTCCTCGGCGTCTCTATACTGCGCCTGGTCGCGGTCTCGGCCGCGGCGACGCAGCCGACGCGCGGTGTGGATATCAAGCTCAGCGACGCGGATTTGCCGGTCTACACGGTGCTCGTGCCCCTCTATGGAGAGGCCAATATGGTGGCCCCGTTGCTGGCCGCGCTTGATCGCATCGACTACCCGCGCGCCAAGCTCGATATCAAGCTGATCGTGGAGGCTGACGACGTCGACACCCAGGCAGCGCTTCGCGGCAGGGATCTACGTGCCGGTTACGAGATCGTCACCGTGCCCCAAGGGCAGCCCAAGACAAAGCCCAGGGCCCTGAATTTCGCGCTGAAGTTGGCCCGCGGCACGCTGGTTACAATCTTCGATGCCGAGGATTGGCCGCAGCCCAGCCAGTTGCGACATGCCG